>NZ_JBASZT010000340.1:0-9997 GCF_049661145.1 Microbacterium sp.
GTGCCGCGTAGATCGTGGTCGCCGCCGGCGCCGTGCCGGCGGGGGCATCGACGACGAGGGTGACGACTTCGCGTTGCGGCACGTGGGGAACCGCGACCGCGATCCCGGCCGACGACAGCAGGACCCCGGCGGTCGCCGCATCGGTGGCGACGATCACCACGTCGGCGGTCACCCCGGCATCCGTCGCCGACCCGGCATCCGTCGCCGACCCGGCATCCGTCGCGGACCCGGCATCCGTCGCCACCGACACCACCGCAGAATGCCCGGCAGCGGGCGCAGCATCCGGCTCATCGATCCGCACGCGCCATCGGGTGCCCGCGCGCTCCAGGCCGACCACGCGGGCGCCGGTGCGCACATCGGCGCCGATATCGGCGAGGCGCGCGGCCAGCGCCTCACTCAGACGGCCCATCCCACCGCGGAGGGTCGCCCGGACCGGGACCGAGCCCTCCGGCATGAGCTGGCCGACGGCGCCGACGAGGGATCCCGCGCGCGTCAGTGCCGTGCTGAGCCCGGGGACGGCGAGGTCCGCGTCGACATCGTCGACATCGACCCCGAACCGCCCGAAGGCGAGCGGGGCGACGAGCCGATCGCGAACGCGCGGGCCCATGCGGGCACGGACGAGCGCGCCGAGGCTGCGCTCCCGGCCGATCGTCAGCGGCGGCCGGAGCCGGTCGAGATAGGCACGCCAGGCGCCGCGCCAGCCGATGATGCGCCGGGCATCGTCCCCCCACGGATTGGCCGGGATGCCCGCCAACCCGGCCGGCACCCGCGCGATGCGCGTAGCGCCCGGTGGCCCGGCAACGACGGCGACGGTGTCGGATGCCGCGGGTTCGACCGCGTCGCGCAAACCCAGTTCGTCGATGAGAGCGCCCAGCACGGCGGCATCGAGCGGGAACGAATCCGCGACGAGATCGACCGCGATGCCGTCGAGGACCACGGTGCGGACGCCTCCTCCCATCCGGTCGGACGCCTCCAACACCGTGACCCGGATGCCGACCTTCGCGCATTCGAGCGCGGCAACGAGTCCCGCGATGCCGCCCCCCACGACGACGACGTGCGCCCGACGCGCGCGCGAGACGAGATCGGCCGGGTCGGACACCCCTCCATCCTCCCCCATACCGTCCCCGCCCCCGCCCCCTTTCCCGCCCCCCGGCGCGGCAGCGCCACTGAAAAGCTGACCCGACGCATGTGGTCGGGCGGATGCCGGTGCATGCGGCATCCCGCGTCGGCTCGGCGCTCGGCCTCGAGTTCGCTCGATCCCTATGGCAGCAGCGCGCAGTCCGCGGACGCGCGGCGAGGCGAGCATCGAGCGTCAGCAGGCGGCATTGCGCTGCCCGAGCAAGCACGACGTACGTCGCGTCATACGCGCTCACGTTGTGCCGCAGAGCGTAGGCGGCTGGCAGCATCTGCACCATCGGCACGTGCTCGATGTCGAGCGCGACGAACTCCCGAACCGCGCGCAGAGCCTGCTCATCGCAGATCTGTCGACTGAGCGACCATCCGCGGATGGCGGAGGCGACTTCGGCTGTGAGATGCTGCGGCGCCGGAAGCTCGTGCCCGTCGAGCATGACGGCGGCACGTCGACCGGCCGCGGTTCCGAGAAGGATATCGGCCCGCTGCGCAAGCTATCGCAGACCGAGGGCTCGAACCGTCGCGTGGAGGCTCCAGAACTCCTCCGGGGGCAGCGGCGCGCCGTCGAGCGACGCCTCGAAGAACATCAGATGCGTCACCCACCCGTCGGCGTACGAATCGAGAAGTCCGCCGAGCCCGTGGTGCACGAGGGTGAGCTGCGCGGCATCCGACGCGTCTCGCAACGGCTCGACGACGACCACCACCTCGGTCTCGTGCTCGTCGGGGAACTCCCACGAGACGACGAACGAGTGGTGCACGGGGTCGCAGGCCTTCACGAGCGACCGGCACACGTAGCCCTGACCGTGGTCGATCTCGATCAGCGCGCCGATGGCGCCATCGATCCGGATCGGCTCGCCGAGCCACGCACCCAGCCGTGACCGGTCGCGCAGGTGTGACCACGTCGCCGCGACGGGATGCCGCAGTGCCCACCGAATCGTCAGCGAGCTTGCGCTCGTGTCGCGCTCGATGAGTGGCATGCGGCTCCAGCCCGTGGCGGATGTTCCCCTGCACACCCTACGCAGGCACGGCACACTGGAGGCATGCCAGAACTGCACATCACCGACGATGCCGCCGCCGACGCGCTACTGTCCGACAACCCGCTAGCGCTGCTTCTCGGGATGCTCCTCGACCAGCAGGTCGCGATGGAGACCGCGTTCGCAGGGCCGCTGAAGATCCAGCAGCGCACCGGGTCGATGGATGCCGTGGCCCTGGCATCCTTCGATCCGGATGCCCTCGTCGAGGTCTTCAAGACGACGCCCGCCGTGCACCGCTTTCCGGGGTCGATGGCCGCGCGAGTGCAGGCGCTGTGCCAAGCGCTCGTGGACGACTGGGGCGGCGACGCCGCCGCGCTGTGGACCCGGCCTGCGGACGACGAGGACGACGGGAGTGGCCCAGACGGGTCGACCGTACTGCGGCGGCTGAAGGCGCTGCCGGGATTCGGGGATCAGAAGGCGAGAATCTTCCTCGCCCTGCTGGGCAAGCAGTACGGCTTCACGGGCGCAGGCTGGCGTGAGGCCTCAGCGCCCTACGGCGAGGAGGGGTCTTTCCGCTCCGTCGCCGACATCGTCTCGCCCGCCTCGCTCGCCGCGGTGCGCGAGCACAAGCGCGCAGCGAAGACCGCCGCGAAAACCGCCGCGGCTCGCTGACCGCCCTGCTCCGCACGGCGCGGATGCCGGCGGGCGCTCAATCGAGCAACGACACCGTACGAAGCTCGCTGTTCCGCGCGAGCACCTCGAAGTCACGGTCGCGGTGCACGACCGGCAGGTCGAGACGAAGCGCCACGGCGGCGATCTGGCAATCGCCGAGACTACGCACGATCTCTCCACTGCGACGACACTTCCGCTGCAGGCTCGCAGCGCGCAGGCTGTCTGCGAGCGGCACGAAAGGGGCGAGGTCGAACGCCTCCAGCATCCGCCGCCTTCTCGCAGCGACCACCTCGTCCGTAGGTCCGCTCAGAAGCTCCATGAGCACGCTCTCGGGGACGACGATGCGGGCCCCGGAGGAGATGAGCGTGGCAAGGTGCTCGCCCGCCATGCTTTCTCCGGGGCGGAGGTACTCGATCCACACCGATGTGTCGACGATCACTCCGCGGGGGCCTCATCGCCTTCGAGCTCATCGTTCGCAAACTCGATCCCGCTGCCGCGCATGGCCAGAACCTCTTCGCGTGTCATGGGCTCGGTCACCAGTTGGCGCAACGCGAAGTCGACGGCGCTTCGCTTCGTCGACAGGTTGTAGCGGTCCATCACGATTGTGACGAGGCGCTCATCGAGATCGATGTTCGTTCGAGCCATGGCGCCAGGATACACCTTGTGGTGTATCCTGGCGCCGCCGCGCCGTGGGGCGAGAAAGTCTGCCTCGGGGATGCGAGACTTTCGTATTGGGCAGGAGGAACCCATGGAACCCACCGGAGGAAGCGTCGCCGCCTTCGTCGCCGGCGTCACGCCCGCGATCCGTCGCCGCGACGCCGAGACCCTGATCGCGCTCATGGCCGAGATCACCGGCCGCGACCCGGAACTGTGGGGCACGATCATCGGGTTCGGCAGTTGCCACTACCGCTACGCGACCGGCCGCGAGGGCGACATGCCGATCCTCGCGTTCGCACCGCGCAAGGCGGCCTCGACGGTCTACCTGGGCGAAACGGCTGCCCACACCGAGGCGCTCGAGCGTCTCGGCCCACACACCGCGAGCGTCGGATGCCTCTACCTCAAGGACCTGGAACGGGTCGACGAGACGGTGCTCCGCGGCATCCTCGAGGCCGACTACGCCGCCACGACCTCCGGCCGCGACGACACGGTGACCATCACCGGCTGAGGCGACTACGCCCCGCGCAACCGCTCGCCCAAGAAGGCCACCAGGCCCGACAGCGGCACGCGCTGCTGCGCCATCGTGTCGCGGTCGCGGACGGTGACGGCGTCGTCGTCGAGCGAGTCGAAGTCGACCGTGACGCAGAACGGCGTGCCGATCTCGTCCTGCCGGCGGTAGCGCCGGCCGATCGCGCCGGCGTCGTCGAAGTCGACGTTCCAGCCCTGCGCGCGCAGGTCGTCGGCCACCGAACGCGCGAGCGGCGAAAGCCGCTCGTTGCGCGACAGCGGCAGCACCGCGACCTTGACCGGCGCGAGTCGCGGGTCGAGGCGCAGGACGGTGCGGGTATCGGTGCCGCCCTTCGCGTTCGGTACCTGCTCCTCGCGGTAGGCGTCGACGAGGAACGCCATCATCGAGCGGGTGAGACCGAACGAGGGCTCGATGACGTACGGCACGTAGGTCGTGCCGGAGGCCTGGTCGAAGTAGCCGAGCTTCTGACCCGACGCCTCGATGTGCGAAGACAGGTCGAAGTCCGTGCGGTTGGCGACGCCCATGAGCTCGCCCCACTCCTTGCCGGGGAAGCCGAAGCGGTACTCGAAGTCGATCGTGCCTGCCGAGTAGTGCGCCCGCTCGTCCTCGGGCACGTCGAACTGGCGCATGTTCTCGGGGTCGATCCCGAGGTCGATGAACCAGTCCCAGCACGCGGCGACCCAGTGCTCGAACCACTGCTGCGCCTCGGCGGGCGGCGTGAAGAACTCGATCTCCATCTGCTCGAACTCGCGGGTGCGGAAGATGAAGTTGCCCGGCGTGATCTCGTTGCGGAACGCCTTGCCGACCTGGCCGATGCCGAACGGCGGCTTCTTGCGCGACGCGGTCAACACGTTCGCGAAGTTCACGAAGATGCCCTGCGCGGTCTCGGGCCGCAGGAAGTACAGGCCGCTCTCGTCGTCGACGACGCCGAGGTAGGTCTTCACGAGACCGGAGAACTGGCGGGGCTCGGTCCAGTTTCCGCGCTGCCCCGTCTCGGGGTCGGGGACCTCGTCCCAGCTGTGCGGGTCGCGGCCGTGCTTGGCCTGGAACGCCTCCCACAGGTGGTCGGCGCGATACCGCTTGTGGGTGACGGTCGACTCGACGACCTCGTCCGCGAAGGTCGCGACGTGACCGGACGCCTCCCACACCCGCTTGGGCAGGATGATCGACGAGTCCAGGCCCACCATGTCGCCGCGGCCGCGCACGAACGTCTGCCACCACTGCCGACGGATGTTCTCCTTCAGCTCGGTGCCCAGCGGGCCGTAGTCCCACGCCGAGCGCGAGCCCCCGTAGATCTCACCGGCCTGGAACACGAACCCGCGGTGACGGGCGAGGGCGATGACTTTGTCGAGACGGGACTGCTCGGCCACGGTGGCTCCAATGGTCGGGTGCGAGAGCAAAAGAAGACGGATGCCGGGGCGAGGACTCTCGACGGCATCCGACGATTCTATCGATCCCGATTCTATCGATCCCTAGGAGACGAACTTGATCGACAGCGGATACGTGTACCACTCGCCCTTGTTCGCCTGGACCGCGGCGATGATCGAGAAGATGAGCGTCACGATCGAGATCGCGATGGTCAGGAAGATTCCGATGATCGCGATCCACAGCACCGCGGACACGAACTGGGCGATGAGCATAGTGAGCTGGAAGTTCAACGCCGTCGCGGTGTGCGCGCGCACGAACGGACCGCGATCCTTGAGGACGAGGTAGCCGATGAGCGCGGGGAGGAAGTTGAAGAAGATGCCTCCGACGTGGACGAGGGTCGCCCACATCTTCTCGTCGGACGGGCTGAGCGGCTGGGGCGCGGCATAGCCGGCAGGCGGCTGATAGGGCGGCTGCGGGGGCTGGTTCGGAGGGGTGGTCATGTCTTCAGCGTAGAACCGCGCCCGGGCCCCGCCCAGGGGGATAACCGGAGGATTCGCGCGGGGTTCGACTCCGCGCCGTGATCACCCCCGCGGCGGCGCACCGTCGTCGGCGGCGCTGTCGAACGCGCGATCCCATTCGCGCAGTTCCTTGCGCCCGCCGATGAGGCCATCGAGCGATACCTGGAAGTGCAGCGCCCGCCGCGCGTTGACCTGCCGCACATTCTCCAGGGTCTCGTCGGCGACCGCCGTGACGGCCTGGCGCACCTCGGCGACGCGCTCGTCCGGATCGTCCCACAGGTGCGGATGCGTGAGGATGTCGAGCAGGTAGTCGCGGTCGAGTGCGAGCTGCAGCTTGCGCAGCCGTTCGTCGTATTCGATCGCCGCCATTCCGCGCTGGCCGGCGGTGTCGGTGCGGGCATCGAGGCGCGCGAACAGCTCCGTGACGTTCGTCGTGATGGCGTCGAGATCGGCCGCGGTCTGCTGCGCGATCGGGCTGCGCACCGCCGCGTACGCGGGGATCAGCGCCCGCAGGGCGGCGACCCGCGCACGTACGCCCTCCGGCATCCCCCGTTCCTTCCCTCGCCCGCGGCGCCGCGAGCGCAACACGCCCCACGTCGTCGCCGCTGCGGCCACCAGCACCGCGACGCCGATCACGATCGCAAGAATGACCCCGCCGCCGGATGCCGACGGCGCGTCCACTTCCGTGGTCTCGACAGCGATCTCCTGCACGGTCTGGGTCAGGGCCGGCTGCAGGCCGCCCGCGGACTGCTCGGCCTGGTTCGCGATCGTCATCGCCTGCTCGAAGCCCAGCGTCTGCGAGTCCGCGAACAGGTCACCGTCGACCGCGATGACGATCGTGTCGTAGCCGCTGACGGACTGCAGCCGATCGACGACCTCGGTCTCGCGCAGGCCCTGCAGCTGCACCTCGTCGGAGAAGACGGCGACGCCGATCGACGAATCCCCGATCTGGGCGGCGAGCGCATCGGCGAGGCCCGAGGCGTTCACCCCGGGAGCGAGATAGACGTGGCCGTCCTGGAGCGCCTCGCCGGCGTCGTCGATCCAGGTGGAGCTCGCGAACACGGCAGCCATCGTCAGTGCCTAGAAGTTGTTGATGACCGACGCGAACACGAGGTCGATCTTGGCGGCATCCGACGCATCGAACCACTGCCCGCCGGTCGCCTCGGCGATGCGGGCGAGCGCCGTCGTATCGGCGCCCTCGCCGTACGCGATCGGGAAGATACGCACGGGAGCCGCGTCTCCGCCCTCGCGCGAGTCGGTGCCGATCTTCGCGACGAGCGAATCGAGCGAGATGTTCGAGTCGGTGTCCTGTCCGTCCGAGAGCAGCACGATCGCGTTGATGCGGCCGGGCTCGGCGCGCGCCCGCATCGCGTCGTATGCCGCGGCGACCGCGTCGTACAGCGGTGTGCCGCTGCGCGTCGCGTAGCGCAGGTCGTCGAGCGACGAGCCGAGCGACTCGCGGTCGGAGCCGAGCGGGGCGATGTCGCGCACCTCGATCAGGTCGTTCGGCACGTCGGTCGTGAACGCCCACACCCCGACCTCGTCACTGCTGCGGAAGTGATCCAGCGTGGACTGCGCGCCTTCGATCGCGCCGTCGAGACGCGATCGGCCGTCGCCGATCGGGTCGTCCATCGAGCCGGAGATGTCGATGAGCTCGAGCACCGACGAGGGCTTGCGGATCTGCGTCCACTGGTCGATCGCCGCCGACACGGTCGCCACGTCGGGACGGGGCAGCGTCACGGCCGGCTGCGCCGGATCGACGCCGTACGTCGCCGTGAACAGGTCGCCGAGGGGCACCGACTCGTCGAGCGGCCGGAACCCGTACTCCGGCAGAATCCGCTGCGCCGGCTCTGTGGCCAGGAACTCGACGAACGCCTCACCGGCGGTGCGCTGGGCGTCGGTCACCCAGTCGGAGCCGAGCACCGTCACCGGATTGTCGGACCACATGGACCCACCGGAGGGGTAGATCGCGACGAGCTTCTCCTTCGGCGGTGTCAGCTTCTCACCCGGCTGCACCGTGTGCGAGTCGGGGTTGCCCTGGTTGTAGTTGAGCAGCGACGTCTCCTCCAGCGCGACCGCCGACACGTATCCGGAGCCGCCGGCGCCGTGCTGCGCATCGTCGTACAGGGTCTTCAGCACCTTGCCCGTCGTGTCGCCGTAGTGGATGACGCACTCCTCGAACGCCCGCGAGAAGTCGGATGCCGCCGCGACGTCGTCCGGCGTGAGATCACTCGTCTTACCGGCCGCCTCGTACGCCTGCATCAGGATCGCCGACAGTCCCGTCGTCGACGTGTTCGGATTGGTCTTGGAGATCTTGAACGACCCCCACACCGGCTTGCCGACGCTCCCCCACCCTTCCGGGTCGGTGCACAGCCGTTCCAGATCGGTGATGCCGATCTCGGCATCCGGCCAGCCCAGCGCCTTCGCCATCGTCTCCGGTACGCCGAAGACGACCGGCGTGTGGGTGAACGACACGGGCTCGCCCACGATCGCCGGGGATGCCGAGGCCGCGACCCGCTCGGTCCAGACGGTGGATGCCGGGGACCACAGCGTCGGCCAGCGGCTCGTGTCTTCGTCGGGCCACTCGTCGCCCGACGTGAGAAAGCGCGTCGCATCCCCCGACGACACATTGATCGGCCGCACCGTCGCGCACTCGGCGAGCGCCTGGTGCTCGGGCGACTCTTTGAAGGCCTCGGCGAGCGCGTCGAGCATGTTGACCTTCTCGGACGAGGTGGCCACCACGACGCTCGTGCATCCGTCGTCGGCGAAGCCGCCGCCGCCGTTCCCGCCCGTGTCGCCGCCTCCGAAGCAGCCCGTCAGCAGGAGCGGGACGGCCAGCAGGATCGCGCTCGCGCGCAGTGCAGCGCCCGCTCGCCGTGACGCGCTCGGTCGCGGTGACGATGAGCGGCGGTGCGCTCGCGGTGCGCGGATCCTCATACGCACAGCCTAATTGAGTGCGCCCCCATGGCAGCGGGGTTTCCGTGGGCCACGTGCACCGGCATCCGGCCCCTGCATCACATCACGGAACCCGGGCTCTCCCCCGGACGACGGAGGCGCCGGCGCCCGTCGCGAGCTACGGTCGAAGGACACCCCCTGTCGGACCATCCCCCGTCGGACCATCCCGTCGAAATGGAGTGCTCGTGGACATCCTCGCCGCCGGTGGCACGCTCGTGATCGTCTCGATCGCGGTCGTCGCGGCCATCATCCTGCTCGTGTTCATCCTGATCATGGTGCGTGCCTGGTACAAGGTCGCCAAGGCCGACCAGGCCCTCGTCGTGGTCGGCAAGAGCCAGAAGAGCGCGAGCGGCGAGTCCTCGCGCATCTCCGTCATCACCGGCGGCGGAGCACTCGTCAACCCGCTGACACAGCGCGCCGAGATGATCTCGCTCCGAGCGCGTCAGATCAAGATGGAACCGACGGCCCAGGCATCCAACGGAGTCACCGTCAACGTGTCGGGCGTCGCGCTCGTGAAGATCGGCTCCGACCCCGAGTTCGTGCGCCGCGCCGCGGAGCGGTTCCTGTCGCAGGACGGCGCGATCGAGCAGTTCACGACGGAGCAGCTCGAGGGCGCGCTGCGCGGCGTCGTCGCGACGCTGACGGTCGAGCAGCTCATGAAGGACCGGCAGAAGCTCTCCGACCAGATCGCCGAGGGGATCAAGGGCGACCTGCTCGCGCAGGGCCTCATCCTCGACTCGTTCCAGATCCAGGGGATCACCGACAAGAACGGCTACATCGACGCGCTCGGCGCGACCGAGGTCGAGCGCGTGCGCCGTGAGGCCGACGTCGCCCGCATCAACGCCGCCCGCGAGGTGCGCGCCCGCCAGATCGCGACCGACGAGCAGAACCTCGTCGAGCAGACCGCTTTCGACAAGAACTCCGCGGCGGCGGCGGCCGAGGTCGGCCGCGCCCGTGCCGAGGCCCAGCAGGCCGAAGCCCTGGCCCGGGCCGAGCGCGAGCAGGCGGTGCTGCTGCAGGGCGCCGAGAACAAGCAGGCGCAGTTGGATGCCGACATCAAGAAGGTCGCCGACGCCTCACTCTACGAGCGCCAGCGGGCGGCGGATGCCGCCGCGTACGGCGAGGTCAAGGCCGCCGAAGCCCGCGCGCAGATCGCCGCGCAGGAGGCGGAGTCCACGCGGCTGCGCGCCCAG
>NZ_JBASZT010000341.1:0-1525 GCF_049661145.1 Microbacterium sp.
GCCTTGACCGGATCGCGCCGCGCGAACGCCCGGGCGTCGGCGACGCCGCGGTCGGTCGCCAACGAGACGCGCTTGGGCACGTTGGCCTTCTCCTCGATGGCGGCGAGCGCCGCCTTCAACTCGGCGCGCGCCCGCTCCACCGGGTCGGTGATCCCGATCGCCACTGCGGTGCGGGGAATGGACAGCTCAGAACTCATCGGCCACGTCCTTCACGATGCGCGCGTCGACCTTGATGGCCTTCGCAGGGTTTTCGGCGCGGGCGAGCTTCCTGAAACGCAACAGACCCAGCAGAGCGAAGACCACCACCAGGACGACGCCCAGCACGAAGACGATGAGGCTCGCGAGCCACGCCGGCATCCACGAACTCAGCCCGATGATCAAGAACGCGGCGAATGCCGGGATGGACCAGAAGAGGCAGAACAGCGCGACCAGGAACCAGGCGCCACCCACCCCGGCATCCTTGCCCGTCTTCACCGCCCAGGCCTTCGCCGAGTCGATCTCGGCGATGACGAGGTTGCGCACCAACTCGGGCACTTCGCCGATGAGCGTCAGCAGACTGTCGTCCGAGCGGTCGCGGAAACCACGGGGCGTGCTCATCTCAGTCGTCCGCGGCGTTCTCGGCTGCGGCTTTGGTGCCGGATTCGGCGCCGGCTTCGGCTTCGGCGACCGCGTCATCCGCGGCCTTCTTGACCTCGGCGACGCTCGTCTCGGCACCGTGCGCCACGTCGGCGGCGGAGTCCTTGCCGGCATCGATCACGGAGTCGAGCTTCTGGCCGGGAGTCCCTACCTTGCTCGCCGCCTTGGTGACCTTGACGGCACCGTCCCACAGCGCGGTCGGCAGGGCCAGCGCGGCGGATTTGCCGAGCTCCTTCGCTTTGCCGACCTGCTTCTGCACGGGCGGCGTGTTCCAGAGCTTCAGGAAACCGGACTTGATCTGCTCGTAGCGCTCACGGCCGGCGCGGGAGCCCAGGACGTACCCTGCGGCGAATCCCACGACGATCCCGATCTTGCCCCTCATGGTGTCTCCTCGCATTCGACCCGTGTGCGACCAGTGGTGCTTCGTCCGTACCAGGGTAGCCCCATATGCCTGTTCCGGCATCCGTCGCGGGCGGGGGCTGGCTGGGACCGCTGCCGCTGTGCTAGGCGCGGTGCCGTGCGGGCGCAGTGATGCGAAAGCAGGCTGAAACGCACGTCGGGAGCGCGGTGAGGTCGGCGCGTGTCGATTCAGCCTGCTTTCGGAACGCGGGCGGGCCGTGACCGCCGCGGGCGACATCACGGCCCGGCGTCAGGAGCCGAACAGGATGCCGGTGCGCGCTCGCTCGGCCTCGGCCACCGCGTCGGCCACGACCGCGGCGATCCCACCACCCGCCAGCCACGCCCCGACGGCGACGAGACCGTCCTCACGGGAGATGGCGACGCGTGCGGCGGCCGCGCGTTCCGCGTGTCCGAGGACGGATGCCGGGGGCGCGAGTTGTGCACGTCGGTACGCCGCAGCGCGCGGCTCGGGCAGGTCGAGGCCGAGCAG
>NZ_JBASZT010000342.1:0-5383 GCF_049661145.1 Microbacterium sp.
GCGCCGCCGAGAGCGGCACCGCGAAGATGTGCTCGAGCGCCGTACGCTTGGCCGCCCACACGGCATCGCGGTCGATGCGATCGGGATCGGTGTCGCCGGCCGCGACCGGCGCGCGAGCGGCCTCGACGGCGGCGCGACCGGCGGCATCCAGGTACGCGCTCTCGCGGATGTCCTCGGGGCGCACGTACAGCGGGGCGAGGAAGCGGCGGGTCGCCGGAAGGTACGGCGACGGCTCGATGGGGCTCGTGACCTCGGCGGCATGGATGGGGTTGATCAGCAGGAAGTCGGCCCCGCGGTCGCCCGCGATCGCCGCAAGATCGCCGAGGTCGGCGAAATCACCCATGCCCCACGACGCCCGCGAGCGCACCGAGTACAGCTGGGCCATGAGTCCCCAGCCGCGGCGGCGGCCGGGGCGCACCGGTGGCGCCGGCATCCGCTCCGGCGTGACGACGAGAGGGGCGGACGCCGAGCGATCGGCCTCGCCGCCCCCGAACGGCCACTGCCACGCGTGCACCGTGTGCCAGCCGAGCGGCAGGTCGAGCGGCAGCGGCACCTCGAGCCGCCACATCGTCACCCCGTCGACCGTGCGCGCGACGGGGTGCTGGTGGGGGATCGGGAGGTCGCGCCACGACCCGTCCTCCAGGGCGAGCGCGAGGTGCACGTCGTGACCGTTCGCGACGTGCACCGTCAGGGCGCGCGCGCCGGGGCGGGTCACGTGCGACGGCGGCAGCAGGTCGCGCCAGCCGCGGTCTTCGGCGTCGGCGAGGGCGGCGCTGACCGCGGCATCCGTCGACGCGTCGACGTTCATCGCGTGGAGGACCGCGCGGAGGGTGGATGCCGGCACCGTCACCCGGTCACCGAAGAACGACCAGTACGCGGTCGCGATCCCGTGGGCGTCGGCGAGACGGGCGAGGTCGGGGGTCGGCGCGTCTTCGGTCATCTCGGCCCTCCTTCATGCCCATCCTGCCACCGCGTCAGGCCTCGAGCCGCTCCAGCCGCGCGACCAGTCCGGCGCGGCGCGGCGACCGGGCGGGGAGCAGCTCCAGCGCGAGGCGCAGCACCTCGGCATCCTCGGCCCCGTCGTCCGTGTCGGCATACGCGAGCAGGACGTCGACCGAGGCCTCGGTCAGCAGCGCCTCGCGGAGCGCCTGCCGGACCGTGTCGCGGAACTCCTCGACGCCCGGCGACATCGAATCCGGCAGCACGCGGCCGCGATAGGCGGCGAGCGCGACGCGGTGGGCGCCACGCTCGAGCAGGGCGATGACCTGGTGCGCATCGGTGTGCAGCGGCGAGGTGAGCCGGTACGGGCGCGATGCCGGGACCAGCTGCGGCGCGACCGGCTGGAGCGACCGACGCAGGCGGACCATCTCCGGGCGGAGGGTGCCCTCGGCATCCTCGCCGTAGACCAGGTGTCCGAGCCGCTCGGCCGACAGGCCCTGGCGGTGCACGGCCAGCATGAGGAGGATCTCGGCGTGCCGTGCGGACAGCTCCGTGATGGAGCTGCGCTCCGGACCGGTGGCCTCCAGCAGCGCCCGATCCCGGCCGAGCACGCGGAGCATCGGGGTCACGATGCCGTGCGGGGTGGTTCGTGCCGGATGCCGTGGACTCCGGCGCGCGCTCAGGACGGCCGGCGCTTCGGCGCGAGCGCGCAACCGCGCGACCAGCAACTCGCTCTCGACGGCGCGGGCGGTCGCGTCGACGAGCAGTTGCGCCTGCGGGGTGGCGGCTTCGGTGCCGCCGGTCACGTCGATGACGCCCAGGATGCGGCGCGTCTCGGGGTCGTGAACCGGCGCCGCCGTGCACGACCACGGCTGCACGAGCCGGTTGAAGTGCTCCGCGCCGTGGATCTGCACCGAACGCCCGAGCGCGAGCGCAGTTCCGGGGGCTGTGGTGCCGACGGCCTCCTCGGACCAGTTCGCCCCGGCGACGAAACCCATATCGCCGGTGAGGGCGCGGACGCTCCGGTCACCCTCGACCCACAGCAACCGGCCGACGGCGTCGCCGACGGCGACCACGACGCCGGAGTCGTTGCCGGCATCCGGCAGCAGCAGCGCCCGGATCATGTCCATCACCCCGGCCAGCGGGTGGGCGCTGCGGTAGGCCTCGAGCTCCTCGGCGGTGAGCTCGAGCGGCGGTAGCGCCTCGGCACCGACGAGGTTCGCCAGTGCGCGACGCCACGAGTCCTGCACGAGCGTCCGCACGTGCCGCAACCGGGTGTCGTCGGCGTTGCCTCCGACCAGTTCCTCGTGCGCGCGCTCGATGAGCAGACGCGACGTCTCGGGCGAGAGATCGCGGCGCGCTGACCACGACGAGGGCACGACGACTCCGTTCGACGATGACGGGAGTGCGTCAAGTGTAGGCCGCGATCCGTCGCAAAAGCAGGCTGGATCCGACGCAGTAGCCCGCTGCGGGCCGATCGGGGCCGGTTCAGCCTGCCTTTCCTGCAGGTCGGCGCGGCGACGGTGACGTCGTCAGCCCCGCGCAGCCCACCACTCCCGGAGGCGCTGCTCGGCCGCATCGGGCCCGATGACGCCCTCGTCGAGGCGCAGCTCCAGCAGGAACCGGTACGCCTCGCCGACCTCACGGCCGGGACGGATGCCGAGGATCTCCTGGATCCGGTTGCCGTCGAGCTCGGGGCGGATGCTGTCGAGCTCCTCCTGCGCGGCGAGTTCCGCGATGCGGCGCTCGATGTCGTCGTAGGCGCGGCGCAGCCGGCCGGCCTTCTTCGCGTTGCGGGTCGTGACGTCGGCGCGGGTGAGGATGTGCAGCCGTTCCAGCTGGTCGCCCGCGTCGCGGACGTAGCGCCGCACCGCCGAGTCGGTCCACGCGCCTTCGGAGTAGCCGAAGAACCGCAGATGCTGCTCGATGAGCTGGCAGACGGCATCCGTCGTCGCCGAGTCGAATCGCAGCGCCTGCAGGCGCTTGCGCGCCAGGCGCGCGCCCTTGACGTCGTGGTGGTGGAAGCTGACACGGCCGCCGGGCTCGAGCTTGCGGGTCGCGGGCTTGCCGATGTCGTGCAGCAGCGCCGCCAGCCGCAGTGTCACGTCGGGCGCCGCGCCGGGATGGCGCTCGTGCTCCAGCTCGATCGCCTGCCGCAGCACGGTGAGCGAGTGCTCGTACACGTCCTTGTGGTGGTGATGCTCGTCGACCTCGAGCCGCAGCGCGGGGACCTCGGGCAGGAACTCGGCCATGAGCCCCGTGTCGACGAGGATCCGGATGCCCCGGACCGGGTCGTCGGTCGAGAGCAGCTTGACGAGCTCGGCCTGGATGCGCTCGGGGCTCACGATCGCGATCGTCTCCCGCAGTCGTGACATCGCGTTGAGCGTGGCATCGGCGACGTCGAAGCCGAGCTGGCTCGCGAAGCGGGCGGCCCGCAGCATCCGCAGCGGATCGTCGCCGAAGCTGACGTCGGGGTCGCCCGGAGTGCGCAGGATGCCGGCGACGAGATCCTCCACGCCGCCGGAAGGGTCGACGAGCGCGGGCACCGGCAGGCGCAACGCCATCGCCCCCACCGTGAAGTCGCGGCGGGCGAGGTCGTCTTCGAGGCGGTCGCCGAAGGAGACCGTGGGCTTGCGAGTGACGCCGTCGTAGCTGTCGGCGCGGTAGGTCGTGATCTCGACTTGTTCGCTGGTGCCGTCCGGGCCGGAGATCTTTGCGCCGATCGTGCCGAAGGCACGGCCGATGTCCCACGTCGCGGTGGCGTGCGGCTTGACGATCCGCTGGATGTCGTCGGGCCGCGCATTGGTCGTCAGATCGAGGTCGTTGATGGGCCGGCCGAGCAACGCGTCGCGCACGGGACCGCCGACGACGGCCAGCTCGAAGCCGGCCTGCGCGAACGCCGCACCGAGCCTCGCCATGATCGGCGAGGTCGCGAGAGCCCCCAAGCGGTCGAGTCCCTCGGCCATGTTGAGCATGGGTTCCAGCCTACGGGTCGCCGTCGGCGGGCACCCCGATCGACTCACTCGCTCAAGCCCCAGCAAGCCCCGGCAGGTTCAGGAACCCGGTGAAGGTCAGCTCCCGCACGCGCGGCAGCAGGTCGGCGCGGAGAGCCGCGGCATCCACCTCGAGCAGCTCCGCGATCGCAGCGATCAGCGCGCCGACCGTCAGCTCCCCGTCACAGGCGCCGACGAGGGCGGCGAGCGCCGGGTCCACTTCGATCGTGCGCGCGAGGCCGCCGCCCTGTCGCAGTTCGATGACGCTCGGGGCCTCGGCGCCCGGCAGATGATGGCGCGCCTCGGTCACGTCGCCGGCGACCATCAGCCGCGCGGAGGCAAGCGCGGTGTCGTCGAGAGCGGCCAGCGCGTCGAACGTCTCGAGCGCCTGCCGAAGGTGCCGTCCGAGCCCCGCGCCGGTCCCTGCGCCGAGCCCTGCGCCGAGCGGATGGACGATCCGCTCGTACCGCTGCAGGCGCGCGGGCGGCGCATCGGATGCCGGGCGCCGCAGCAGCAGGTACCCGAACCCGATCGCCGAGACCCCGCGCGAGGCGAAGTCGGACAGCCAGGCCTCGACGAGCTCCGCGTAGCCAGCGGTCCCCGGCGCCGTGCCTCCGTCGCGGACCCACAGCTCCGCATACGCGAGCGGATCGAGCCGCTCGCGCTCGATGACCCACGCTTCCATCGGCACCGCCGACGCGGCGATCCAGCCACGCACACGGTCAAGGCCATCGACACCGACGCGGTACTCCCAGTTGCCGAGCAGCTGCGCCGTCCCTCCGGGCGCGAGCACATCGCCGACGCCGACGACGAACGCGGCGACGAGGTCGTCGCCGACGAGCCCGGCGTCGCGGTAGTCGTACGTGGGCACGCCCGCCACGCGCGGCGTGATGACGAACGGCGGATTCGAGACGACCCGGTCGAACAGTTCGCCGGCGACGGGTTCGAACAGATCGCCATGTCGGGTCTCGATCCCGTCGACCCCGTTCAGCAGTGCGTTCAGCCTCGTGAAGGCGAGTGCACGTTCCGACACGTCGGTCGCGACGACGGATGCTGCGGTGCGCCGTGCCCGCAGGGCCTGGATGCCGGAGCCCGTTCCCACGTCGAGCACGCGGCCGGTCGGAGTGTCCAGCTGCAACCCCGCGAGCGTCAGCGATGCCCGGCCCACCCCGAGCACGTGACCGGCGGGAAGGGGTCCGCCCCCCTGTCCACTCAGCGCCGCCTCGTCGAGATCGCTCGCGATCCACCACGGGCCGGACCCGGTCGCGCTCACCCGGTCGCTGCCGCCGGCGCCGGCATCCTCGTCGTCCTGCGGTCGCACGAGCACGAGGGGCCTCACTTTGCCTGCCGCGATCGCGGCCAGGCCCAGCCGAGCGAGTCCTCCCGCCCCCAACCGCGGCAGGGCCGCATCGACGGCGGCCTCATCGACCGGGACGCCCAGGAACAACAGC
>NZ_JBASZT010000343.1:0-3162 GCF_049661145.1 Microbacterium sp.
CCCGCCATCCCGCGGGCGGATGCGCGATCACGCAAGCGCCCCGACGACGCGCAGGATCGTGCCGAGGTCGTCCACGGCGGCGGCAGGGGATGCCGGGGCGAACTCGGCGATCGTCCCGCCCACGAGCATCGCGGTCGCGCGCACCGCCTTGATCGCCGTGACGAGCTCGGCCGCGGACGGGCCGAACGGCACGGGGTAGGAAACCCCGGCGATCGCCGCGGGGTCGAGGACGTCGAGGTCGACGTGGATGTACACGTGCGCGGCACCGGTCGCGCGCACCGCTGCCGCGATCGCGTCAGGCTGCGAGAGCTCGCTGGCGGACACCACCCGGATGCCGGCGTCCCGCAGGAACTCGACCTCTGGGTCGTCGAAGTCGCGGCCGCCGACGTGCACAACCCGATCGGGTGTGACCAGACCCGGCTCGAGGGCAAGTTCCGGGTGCCCGTCGCCGAGCACGGCACGCAGCGGCATGCCGTGGAACGCGCCGGACGTGCTCGACTCGGGTGTGTTCAGGTCGCCGTGCGCGTCGAACCACACGACCGCGAGCCCCGGATGCCGACGAGCGGCGACCCCGATCGGCGCGACCGACACGCTGCAATCACCACCCACGACGATCGTCGGCTCGTGGCTCTGCGCCAGCGCCTCGGCGACGAGCCGCTGGATGCGCGGGAGCGTGGAGAACCGGTGGATGCCGGTACCTTGCTCCTCACCCGCCTCCAGCGGCACGTCGACGGTCACAGAGGCGGAGCGCGGCAGGTCGCCGGCGATCGCCTGCGCGCCGCCCTGGAGGAGCATCGCACGCGGGGCGCCGGATCCCTGCCACTGCGGGACCACGAGGAATCGGGTCATCGGCCTTCCCAAACGACGGTGAGACAAACCGCATCCGCCGCGAGAAGCGCGCGCAGACGCCGCTTCTCGCGGCGAATCGGTTTCGCTGCTACTGCTCGATCGCGGGAGTGGGGGCGACACCGGCCTTCAGCGCGGCGAGCCGCGCCTCGACCTCGGTGAGCTCCCCGACGTCCTCGAGCTGGTTGAACTGCGCGTCCAGCGACGATGCCGCGATCTCGGCCTTCCCGGCCGCGAGCGCCTCCTGACGGCGGACCTTGTCCTCGAACCGCCCGAGCTCGCTCGTGGGATCGAGCACGTCGATCGACTTGACGGCGTCGTGCACCTTGTTCTGCGCCTCGGCGGACTTCGCGCGGGCGAGCAGTTCGGAGCGCTTGTTCTTCAGCTCCTGAAGCTTCTGCTTCATGCCGTTGAGGCCGTCCTTGAGCTTGTCGACGACCTCGGTCTGGGCCGAGATGGCGGGTGCGATCGCCTTCGCCTCGTTCTCTTCCGAGATCTGGCGTTGCAGCGCGATCTTGGCGAGGTTGTCGAACTTGTCGGCATCCACTGCGTTGCCCGATCCGCGGAGCTCGTCTGCCTTGCGGCTGGCCGCGAGGGCTTTGCCACCCCATTCGGTGGCGGCCTTGAGGTCTTCCTCATGGTCGCGCTCGAGCAGGCGCAGGTTGCCGATCGTCTCGGCGATCGCCGACTCGGCATCGGCGATGCTGTTGGTGTAGTCGCGCACGAGCTGATCGAGCATCTTCTGCGGGTCCTCGGCGGAGTCGAGGAGGGCGTTGATGTTCGCCTTCACGAGCGTGGAGATGCGGCCGAAGATGGACTGCTTTGCCATCGGTTTTTCCTTTCCTAGCGGGAAGCCTGGTATCTAGCGGGAAGCCTGGTGTGGTGTGACCTGGGGTCGTGGATGCCGGGAGATCATGCGGGTGGGGCGGATGCCGCGGTGTGCGCGGGCCGTCAGAAGCGTCCTCCTCCGCGGCGTGAGCGAGTGCCGCCGCCCCCGAAGCTGCCCGGGCTCATGCTGCCGCGGGAGCCCCCGCCGCCGAAGCTCCCACCGAACCCGCCGCCGCTACGGCCGCCGCCCCCGAACCCGCCGCCACCGCGGCTGCCGCCGCTGAGGAGCGAGTTGATCACGATGCCGCCGAGGACGGCGCCCATCATGTTCCCACCGCCGCTCCTGCCGGAGGAGCCGCCCCCGAACATGCCACCGCCGCTGAAGGCGCCGACGTCGTGCTGCGCGTTCTGGATGGCCTGTGCTGCGAGTTGATTGGCCCGCTGCGCGTGCTGCAACGCCTGGTCGGGGTCGCTCTGCTGCACCTGACGGGCCTGCACCAGCGCCGCGCCGGCCTCGGCGAGCCGCGTGCGCGCATCGGAGCCGATCGCGCCGCGACGCGACGTGATGAAGTCCTCCGCCGCTGAGACCTGTGCCTGCGCTTGCGTCATGACCGAGCCCAGCTGGCGCTGCGCGCGCGCTGCGCGCTCCTGCGCGTCACGGACGCCGGCGAGCATCGCGTCGATCTCGCGGTTCGCCTTGTCGAGACCCTGCAGCGCGGGGAGCGGCTGCTTCGCGCTTCCGGCGAGGAGTCCCTGCGCGGCAGTGAGCTGCTGGCGCGTGGCCGCGACGACGGGAGCGAGACGACCGTCGGGATCGGGCAATGCGGATGCCGTCGCGAGATCGGTTTCGATGTCGGTGACGAGGGCCGCGGCATCCGTCTCAGCCTTGGCGAGATCGGCGCCCAGCTTGGCGATGGCGTTGTGCAGCAGTTCCGCCTGGCCGACGGCGTCCTCGGCGGCGCGGATGCCGACGGCGGCGGCACCGGTTTCGCCCGCGCTGAGCCGCTGGCGCGCGTCGGCCAACTGCTCTGCGGCGAAGTCGAGGCGCTGCCGGGCCTGCTCCGGGTCGTCGGCGACGGTCTCCAGCGCCGACGGGGCGTAGGACCGCTGCAGCGCGGTGAGTGCCGCCGCGGCCGCGGCGCTCTCGCCGGCGACCTTCGTGTGCAGTTGAGTGATGTGGGCGAGAGCCTCGGGGGCGTTCTGCTCGAGGCCTCGCAATTCGTCGAACGTCGCGGCCTTCTCGTCGAGCTCCGTGTTGGCGTGCTCGCACAGCTGGATGATGCGCACGTTCCACGCGCGGGTGTCCGCCTCGGCATCCGGCACCCCGTCGTCGAGCCGCTGCTTGAGGGCGAAGGCCTCGTCCAGATCCTGTTTCGCCTGGGTGAGGGCGTTCTCGAACTCCCGCGCGGTCGCATCGCCGAACTGGGCGCGCGCGAAGCCGAGCTCCTGCTCGCTGGTCTTTATCGCATCGTCGGTCTGGACGAGCGC
>NZ_JBASZT010000344.1:0-1868 GCF_049661145.1 Microbacterium sp.
CGGCACGCCAGGTCAGCGCGGCCGCGCCACCCGCGCTTCGTCCCACACCGGCTGGTCGGTCTCGACGACCCGGCCGTCCGCGCCGAACACGACGAACCGGTCGAACGAGCGGGCGAACCAGCGGTCGTGGGTGACCGCCAGGACGGTTCCCTCGAACCGCCGCAGGGCGTCCTCGAGCGCCTCGGCCGAGACGAGGTCGAGGTTGTCGGTGGGCTCGTCGAGCAGGAGCAGGGTCGCGCCCGACAGTTCGAGCAGCAGCACCTGGAACCGCGCCTGCTGACCGCCGGACAGGCTGTCGAACGTCTGCTCGGCCTGGCGGACGAGTCCGTAGCGGTCGAGTGCCGACGACGCGGCATCCCGCGGCATGCCGGGCCGACGGTCGTCGCCGCGATGGAGGATGTCGAGGAGCGTTCGCCCCGTGAACTCCGGATGCCGATGGGTCTGCGCGAACCACCCGGGTCGCACCCGGGCGCCCAGCACGGCGCGCCCGCTGTGGGCGACCTCGTCGAGCGCGACGCCCACCTCCGTGACGTGCCCGAGACGCGCGTCGGGATCGGTGCCGCCGCGAGCCAGCAGCCGCAGGAAGTGCGACTTGCCCGACCCGTTGGACCCCAGCACCGCGACGCGATCGCCGAACCACACCTCGAGGTCGAACGGCCGCATGAGTCCGGTGAGCTCCAGCCCCTCGGCGACGACGGCGCGCTTGCCGGTGCGCGCACCGCGAAGGCGCAGCTCGAGGTCCTGCCCGGGAGGGCGCTCCTCGGGCGGGCCGACCTCCTCGAACTTGCGCAGCCGGGTTTGAGCCGCCCGATACCGCGACGCGAAGCCGTCGTTGGCGGCGGCCTTCACCTTGAGGTCGGCGACGAGGGCGCGGAGCTTCGCGTGCTGCTCGTCCCACCGTCGCCGCAGCTCATCGAGTCGGGCCATCCGGTCCTCGCGAGCGGCGTGATAGCTGGCGAAGCCGCCGCCGTGCACCCACGCAGTGCTGCCGGCACCGCCGGCCTCGAGCGTGACGATGCGATCGGCGGCGCGGGCGAGCAGTTCCCGGTCGTGCGAGACGAGCAGCACCGTCTTCGGCGTCTCGCGCAGCCGCTCCTCGAGCCACCGTTTCCCGGGAACGTCGAGGTAGTTGTCGGGCTCGTCCAGCAGCAGCACCTGATCGGGGCCGCGCAGCAGCGCCTCCAGCGCCAACCGCTTCTGCTCGCCGCCGGACAGCGTCGTCAGCTCCCGATACCGCGCGCGTGTGAACGGGATGCCGAGGGCAGCGACCGTGCACGTGTCCCAGACGGTCTCGTAGTCGTAGCCGCCGGCCTCGGCGTAGTCGGCGAGCGCCGCCGCGTACCGCATCTGACTGTCGAGATCGTCGCGCTCGATGATCGCATTCTCGGCATCCTCCAGCTCACGCGCTGCAACGCCGATGCGGGTGGGCGCCACCGCGATGAGCAGGTCGTGCACGGTCTGCCCGGCCGAGCCGTGGCCGACGAACTGATCCATCACGCCGAGGCCGCCGTCGATCGAGACGACACCCGACCGGGGCGCGAGTTCGCCGCGGATGATGCGCAGCAGCGTCGTCTTGCCGGCGCCGTTCTGTCCGATGAGCGCGGTCGTCTTGCCTTCGGTGACCCGAAAGGTCACCTCGTCGAGCAGTGGCCGTCCGTCGGGCAGCACGAACGAGACGGCGGCGATGTCGATGAAGCCCACGGTGGTCCCTCCGCTCGCGCCGAGTCCAACGCCGAGCCGACCAGCATACGCCCCGTGCTGCGCTGCTTGCGCCCCCCTTGCCGCCACCCCAGCGACGCCGAGCCGCTACGAAACGACCGAGCCGCCATGATTCGTCCGGTCGAAACGTAGCGGCTCGGTCGAAACGT
>NZ_JBASZT010000345.1:0-14367 GCF_049661145.1 Microbacterium sp.
GCTCAACGCTGCTGCGCAGCATTGAGCCCACTCGACTCAGTTGTACGTGCCGGGCGTGAAGTCGTCCGTGGAGAAGCTGTCGAAGTCGACGTAGCTCAGATCCACGTCGCTGTAGGCGCCGTCCGACGCGAAGATGCGGTTGGGGTACCGCTCGGTCTTCGCCTCTTCGGTCGCCTCGACCACCACGTTGCGGTACTTCGCAAGGCCGGTGCCGGCGGGGATGAGCTTTCCGATGATGACGTTCTCCTTGAGGCCGACGAGCGGGTCGCTCTTGCCCTCCATGGCCGCCTGCGTCAGGACGCGGGTGGTCTCCTGGAACGACGCGGCCGACAGCCACGACTCGGTCGCGAGCGACGCCTTCGTGATGCCCATCAGCTCCGGTCGACCGGATGCCGGGCGCTTGCCCTGCGCGACGGTCTCACGGTTGATCTGCTGGTAGCGCTTGAAGTCGACCAGCTCGCCGGGCAGCAGCGTCGTGTCGCCGTGGTCGACCACGGTGACCTTGCGCAGCATCTGGCGCACGATGACCTCGATGTGCTTGTCGTGGATCGGCACACCCTGCGAGCGGTAGACGCCCTGCACGCCGCCGACGAGGTACTTCTGCACCTCGCGGGCACCCTGCACGCGCATGACCTCCTTGGGGTCGAGGGTTCCGACGAGGATCGGCTGACCGACCGTGACGTGCTGCCCGTCCTCGACCAGCAGCGTCGCGCGCTTGAGCACGGGGTAGACGTGCGGCTCGTCGCCGTTGTCCGGGGTCAGGATGACCTTCTTGGACTTGTCGGTCTCGTCGATCGTGATGCGGCCGTCTGCCTCGGCGATCGGCGAGGCACCCTTCGGGGTGCGTGCCTCGAACAGCTCCTGCACGCGGGGCAGACCCTGTGTGATGTCGTCGGCCGACGCGGATCCACCGGTGTGGAAGGTACGCATCGTCAGCTGCGTGCCGGGCTCACCGATCGACTGCGCCGCGATGATGCCCACGGCCTCGCCGATGTCCACGAGCTTGCCCGTGGCCAGCGAGCGGCCGTAGCACTTCGCGCAGACGCCGACCGCCGAGTCGCACGTGAGGACGGAGCGGACCTTGATGGTCTCGACCCCGGCATCCACCAGCTTGTCGATGAGCACGTCGCCCACGTCGTCGCCGGCGGCGGCTACGACCTCACCCGAGGGCGAGACCGCGTCGGCGGCGAGCGTGCGGGCGAACACCGAGTTCTCGACGTTCGCGTCGCGCACCAGCGCGCCGTCGGGGCCGGGTGCGGCGATCGTGAACTCGAGGCCCTTGGTCGTGCCGCAGTCCTCCTCGCGGATGATGACGTCCTGCGAGACATCGACGAGGCGCCGGGTCAGGTATCCCGAGTCGGCCGTGCGGAGCGCCGTGTCGGCCAGACCCTTCCGGGCACCGTGCGTCGCCGTGAAGTACTCCGCCACGGAGAGCCCCTCGCGGTACGAGGAGATGATCGGGCGGGGCATGATCTCACCCTTGGTGTTGTTGACCAGGCCCCGGATGCCGGCGATGTTCCGGATCTGCAGCCAGTTACCGCGGGCGCCCGAGCTCACCATCCGGTTGATGGTGTTGTCGGCCGGGAAGTTCGCCTTCATGGCCGCCTGCACCTCGTCGGTCGCCTCGGTCCAGATCTTGATCTGTTCCTGACGACGCTCGGCGTCGGTCACGAGACCGTTCTCGAACTGGCTCTGCACCTTCTGGGCCTTCTTCTCGAACTTGGCGATGATCTCGCCCTTGTTCGGCGGCGTCAGCACGTCGGAAAGCGCGACGGTGACACCCGAGCGGGTCGCCCAGTGGAAGCCGGCGTCCTTGATGCGGTCCAGCGACGCCGCCACCTCGACCTTGGGGTACTCCTCGGCGAGCTTGTTGACGATCTGGCTGAGCTTGCCCTTGTCGGCCTGCTCGCGCACGAACGGGTAGCCCTTCGGCAGCGTGTCGTTGAAGATCGCCTGACCGAGCGACGCGTCCACGAGCCCATGACGCTCATACCCCTCGGGCGCTTCGCCCTCGAGGAACGTCAGCCCCGGGATGCGGATGCGGACCTTCGCCTGCAGGTCGAGGGTGCCCTCGTCCTTCGCCAGGATCGCCTCACCCACCGAGCCGAACACACGACCGGTGCCCGGAGCATCCTCCTTGACCGTGGTCAGGTGGTGCAGACCGATGATCATGTCCTGCGAGGGCAGGGTCACGGGACGGCCGTCCGAGGGCTTCAGGATGTTGTTCGACGCGAGCATGAGCACGCGGGCCTCGGCCTGGGCCTCGACCGACAGCGGCAGGTGCACGGCCATCTGGTCGCCGTCGAAGTCGGCGTTGAACGCCGCGCACACGAGCGGGTGCAGCTGGATGGCCTTGCCCTCGACGAGCTGCGGCTCGAAGGCCTGGATGCCGAGGCGGTGCAGCGTCGGCGCACGGTTGAGCAGCACGGGGCGCTCGCGGATGATCTCCTCGAGCACGTCCCACACCTCGGGACGCGTGCGCTCGACGGCGCGCTTGGCGGCCTTGATGTTCTGGCTGTGACCGAGGTCGATCAGGCGCTTGATGACGAACGGCTTGAACAGCTCGAGCGCCATCTGCTTGGGCAGACCGCACTGGTGGAGCTTGAGCTGCGGGCCGACGATGATGACCGAGCGGCCCGAGTAGTCCACGCGCTTGCCGAGCAGGTTCTGACGGAACCGGCCCTGCTTGCCCTTGAGCATGTCGGACAGCGACTTCAGCGCGCGGTTGCCGGTGCCCGTGACGGGGCGGCCGCGGCGGCCGTTGTCGAACAGCGCGTCGACGGCTTCCTGCAGCATCCGCTTCTCGTTGTTGACGATGATCTCGGGGGCACCGAGGTCGATCAGGCGACGGAGGCGGTTGTTGCGGTTGATGACGCGGCGGTACAGGTCGTTGAGGTCGCTCGTGGCGAAGCGGCCGCCGTCGAGCTGGACCATCGGGCGCAGTTCCGGCGGAATGACCGGGACGACGTCGAGGACCATGGATGCCGGGGTCATGCCCGTCTGCAGGAACGAGTTGACGACCTTGAGGCGCTTGATCGCGCGGATCTTGCGCTGGCCCTTGCCCTCGGAGATCTGCAGGTGCAGCGACTCGGCCTCGGCGGCCAGGTCGAACGCCTGCAGGCGGCGCTGGATGGACTCGGCGCCCATGTAGGCCTCGAAGTACTGGCCGAAGCGGTCCTGCAGCTCGTGGAAGACGTCGTCCTCCTGCTTGAGCTGACCCACCTCGAGGCCGCGGAACTCCTCCCACATGCGCTCGAGCTTGGCGATCTGGTCGTCCGCGTTCTTGCGGACGGATGCCATCTCCTTCTCGGCGGCGTCCTTGACCTTCTTGCGCTGGTCGGCCTTTGCGCCCTCCGCCTCCAGTGCCGCGAGCTCCTCCTCCAGCTTCGCCAGACGCGCCGCGATGCGGGCGTCACGGCGGTCGCCGAGGTTCTTGATCTCCAGGCGCAGGTTCGCCTCGTGGGTCGGCAGGTCGCGGTGGCGCGCCTCGTCGTCGACCGAGATCACCATGTATGCGGCGAAGTAGATGACCTTCTCGAGGTCCTTCGGCGCCATGTCGAGCAGGTACCCGAGACGGCTGGGCACGCCCTTGAAGTACCAGATGTGGGTGACGGGAGCGGCGAGCTCGATGTGGCCCATGCGCTCACGGCGTACCGAGGACTTCGTGACCTCGACGCCGCAGCGCTCGCACACGATGCCCTTGAAGCGCACGCGCTTGTACTTGCCGCAGGCGCACTCCCAGTCGCGCGAGGGGCCGAAGATCTGCTCGCCGAACAGACCGTCCTTCTCGGGCTTGAGGGTGCGGTAGTTGATGGTCTCGGGCTTCTTGACCTCGCCGTAGGACCAACGACGGATGTCGTCGGCGGTGGCCAGGCCGATGCGAAGCTGATCGAAAGTGGTGGACTCGAGCACTGGTTCTCCTGTGGTTTAGCCCCGGTGATCGAGTGCCGGCGCGAAGCGCCGGTGTATCGAGATCACAGGTTGCTGTCAAAAATTGGGGTCGCGGGTCAGCTTTTCAGTGGCGCTGCCGCGCCGTGGGGCGAGAAAGCCTGCCTTGGGATGCGAAACTTCCGCATCAGATCTCGTCGATGGACGAGGACTCGAACCGGGTGGAGATGTTGATGCCGAGCTCTTCCGCCGCGCGGAAGGCCTCGTCATCCGTGTCGCGGAGGTTGACCGACGTGCCGTCGGCCGAGAGGACCTCGACATTCAGGCAGAGCGACTGCATCTCCTTCATGAGCACCTTGAACGACTCCGGGATGCCGGGCTCCTGGATGTTCTCACCCTTGACGATCGCCTCGTAGACCTTGACGCGGCCGACGATGTCGTCGGACTTGATCGTCAGAAGCTCCTGCAGCGCGTACGCGGCACCGTAGGCCTCGAGCGCCCACACCTCCATCTCGCCGAAGCGCTGGCCGCCGAACTGCGCCTTACCACCCAGCGGCTGCTGCGTGATCATCGAGTAGGGGCCGGTGGAGCGGGCGTGGATCTTGTCGTCCACGAGGTGGTGCAGCTTCAGGATGTACATGTAGCCGACGGAGATGGGCGCCGGGAACGGCTCGCCGGTGCGACCGTCGAACAGCCGGGTCTTGCCCGTGCTGTCGATCAGGCGCACACCGTCGCGCGTGGGCATGGTCGAATCCAGCAGCCCCGCGATCTCGGCCTCGTGCGCACCGTCGAACACCGGGGTGGCGACCTTCGTGCCGGGCGCGGCCTCACGTGCCGACTCGGGCAGCTGCACAGCCCACTCCGGGGTGCCCTCGACCTTCCAGCCCTGCTGGGCGATCCAGCCGAGGTGGACCTCGAGCACCTGGCCGAAGTTCATGCGACCCGGGATGCCGAGAGGGTTGAGCACGACGTCGACGGGCGTGCCGTCGGCGAGGAACGGCATGTCCTCGACGGGCAGGATCTTCGCGATGACGCCCTTGTTGCCGTGACGGCCGGAGAGCTTGTCGCCCTCGGTGATCTTGCGCTTCTGGGCGATGTACACCACGACGCGGCGGTTGACGCCCGAGCCGAGTTCGTCGTCACCCTCCTCGGCGTCGAACTCCTTGACCGCGATGATCGTGCCCTGCTCGCCGTGGGGAACCTTGAGCGACGTGTCGCGCACTTCGCGGCTCTTCTCGTTGAAGATCGCGCGCAGCAGCCGCTCTTCGGCGCTCAGCTCGGTCTCGCCCTTCGGCGTCACCTTTCCGACGAGGATGTCGCCGGGGCGCACCTCGGCGCCGATGCGGACGATGCCGCGCTCGTCGAGGTCCTTCAGCAGGTCGGGGCTGACGTTGGGGAGATCACGCGTGATCTCCTCCTTGCCGAGCTTGGTGTCGCGGGCATCCACTTCGTACTCCTCGATGTGGATCGAGGAGAGCGTGTCGTTCTTGACGAGGTCCTGGCTGAGGATGATGGCGTCCTCGAAGTTGTGACCCTCCCACGTCATGAACGCGACGAGCAGATTCTTGCCGAGCGCGAGCTCGCCGTTCTCGGTCGCGGGGCCGTCTGCGATGACCTCGCCGGCCTCGATGCGGTCGCCCGCCGAGACGATCACGCGCTGGTTGTAGCTCGTGCCCTGGTTGGAGCGGTCGAACTTGCGCAGGAAGTAGTCCTGCGTGCCGCCCTCGTCGAGCTGGATCGTGACGACATCCGCCGACACCTCCGCGACGACACCGGAGCGCTGCGCCGTGATGACGTCGCCGGCGTCGATGGCCGCGAAGCCCTCCATGCCGGTGCCGACGACGGGCGACTCACTGCGCAGCAGCGGGACCGCCTGACGCTGCATGTTCGCACCCATGAGGGCGCGGTTCGCGTCGTCGTGCTCGAGGAACGGAATGAGCGAGGTCGCGACCGACACCATCTGGCGCGGGGAGACGTCCATGTAGCCGATCTCGTCCGAGAGGAACAGGTCGACCTCACCGCCGTTGCCACGACGGGCCAGCACGCGATCGGTCGCGAATGAGCCGTCCGCCTTGAGCTCGGCACCGGCCTGGGCGACGATGAAGTCGTTCTCTTCGGATGCCGTGAGGTAGTCGATCGTGTCGGTCACCTTGCCGTCCACGACGCGGCGGTACGGCGTCTCGATGAACCCGAAGGCGTTGATGCGCGCGAACGAGGCGAGCGAGCCGATGAGACCGATGTTCGGGCCTTCCGGCGTCTCGATCGGGCACATGCGGCCGTAGTGCGACGGGTGGACGTCGCGGACCTCGACGCCGGCGCGCTCACGGCTGAGGCCGCCGGGGCCGAGCGCCGACAGGCGGCGCTTGTGGGTCAGCCCCGCGAGCGGGTTGTTCTGGTCCATGAACTGCGACAGCTGGCTCGTGCCGAAGAACTCCTTGATCGCGGCGACGACGGGGCGCACGTTGATCAGGGTCTGCGGCGTGATCGCCTCGATGTCCTGCGTCGTCATGCGCTCGCGGACGACGCGCTCCATGCGCGACAGGCCGGTGCGGACCTGGTTCTGGATGAGCTCGCCGACCGCGCGGATGCGGCGGTTGCCGAAGTTGTCGATGTCGTCGACGTCCAGCCGGATCTCGGCCGGCCTGCCGGCGCGGACACCCGGGATGGTCGCGTCGCCGCGGTGCAGCGCGACGAGGTACTTGATCGTCGCGACGATGTCCGAAGTCGTGAGCACCGAGTCGCTCAGCGGCTCGTCGAGGCCGAGCTTCTGGTTGATCTTGTAGCGACCGACCTTGGCCAGGTCGTAGCGCTTCGTGTTGAAGTAGAAGTTGTCCAGTAGCGCACGGGCGGCCTCGGCGGCGACCTGCTCGCCCGGGCGGAGCTTGCGGTAGATGTCGCGGAGCGCATCCTCCTTCGTGAGGATCGTGTCCTTGCTGAGGGTGTCTTCGATCGACTCGTAACCGGCGAACTCGTTCAGGATGTCTTCGCTGGTGAGGCCGAGGGCCTTCAGGAACACGGTGACCGACTGCTTGCGCTTGCGGTCGATGCGCACGCCGACCTGATCGCGCTTGTCGATCTCGAACTCGAGCCAGGCGCCGCGGCTGGGGATGATGCGCGCCGAGACGATGTCCTTGTCGCTGGTCTTGTCGGGCGTCTTGTCGAAGTAGACGCCGGGGCTGCGGACGAGCTGGCTCACGACGACACGCTCGGTGCCGTTGATGATGAACGTGCCCTTGTCGGTCTGAAGGGGGAAGTCGCCCATGAAGACCGTCTGGGTCTTGATCTCACCGGTGAGGTGGTTCATGAACTCGGCCTCGACGTACAGCGGCGCGGCGTAGGTCTTGCCACGCTCCTTGCACTCCTCGATCGAGTACTTCTCCGGCTCCAGGTACGGGTTCGTGAAGCTCAGCTGCATCGTCTCGCCGAGGTCCTCGATGGGCGAGATCTCCTCGAAGATCTCCTCGAGTCCACTGTGGGTGGGCACGTCCGTGCGGCCCTCCTCCTCGGCGACGGCGACGCGGTCCTTCCAGGCGTCGTTGCCGACGAGCCAGTCGAAGGACTCCGTCTGCAGCGCCAGCAGGTCGGGGACCGTCAGCGTGTCGGAGATCTTGGCGAACGACAGGCGCGAGTGGCCGCGGCCGTTCTTGGGGGTGGTGGTGGAAGTGGTTGCGTTGCGCGCAGCAGCCAAGGGTATGACCTCCATGAGCCCGGGCAGGGGCTGGTTTCCTTGTCGTCAGGTGGAGTGCTCCCGATCCACGCCTGCGCGACGCGTCCCGACGGGCGGGGTCGGGGGTTCTTCAGCGCAGGCACACGCCGACCACCATATGAGGGCATGGGGGAAGGGAGCGCAACTACCCACTATAGGCGGTGCGACGCGCCATGGCAAGCCCGATCCTTGACGAGTTTCCTCGCCTGCGGTATAACCGCGCGGGGCTGGCGTTCCCTCCCGGCATCCTCCCCCTCGGCATCCGCTGCGAGATTGCACGCCCTGCAATTGTGCACGCACGGACCAGTCACGGTACCCTCGGGGGATGGCACCGCACGAGGCGCAGCCCAAGAGCGCCCGCCAGGAGCGCCGCAAAGCGGCCACGCGCGCCAAGATCCAGACGGCCGCGGAGCAGCTGTTCGCCCAGAAGGGCTATGCCGCCACCTCGATCGACGACATCTCGGTCGCCGCCGACGTCGCGATGCGCACGATCTACGTGCACTTCCCCTCGAAGGCCGCGATCATGCTCGCCTACTTCGACGACTGGATGGATGCCTTCATCGCCGAGATCCTGCGGCGCCCCGTGGACGAACCGGTGGTCACGACGGTGCGGGAGGCTCTTGCAGCCATGAACGAGGCCGGCTGGGTGGATCGCGTCGAGAACGACGACATCCGCGTGCATCCGCTCGTCGAGCATCTCGACAGCGGAGCACCCGCCATCGCGGGCCACGTCCTGCAGCGGTGGATGCACGAGGTCGCCCGCATCGCCGCGGACACCCGCGCACGCGGCGACGTCCCCGACGCCTCGCTCACCCCGCAGGCCCGCGGCGTCGCCGTCTTCGCCGCCTGGATCGGTGCGATGACAGCGGCGCGCAGCCGGGAACGCGGCGAGCCCCTGTCGGCGAGCGGCTCCGGGAACGGACTCGACATCCTCACCGCCCTCACCGGCGGCGGGCTGTAGAGCGCGGCCGCGCACGAGGATGTAGGAGTCTCGTTTCACTATTGCATGCATGCTACTCTCGCAACGACTGCATAGGTCCATGACCCCGCGGCAGCCCTCCTCGACTCCCAGAGAGGACACCATGTCCGAGTTGATCGCTCTCGCCATGAAGAACTTCACCCTGACCTTCCTCATCGTCGCGATCGTGGTCACCGTCGTGGTGATCGCGGTCAAGCGGCCGGGCCGGCACGGCGCGTGGGCGACGGCGCTGAACTGGTTCCTCTTCTGGGCCATCGGGATCACGTACATCTACAACGGCTTCTTCCACATCGTCTTCGGTGACATGGCGGCCGCCTCGATCGGCTGGGAGAACAATGGCTTCCAAGCCGAAGTCGGGTACGCGAGCATCGGCATGGGACTCGTCGCCCTCATCGCGTTCCCCGAACGGATGCCGTACAGCCTGAAGTTCGCCGCGCTCGTCACCCCCGCGACGTTCCTGTGGGGGGCGGCAGGCGCGCACATCAGCAGCATCATCGAGGCCGACAATTTCGCGCCGAACAACGCCGGCGTCATCCTCTACACCGACCTGCTGATCCCGGTCATCGGCTTCGCGCTGTGGGCCTTCACCTACGCGACGCGCGAGCGCGTGGTCGCCCCCGCGGCCACCGACGCGCCCGACGTCGTGGTCACCACGTAGCGCGGGCCCGGCCGGGTGGTGGACTGCCGTGCTGGACACAGGCGGGCCCGTGCACAACTCCGCCTGAAACGCGGATGTGCCGCTGATTCGACGATCAGACCGTAAATCAGGCGGAGTTGTGCAGAGATAGCCTGGAGCCATGGCCCGCGCACACGTCGAACAGCCGGCGCAGGCGCGGCTGTCCGACGGGACCATCGCGCGCGTCGTGCGCAGTCGCTTCGCGGGCGGCTACGAGCTCGACGTCGCCGGAACTCCGCAGTCGCACGTCGACCTCGACGACCCCGCCCACCTGCACTTCGAGTACGTCGCGCGCATGGGAGCCGTCATCGATCGGCTCCGGATGCCGGGGCAACCGCTGACGGCGATCCACCTCGGAGCGGGGGCGATGACACTCCCCCGCTACGTCGCGCACACGCGGCCGGGCTCGCGCCAGCAGGTCATCGAGCTGGAGCAGCCGCTCGTGGATCTCGTTCGCGCGGAGCTGCCGCTGCCACGCGACGCGCAGGTGCGCGTGCGCATCGGCGACGCGCGCGACGTCGCATCCCGCCTTCCCGCGGGGCTGCAGTGCGCCGCCGACCTGGTCGTCTCGGACGTCTTCGCCGGAGCGCAGACCCCGGCGCACCTGACGACGGTGGAGTACTTCCGCGTCCTCGCGGATCTGCTGGCACCGGACGGCGTCCTGCTCATCAACGTCGCCGACGGCGCGGGGCTCGCATTCGCGCGGCGCGAGGTCGCGACCGTCCGCGCCGTGCTGCCGGAGGTCATCGTGCTCGCGGAGGTGCAGACCCTCAAGGGCCGCCGCTTCGGCAACCTCGTGATCGCCGCTTCTCCCTCGCAGCTTCCCGTCGAGTGGCTGCCCCGCCTCATGGCGGCGGGTCCGCATCCGGCCAAGGTGGCCCAGGGAGCGGAACTCGACGAGTTCGTCCGCGGCGCGCGAGTGGCGACGGATGCCGACGCGACCGCGTCACCGAAGCCCGCGGCGTCCGTCTTCGAGCGGTGAGCCATTCCTTTCGGAGGTTCTTCGGAGGCTCCGAGCGGCGGATGCGGCGTGTGCGCCCGCCATCGCGGCTGTTGCGGGTGAGACTGGGACGGCATGAGCCGGAGACGAAGGGGGCTGCCGTGAGCTACATCAAGGGATACGATCCACAGACCCTGCGCGAAGTCGTCGACCCGCACCAGTGCAAGGAGCGCCTCGAGGAGCTCGGAGACCAGCGCAGCCTCCCGGCGCTGCTGGAGCGCGTCTGGCTGCTCAAGGTGCTCGGCACGCTCGAGGATGCGCTCGTCGTCTCGGAGCAGTCCGTCCGCGTCGCCCGGATGGGCGGCACGCGCAAGGATCTGCTGCGCTCACGCGTTCTGCACGCGACGGTGCTGCAGGCCCGCGGCACCTACGCGGCCGCTCATCAGGAACTCACGACGTGCGCCGAGGAGGCGGAGGGACAGAACTGGGCCGCACTGGCGGCGTTCGCGCTGCAGCATCGCGGCAAGGTGAGCTACGACGTCGGCGACTACGCCGATGCACGGGCCGACTTCAAGCGAGCGCTGTTCCTGCGGCAGGAGTCGGGCGCCACAGAGGACCAGCTGGAGTCGACGCTGCTCGCGATCGAAGCGGCCGAACGGCGCCGCTCGCCCGCCGCAGCGAGCTGAGTGTCGGACATCCGTTCTATCGTGTCGGCATGACCTCACTGCTGTCGGAGCCGTCCAATGTCTGAACTGTCCCAGGTCCGCCGCGAGGCGGAGAGACTCATCGCCGCATATCTCGACGCGACGTGGTCGTTCGCGTTCGACAGCGCCAAGCGGCGAGCCGGCGCGTGCGACTACACGCGCAAGCGCATCACGGTGTCGCGCTACCTCGCGGCGCGGTACGACGACGAGACCAACCGGCAGACGCTGCTGCACGAGGTGGCGCACGCTCTCGCGGGTCCCCGCGCCGGGCACGGCACGGCCTGGAAGCGCACCGCGCGGGCGCTGGGCTACGTCGGCGGCACGACACACAACGGCGAGACCGCGACCGAGCTCGCACCCTGGATCGGCGTGTGCCCCGCGGGGCACGTCGCGTACCGGCATCGCAGGGCGACGAGGCCGACGTCGTGCGCGCGCTGCTCCCGGTCGTACGACGCGCGCTACCTCATCACCTGGACGCGACGCGAGATCACCCCGGCAACGCGCCTCGCCGCCATGACCCCGCGGTAGGCCACCTCCCGGCGGACCGGGGTTCACCTCCGAGATGTCCCAGCCGCGACGCGTAACGCGTCACACTGGAGCATGCGCATCCTGCTGAAGCTCGTGCTCGATTGCGATGCCGACGCGGCGTGGCGAGCGCTGCACTCGCCACGCGCCGTCGCGGAACTGTACGGGCCGCTGGTCGATCTCGCCCCGATGTCGGCGGCAGGACTGCCCGGCCGGCTCGAACCGAGCGCAGACGTGCCGGTGCAGCTGCGGCTGGCCGGAATGACGCTCGGACGGCAGCTCATCCAGGTCAGCGAGCGCTATACGCGCGATGCCCGCGGGCCGGTGCGCATTCTGCGCGACAGCGGCATCCCGCTGACCGGGCCGCTGTCGGCGCTCGAGGTCTGGGACCACCAGATGGCCGTCTCCCCCGCGCCGCACGATGCGACCAAGACACTGTGGCGCGATCGGCTCGTCATCGGCGGCGCCGCCGCGCTGCCCCTGTGGCCGGTGCTGTGGGCGGCATGGCAGTGGCGGGCCGCCCGCCTACGGGCGCTCGCTCCGACGTGGGCCTACGACCCGGAGCCAGACCCGACGTAGTGCGCCAGCGCTGCCCGACCCACGGCATCCGCCCGCGCCCCTACGCCGCCCCGCGCCCCGGCATCCGGTCACTCGGCGAGTGCCTCGACGGCGGTGACGCGGGTCGCGAGCCGGGTAGGGACGACCGTCGCGACGGCCGTGAGCAGCGCGGCCGCGACGACCACGACGAGTACCGGCAGCCACGGGATCGCGGGGGCGACGAGCGTGGGAGACGACCACGCCGGCGGCACCGTCACCGACCCCAGCAGCGACTGCGCCGCCACCCAGCCGTAGGCGACCCCCAGCAGGAGGCCGAAGACCAGCGCCGTGAGGGTCACATGCGCGGCCTCCAGCAGCACGACGCGGCGGGCCTGCGCCGAGCTCAGTCCGAGCGCACGCAGCAGGCCGAACTCACGGCGGCGCTGCACGATCCCGATCGTCAGCAGGTTGACCAGGCCCACCCCCGCGATCACCGCCGACACGGCGACAACGCCCATCATGATGGCGGCGAAGGTATCCATGATCCGCGCCATCTCCGCGGGCAGCTCGCCGCCCGACGAGGCCGTCATGACGGCCTTGACCGACTCGTTCGCGACCGCGAACATCACGACGAGCGCGACCCCCATGACGACGCCGATCGCCATGCGGCTGGCCCGCTCGGGATAGCGCAACGCGTTCTCGGCGGCCAGGCGCGCGGGCGCCGACCGGCCGAACAGCCGCCCCGTCAGCCGCAGCAGCGGCGGCATGATCACGACGGCCCCGAGGACGATCCCCGTGAACGACAGGATGCCGCCGGCGAACGCCACGATCACTCCGAGCGGTGATACGAGCCCGGTCACGACGCCGAGTGCCAGGAGTACGGCCCCGACAGCGAACAGCACCGCGGCGGTGACGTTGCGTCCGCGGGAGCGCACGACGTCGTCGTGACTGCGCGGCACCGAGCCGGAGATCGCCTGCAGCGGCGTCACGGCGAGCACGCGGCGCGAGCCGCTCCACGCGCCGGCCCACGTCGTCAGGACGACGACGACCGCGGGCAGCAGGAGGACGGGCTGCAGCACGTCGTAGTCGACGTCGAGGCCGAGCGCCCCGCCGGTCCACCACAGCAGCCCCACCGCTGCGCCGGTCCCGGCGAGAAGGCCGACGAGCGCCCCGATCGCGCCGACGAGGAACCCCTGACGCGCGACCTCCCGGCGCTGCGACGCCGCAGACGCCCCGATCAGCCGCATCAGCGCGATGCGGCGCGTGCGCCCCGCGACGATCGTCGCGAACGTGTTCGCGGTCACGATCGCCGCGACGTAGATCGCCACCCCCGTCAGCAGCACGCTCAGGATGCCGAGGATCAGCGTCACCGTCTCACCACCACCCAGGTACGGATCGCCGTCGACCCACGCGGCGATGTATCCCGTCGCGCTGAGCAGCAGCACCCCGAAGGCGGCCGAGATCGCGGCCACCAGGACGGTCGCCCCCATGCCGCGTTCGCGGAGCCACGCCCACGAGCGCGTGCGCGTCGGCATCCTGTTGTCGAGGACTGCCGGAGCGTCGGCGACCGCGGTCATGCCGCCACCTCTGCGGCGAGCATGAACGCCGAGACCTGCTCGGCGCTCTGGCGCGGCTTGTCGGCGACGACGCGGCCGTCGCCGAGGAACAGCACGCGGTCGGCGTGGCTGGCGGCTATCGGGTCGTGCGTGACCATCGCGATCGACTGCCCCTGCTCGCGCGACGCGGTCGCCAGGAGCCGCAGGACCTCTCGCCCCGTGCGCGAATCGAGGTTCCCCGTCGGCTCGTCGGCGAACACGAGGTCCGGTGCGGTCGCGAGCGCGCGGGCGATCGCGACGCGCTGCTGCTGTCCACCGCTGAGCTGGTGGGGACGGTGTTCGAGCCGCGCGTCGAGCCCCAGCGACTCGATGAGGGCGTCGATCCGCGACCGCTCGATCGCGGACGGCCTCCGCCCGTCGAGCTCGAAGGGCAGCAGGATGTTGGCCTTCGCATCCAGGGTGGGCAGGAGGTTGAACGACTGGAAGACGAACCCGACGCGGCGACGGCGCAGCACCGTGAGCTCCACGTCGGAGAGGTCGGTGAGCTCGGTGTCGCCGATCCACACGCGTCCCGAGGTCGGGGCATCCAGCCCCGCAAGCAGGTGCATGAGCGTGGACTTGCCGGAGCCGGAGGGTCCCATGATCGCGGTGAACTCGCCGCGGCGGATGCCGACACTGACGTCGTCGAGGGCGATGGCCGCGGCATCCGCGGAGCCGTAGGTCTTGGTCAGGGAGTGCGCCCGGGCCGCAAGACCCAGGTCGTCCGAAGAGATGTGCATGCCTTCGACGCTAGGAACCCGGCCCCCGATACCGCATCGGTCCCCGGTTGTCGATGCGTACATCCCGAGGATGATCT
>NZ_JBASZT010000346.1:0-2405 GCF_049661145.1 Microbacterium sp.
CCACACCCCCATCCGCACCCATCCGCCGAGCCGCTATGAATCGCCCGAGCCGCTACGTTCCGACCGTCCGAAACATAGCGGCTCGGGCGAAACGTAGCGGCTCGGCGAAGAGAACGCCGCAGGCTCAGCGGAATCACCGCTTGCCGACGAGCTGACGCGACACGATGTCGCGCATGATCTCGTTCGTGCCGCCGTAGATGCGGTGCACGCGGGCGTCGAGGTAAGCGCGAGCGATGGGGTACTCGGTGATGTAGCCGTATCCGCCGTGCAGCTGCACGCCGACGTCGAGCAGCTCCGCCTCGCGCTCGGTCGCCCAGAACTTGACCTTCGCCGCCTCTTCGGCGGTGAGCTTGCGGTCCTTGTAGAGCAGCATCGCGCGGTCGAGGTATGCCCACATCACGTCGACCGTCGTCGCCATGTCGGCGAGGTGGAACCGCGTGTTCTGGAAGTCGGCGATCCGCTCGCCGAACGCCTCGCGGCTGAGGACGTAGTCACGCGTCCACGCGAACGCGGCCTCGCCAGCCGCGGCCGCCGCGACGCCGATCGACAGGCGCTCCAGCGGCAGGTTCATCATGAGCTGGACGAACCCCTTGCCCTCGGCGCCGCCGATCAGGTTCTCGTCGGGCACGAACACGTCGGTGAAGCTCAGCTCGGCGGTATCCCAGCCGTGGAAGCCCATCTTCTCGAGCGTCTTGCCGTGCTCGAAGCCCGCCATGCCGTCCTCGACGATGACGAGGCTGAAGGCATCCGGCCGGTTCCCCTCGCCCGTCTTGACGAACGTGACCACCATGTCGGCGGTCTTGCCACTGGAGATGAACGTCTTCGCGCCGTTCACGATGTAGCCGCCGTCGACCTTCTTGGCCGTCGTCGTGATGCCGCGCAGGTCGCTGCCGGCCCCCGGCTCGGTCATCGCGAGGGCGCCGAGGATCTCGCCGGTCGCCATCCCCGGCAGCCACTTCTGCTGCTGTTCCGGCGTGCCCATGTGCACGAGGTACGGCACCGCGAGATCGTCCTGGATGCCGAAGGCACCCGCGAGCGACCCGTGCCCGGCACCGATGACCTCCTCCAGGACGACCGCGCGGAAGCGGTAGTCCTGCAGCATCCCCGCGCCACCGAACTCCTCGGGAACGCTCAGTCCGATCAGTCCGGCGTCGCCGGCGGCGCGCATCGTCGCGCGGTCGATCTGGCCGTCGGCCTCCCACTGCTTGCGCTTGTCCTCGGTGGCGTATCGCTTGAGAAACTCCCTGACGACGTCGCGAAACGCCTCGTGGTCTTCGTCGTAGATGTCGCGCTCCATGGTGCGCCCGCCCTCTCGTCATTGAGTGTCGTTGAGTGTCGAAACCCTGGGATGCAATCCCTCTCACCATGATACTGGGTGCCATCGCATAGCGCGCCGGCTCTTGCATCATGATCGAAGCTATGTTCTGATGTCGGGATGCGGTGGCGCGGACAAATGATCGATGAAGTGGATGCCGATGCCCTCCCCGGCCTGGAGCGGATGAGCGGTCTGGTCCGCACGGTGACGACGCCGGAGTTCCAGGGAGTCACGTTTCACGAAGTCGCCGCGAAATCGGCCCTGAACCGCGTGCCGTCGGCATCCGCCATGCCCTTCGACTGGACCGTGAATCCCTATCGCGGGTGCAGTCACGCGTGCGCCTACTGCTTCGCCCGGAATACGCACACGTACCTCGACCTCGACGCGGGGCGCGACTTCGACAGCCAGATCGTCGTGAAGGTCAATGTCGCAGACGTGCTGCGGCGCGAGCTCGCCGCGCCGAGCTGGCTGCGCGAGCCGGTCGCGCTCGGGACGAACACCGATCCGTATCAGCGCGCCGAGGGCAGGTACCGGCTCATGCCCGGGATCATCGACGCCCTCGCGGCCAGCGGCACGCCGTTCTCGGTGCTGACGAAGGGGACGCTGCTGCGGCGCGACCTGCCGCTGCTGTCGGCGGCCTCGCGGGCGGTGCGCGTGCGCATCGCGATGTCGATCGCGATGCCCGACGATGCGCTCCGGCAGACGCTCGAACCGGGAGCGCCGACCTTTCAGGCGCGGCTCGACACCGTGCGCGCCGCGACCGAGGCCGGGTTCGCCGTGACCGTCTTTCTCATGCCGATCGTGCCGCACCTGACCGATTCCGTTCCGGTGCTCGACGACGCACTGGCGCGGATCGCGGCATCCGGCGCCGTGCGCGTCGTGTACGGCGCGCTGCACCTGCGCCCCGGCGCGCGGGAGTGGTTCTGGGGATGGCTGGAGCGCGAGCATCCGGAACTGGTGCCCGCGTACCGCGGGCTGTATCCGGGGGTGTCGGTGTACGCACCCGCCGGCTACCGGAAGTGGCTCGCGGCGCGCGTGCGGCCGCTGCTGCGGAAGCACCGGTTGGGCGGCGGCGCGGAGGAGGATGCCG
>NZ_JBASZT010000347.1:0-2173 GCF_049661145.1 Microbacterium sp.
GTCCTTGAGAGTCGGGGTTCGCACCAACGCGCGCTCGAACCTCGCGAGGTCGACCACGTCAACGCCGATGCCGACGATCATGGGTTACTCGACGGTCACGGACTTGGCGAGGTTGCGCGGCTGGTCGACGTCCAGGCCCTTGGCCGTCGCGAGGCCCATCGCGAAGATGTGCAGGGGCACGACGGCCAGCAGCGGCTCGAAGAAGGGCCCGGCCAGCGGAATGCGCAGGACCTCGTCGGCGAAGGGAAGCACGGCGGCATCCCCCTCCTCGGCGACCGCGATGATGCGCGCGCCGCGGGCGCGGATCTCCTGGATGTTCGAGACGACCTTCTTGTGCAGCTCGGCCGATTCGCGTGGCGACGGCACGATGACGAACACCGGCTGACCGGGTTCGATCAGCGCGATGGGGCCGTGCTTGAGCTCGCCGGCGGCGAAGCCCTCGGCGTGGATGTAGCTGATCTCCTTGAGCTTGAGGGCACCCTCCAGCGCGATCGGGTATCCGACATGCCGGCCCAGGAACAGCACCGACTGGGTGTCGGCCATCCAGTGCGAGAACTGGTTGATGTGCTTCTGCTCCTCGCCCAGCACGCGCGCGATCTTCTCGGGCACGGACTCGAGCTCGCGCACGTGCAGCGCCTGTTCGGTCGGCGACAGCGACTCCCGCACGCGCGCGACGTGCAGAGCGAGCAGGTACAGCGCCGTGATCTGCGCGACGAACGCCTTGGTCGAGGCGACGGCGACCTCGGGGCCGGCGTGGGTGTAGATGACGGCATCCGATTCGCGTGGGATCGTCGCGCCCTGCGTGTTGCAGATCGACAGCGTCTTCGCCCCGCGCTCGCGCGCGTACTTGACGGCCATGAGCGTGTCCATCGTCTCGCCGGACTGGCTGATCGAGACGACGAGGGTGTCCTCGCCGATCACCGGGTCGCGGTAGCGGAACTCGTGCGACAGCTCGACATCGACGGGAATGCGCGTCCACTGCTCGATCGCGTACTTCCCGGTCATGCCGGCGTATGCCGCGGTCCCGCACGCGATGACGACAATGCGACGGATGCCGACGAACAGCTCGTCCAGCCCGTCCAGCTCGGGAATGGTCACGGCGTTGTCGCGGATGCGGCCGCGGACCGTGTTGGCGACGGCATCCGGTTCTTCGGACACCTCCTTGGCCATGAACGACGGCCAGCCGCCCTTCTCTGCGGCCGAGGCATCCCAGACGACCTCGAACGGTTCGACCTCGACAGCAGCCCCCGTGAAGTCGGTGACCTCGACGGACCCGGGCCGGATCGAGACGATCTCGTCCTGGCCGATCGCGAGGGCGTGGCGGGTGTGCTCGACGAAGGCCGCGACGTCGGAACCGAGGAAGTTCTCGCCGTCGCCGAGCCCGATCACGAGCGGCGAGTTGCGGCGCGCGCCCACGACGAGGCCGGGCTGGTCGCGGTGCATCGCGAGCAGTGTGAACGCGCCCTCGAGGCGCGCGACTACGGTGCGGAAGGCGTCGACGAGATCGCCGGATGCCTGGTACTCGCGCCCCAGCAGCACTGCCGCGACCTCGGTGTCGGTCTCGGACCGGAACGTGAACCCCTCGCTCAAGAGCTCGGCCTTGAGGTCGGCGAAGTTCTCGATGATGCCGTTGTGGATGACGGCGAGCCGGTCCTCGTCGGCGAGGTGCGGGTGGGCGTTCGCGTCGGTCGGGCCGCCGTGCGTGGCCCACCGCGTGTGGCCGATGCCGGTCGTGCCGTCGGGCATCGGGTGGGCGGCGAGGTCGTCGCGCAGCACCTGCAGCTTGCCGGCGCGCTTGCGCATATCGAGGCCTCCGTCACCGTCGATGACGGCGATGCCGGCGGAGTCGTAACCGCGGTATTCCAGGCGCGCGAGCCCCGACAGGAGGATGGCCTGACTCTCACGCGGGCCCACGTATCCGACGATTCCACACATGCGCTCCATGGTATGCGGTGGGCACCTGACCGACGGCCCCACAACACGGTGACAAAACCTGCCACAACACCCACGCCGCAATGGCGAACGTCGCAATGGCGAAGGTCGCCCCCCTGCGCCCCACCCGCCCCTCTCGCCGAGCCCACCCCACTCGCCCCGCCGCCCTCGCCCCGCCCGCCCCCTCGTCCCTCTCGCCCCTCTCGCCCCGCCCCTCTTGCCGAGCCCACCCCACTCACCC
>NZ_JBASZT010000348.1:0-2027 GCF_049661145.1 Microbacterium sp.
GTTGCGGCGTGCGCTGACCCCGGCATACCCCTTCGGCTGCAAACGCGTCGTGCTCTCGGACGACTTCTATCCGGCGCTTGGCGGGGTCGGCGGTGTTCTGGGCGGCGGACGTGGGCTTGGCGGGGGAAGCGGGCCTGGCGGGTTCGGCGCCGGAAACGCCCGCCTCGAACCGTCTGCGCTCGCCGCCGTGCGGGGCGGCGACCTCATCGCGGCGAGCGGTGCACGCGTGCGCGATGTCGACCTCTTGGTGCTCGCGACCGGGTTCGAGACCGCCCGGCAGCCGTATGCCGACCTCGTGCGCGGCGAGGGCGGCGAGACCCTCGCAGCGCACTGGGCGGGCGGGATGACGGCCGCGGCCACGACCGTCGTCGCCGGCTTCCCCAACCTGTTCGTGCTCGGCGGGCCGAACGCGGCGCTCGCGCACACCTCGTCGCTGCTCGTGCTGGAACAGCAGGCCGCGTTCGTCCGACGCGCCCTGGCGGTGCGGCCGCTCCACGACGGTGTGCTGCGGACGCTGCCCGCAGCCGAGCAGGCCGCAACGGCGGCGATCGACGCGGCATCCGTCGACACGCCCTGGCTCTCCGGATGCGGCAGCTGGTACGTCGACGACCGCTCCCGCCGGCTCACGCTGCTGTGGCCGGGCACGGTCGGCGGGTTCGAGCGGATGATCGAGTCTGCGGAGGAGCGCGTGTTTGAGCCGGCGCTGTCGGGAACGCCGAGATCCGGAGGACGAGGTACGACATGACGATCACGCTGGGATACAAGGCGTCGGCGGAGCAGTTCGGTCCGGCAGAACTGCTCGACTACGCCGTCGCGGCCGAGGGCGCGGGCTTCGATTCGGTGTTCGTGTCCGACCACTTTCAGCCGTGGATGCACGAAGGCGGGCACTCGCCGGCGGCGATCCCGTGGCTCGGCGCGCTCGGCGCGCGGACGTCGCGGATCGTGATGGGCACGTCGGTGCTGACTCCGACCTTCCGCTACCACCCGGCGGTCGTGGCGCAGGCGTTCGCGACGCTCGGCGTGCTGTATCCGGGGCGTGTCGTGCTCGGCGTCGGCACCGGCGAAGCGCTCAATGAGGTGACGCTCGGGATCGACTGGCCCGATCCGCCCGAGCGATTCCAGCGGCTGAAAGAGGCGATCGCGCTGATCCGCGAACTGCACACGCGCGAGCGCGTCACGTTCGACGGGAACTACTACCGCGTCGCCGACGCGACCGTCTACGACCGGCCGGAGGTGCCCGTGCCGATCTACATCGGCGCGGCGGGACCGGCTGCCGCGCGTCTGGCCGGACGCGTCGCCGACGGCTTCATCACGACGAGCGGCAAGGATGCCGGGCTGTATCGCGACACGCTGCTGCCCGCCGTCGCCGCGGGTGAGGCGGCGGGTGCGAAGGATGCCGGGGTGGCAGGCGCGCGCCACGTGGAGCGCTTGATCGAGGTCAAGGTCTCGTACCACCCGGATCTTGCGACCGCCCGCGAGCGCACGCGGTTCTGGGCGCCGTTGGCGCTGTCGCCCGAAGAGAAGATGGGCATCCACGACCCGCGCGAGATGCAGGCCCGGGCGGCCGAGCTGCCGATCGAGCGCGTGGCCTCGCGCTTCATCGTCTCGGACGATCCCGACGAGCACGTCGACCGCATCGCCGACTACGTCGAGCTGGGGTTCACGCACCTCGTGTTCCACGACCCGGGCGACGATCAGGGCGAGTTCCTGGATCGCTACGCCCGCGACATCCTGCCCCGGCTGCGCGAGAGGTTCGGAGCGTGACGGGGAGTGTGACGGCACGTCGTGGCGGTGACTGGGTCGTGATGATCCCCGTCAAGCCCTTCGCGCTCGGCAAGTCGCGGCTCGCGGACGATGCCGCGGGCCGCGCCGAGGTCGCCCGTGCCATCGCGCTCGACACGGTCGACGCGGTTCTGGCCGTCGGCGCCGTGCGCCGCGTCGTGGTTGTCACCGCCGATGAGGATGTGGTCCACGTGTTGCCGGCCGGCGTCGAAGTCGTCCGCGAACGCCGCGCCGCGGGCATCGAC
>NZ_JBASZT010000349.1:0-10056 GCF_049661145.1 Microbacterium sp.
ATCTCAGGTTTTGAGGATGGTGTGGTGGAGTCGGGTGGGGGAGGTGGTGGTGGGTCGCCAGCGGTGGTCGATGCCCCACCAGCTGGGGGCTTTGATCTCGGGGACGCCGTGGTTCATGCGGAGCTGCCAGCCGATCCGGTCGAGGGATCGGTGGTGGTACCAGCAGAGCATGACTCCGTTGTCGGTGTGGGTGGGTCCGCCGTGGGCGTGTTCGGTGACGTGGTGGATCTCGCACCACCCGGCGGGGGTCCCGCATCCGGGGATCACGCACCCGCCGTCGCGGAGGGCGATGGCGCGGCGTTGGTGCCGGTTGAACACGCGGTCTTCGGTCCCGATCGACAGGATCCGCCCGTTCGCCCGTGAGGTGACGCGCTGGATGACGCCCGCGCAGCCGATGTGGCGGGCGGTGTCGATGGTGACCGGCTGGTCGCAGCCCTGCGCGTGCGCGTACCCGCGCCCGGAGTGAAAGTTCTCGGCGGTGACGGAGACGACCAGGGTGGGGGCGTGCCCGCCGATCGTGGGCAGCAGTCCGCTGGACGCGGCGACCGTGAGGGCGGCAGCGAGCGCGTCGTGCTGCTTCTGGACCCGGGTGCGGTCGTCGGGTCCGGTCAGCACCGGTTGACCGTCGGCGTAGCGGGCGGTGGGGTCGTCGAAGGTGACTTTCGGGGACAGGTGGGCGTCGAGAATCGTCTGCAGCTGTGCGGCGACCTCTGGCAGCAGCAGTCCCCGGCAGGGGACCCCGGAGGGTGTCGCCTGCCCGAGCGTGAAACCCCGTCTGCGCAGCGCGGTCCGCTCCCGCGGTTCGGCGCCGTCTGGATCCAACGCGAGCGCCCACGCCTGCGCGTGGACTCTCAGCAGGCCCGCCGAGGCCGGAGGTGCCCCGTCCGGCCCCTCCCCACGTGCCTCGGCGACCACGACCTGCTCCGCCTGCCGCTGCGCGGCGGGTGCGACCCGCGGGGTGGCCGCCTGCAACGGGTCGCAGATCGCGAGGATCCCGTCGACGCCGGCGACCCCGTCGATCATCGCGTCACGCACGGCCGGGAACCGGGCGGGAAGCAGTTCCCCGGTGGTGTCGGACACCGCCGGGCGGACCGCTTTCGCGGCCCGCTGCAACCGGGTGGCGGTGCGGGCGTCGACACGGGTGAGTCGTTCGACCAGTTCGGTCACGTTCCGGCACCCCAGATGCGAGGTCATGAACTCGTCCCGGAACCCGGTCTCGGACCGGGCCATCACCTCACCGACCGCGTCGACCAACAGCGCCTCCACCAGCCGTCCCACCGCGGCGATCACCGTCACCTGCCCGGCGAGCTCCTGCTCGCTCGCCCGCTGAAACGCCCGCTCCGACACGGCCGCATCGACCACCCCAGCGGCCTGCGTAAGAAGGTCGCCCAGCGGGGCGGTCAACAGGTCCATACCCTCCATTGTGACGAGGGGGTCCGACATTCGAACGCCGGAAAAGACGCCGATCGGAACGTGAAACACGCACGCGAATCCGAGACGTCTCCCATCCGCCGCGCGAACCGGTGATCCGCTGCGAGCGCGAAGCGCTCGTGTCTCGAGACCACAGCTCCCGAGTCGGTTGCGATGGTCTCGATACACCGCGCCCTGCGGGCGCGGCACTCGACCACCGGGGGTGGCAGCCCACCCGTGACCGCTACTCCCGGCCCGCCGATACCCAGGTGGCGGGTCTGCAATCAGATCAGCCTTCCGCGTCGCGCTCCTGTGCGGCGAGGGCGCGCTCGACGCCGGCGAGGTTCTCGACGATGAGTCGTCGCAGGGCGGGCGGCGCATCGGTGTGCACCGCGAGCCAGCCGCGTGTGGCATCGCGCAGCTCGGCGGAGGCGAGCGCAGCCGGGTACAGCCCCGTGACGAGGTAGTCGGCAATCTGATAGGTCCGCGACGCCCATACCGGTAACAGCATCGCGAAGTACGGCTCGACGAACGCGGCGAGCGCCTCGACACCGGCGGGGTGCGTGAAACCCAATGCTGTGGAACGGATGACCGTGTTCGGCAGGTCGGCGGTGTCGATGAGCGACGCCCACGCCGCGCGCTTCGCTTCGACGGTCGGCAGTGCAGCCTTTGCCTGGGCGGCGAACTCGCCGCCTTTTGCGGTGTTATCGGCAGCCAGCGCGGCGTCGATGTCGTCCGTCGTGACCACTCCGCCGGCGGCGAGCGAGACCAGCAGCGTCCACGACAGATCGGCGTCGATCTCCAAGCCTGCAAGCGTCACGTGCCCGTCGCGCAACGCCTGCACCCGCTCCCAATGAGCGGGGGTCGACGCGGCGCTCGCAAAGGCGGTCACCAACTGCAGCTGGCTGTCGCTGCCGGCTTCGGCCGCCTGCGCCAGCTCCCAGAGCCCGTTCGCCACGCGCTCACGCGACGCGGAACGCGTGTCGGGGGTCACGTAGGAGTTGGCGGCGAGTTGCAGCTGACCCAAGGTCGTGCGCACGGTCGTCGATTCGGTCTCCGAGCCGATGTTGCGCAGCACGAGATCGATGTAGTCGGATGCCGACGCCTCGGCATCCCGCGTCTGGTCCCACGCGGCACCCCATACGAGCGACCGCGCCAGCGGGTCGCTGATCTTCGCGAGGTGCGCGATCGCGGTCTCGAGCGACTGGTCGTCGAGCCGGATCTTCGCGTACGCGAGATCCTCGTCGTTCAGCAGGATGAGATCCGGCTGACGGAGACCCACGAGCTCGGGCACTTCGGTGAGGTCGCCGTCGACGTCCAGCTCGACGTGGTGCGTGCGCTCCAGCGCGTCGTCCTGCAGTGTGTAGAAGCCGACGCCGAGACGGTGCGGGCGGATCGTGGGGTAGTCGGCGGGCGCTGTCTGCACGACCGCGAATCGGGAGATCACGCCGTCGTCGCCGACCCGGATTTCAGGCGTCAGGGTGTTCACACCGGCGGTCTCGAGCCACTTGCGGGACCAGCTCGACAGGTCGCGACCGCTCGTCGCTTCCAGCTCGACGAGCAGGTCGCGCAGTTCGGTGTTGCTGAAAGCGTGCTTCTGGAAGTACTTTCCGACACCGGCGAAGAACTCGTCGATGCCGACCCAGGCCGCCAACTGCTTGAGAACCGATCCGCCCTTGGCATAGGTGATGCCGTCGAAGTTGACCTGCACGTCTTCGAGGTCGTTGATGGTGGCGACGACGGGATGCGTCGAGGGCAGCTGATCCTGGCGATAGGCCCAGGTCTTCTCCATCGCGTTGAAGGTCGTCCAGGCTTCGGTCCACTCGGTGGCCTCGGCGGTCGCGATGGTCGAGGCCCACTCCGCAAACGACTCGTTGAGCCAGAGGTCGTTCCACCATTTCATCGTCACGAGATCGCCGAACCACATGTGTGCGAGCTCATGGAGGATCGTGACGACGCGGCGCTCCTTGACGGCATCCGTCACCTTGGAGCGGAAGACGTAGGACTCGGTGAACGTGACGGCTCCGGCGTTCTCCATCGCGCCCGCGTTGAACTCAGGTACGAACAGTTGGTCATACTTCGCGAACGGATAGGGGACGCCGAACTTCTCTTCGTAGTACGCGAACCCCTGGCGGGTCTTCTCGAAGATGTAGTCGGCATCGAGGTGATGCCACAGGCTCTTGCGGCCGTAGACTCCGAGTGGCACGACCCTGCCGGAGGCGCTCGTGAGTTCGCTGAGGGTGGCTTCGTACGGCCCGGCGATGATCGCGGTGATGTAAGAGGAGATGACCGGGGTCGGCTCGAACGCCCAGATCGCGGTGCCGGGGCCAGTGGGGACCGGCTCGGGCGTCGGTGAGTTGGAGATGACTTTCCACGCGTCGGGCGCGGTGACGGTGAACCGGAAGGTCGCCTTGAGGTCGGGCTGTTCGAACACGGCGAACACGCGGCGGGAGTCTGGCACTTCGAACTGGGAGTACAGGTACACCTCGCCGTCGACGGGGTCGACGAAGCGGTGCAGGCCCTCGCCGCTGTTGGTGTAGCGGCAGTCGGCGTCGACGATGAGCTCGTTGGCGGCGGCGAGTCCCGTCAGCGCGATGCGGGATTCGGCGAAGGCGGATCCGGGGTCGATCGCGGCTCCGTTGAGCGTGATTTCGCGCACCTCGCCAGCGATGAGGTCGATGAACGTGGACGCACCTTCGATCGCCGCGAAGCGCACGACGGTGCGGGAGCCGAAGACCTCGGCTCCCCGAGTGAGGTCGAGCGCGATGTCGTACGACTCGGTGCTCACGATCGCGCGGCGCTCCTGCGCCTCGATGCGGGTGAGGTTCTCTCCAGGCACTGCGATGCTCCCAGCGGTGATGGTGGTGGGGGTGGATGCCGCAGGGTGACGCTGCTGGCGTCGACGGCAACTGATTAACCCTACGTCGTCCGCGACTGTCTCTCACGCCGAACGTGGTCCCGCGCGTGCGCGACGGCGGTCGGAAGGTCAGTGAAGAGATGATTGTGGTGGCGGAGCGAAGCCAGCACACCCACGGTCCGAAACAGGCTCTCGTGGCGTGGCTGCACACCCTTGATGAGAACCGTCACACCACGGCGTTCCAGGGTCTGAACGATGTCTCCCAGCATCCGCGCACCGGTGGCATCCACCAGTTCGAGTGTGCTCATCCGCAGGATGACCACCGAGACGTCCTGGCGCGCGCTCGCTTCGGCGTAGACGCGATCGGCGGCGGCGAAGAACAGGGGGCCGTCGAAGCGGAGGATCGCGATGCGTTCATCGCCGGGTGCGGCGGGGCCCGCGATGGCCTCCTCGTGCACCGCTGAGGCGCGTGACAAGCTTCGGAGCGCGACGATGCCGGCGACGACAACGCCGATCACGACCGCGACGATGAGGTCGAACGATACCGTGATGATCGCGGTGAGCACGAATGCGATCGCGTCGGAACGCGTAGATCGAAGGATCGCGCGCAGCGTGCCCGCGTGCACCATGCGGATCGACGTGACCATGAGGACGCCCGCCAGGGCGGCGAGCGGAATGGCGCCGACGGCGCCACCGGCGATGAGCACGACGGTGAGCAGCACGAGCGCGTGACAAATGGCCGCCAGGCGGGACCGGCCGCCGGAGCGGACATTGACGGCGGTGCGGGCGATCGCGCCGGTGGCGAGCATGCCGCCGAACAGGGCGGAGCCGAGGGAGGCGATCCCCTGACCGACGAGCTCCCGGTCGGGATCGTACGGCCCCGAATCGGCCATTCCCGCGGCAACCCGTGCCGAGAGCAGCGACTCGATGGCGGCGAGGGCCGCGACCGTCACGGCGGGGAGGACGAGCGAGCCCAGCGTGGCGCCGTCGCTAGCGGGGAGCGCGGGCGCCGGTAGACGGTTCGGCAGCTCGCCGATGGGGCGTAGCGGATCGGGGACGACGAGGGACAGCGCCGTGACCACGAGGATGCCGACGAGCGAGCCCGGGATCGCGCGGTGCACCCGCGGGGCGAGCAGCATGCACGCGGCGACGATCGCCACCGCCGCGAGGCTCCACACGAGGTAGGCGGGATCGGCGGCGACGAGCGCCTGGGCCGTCGCGACGAGCGCGTTCGCGCTGTGGCCGCTCACGGCCGCCGCGGCAGTGAGCTGCGGCACCTGCTGCAGAAAGATGATGACGGCGATGCCGAGGGTGAACCCCTCGATCACCGGCCAGGGGATGACGGAGACGGCTCTGCCCAGACCCAGCATCCCGGCAGCGACGACGATGCCGCCCGCCATGAGGGTCACGGCGGCGACCGATCCGACTCCTTGAGTCGCGACGATGGGCGCCAGCACGACCACCATTGCCCCGGTCGGCCCCGACACCTGCACAGGGGACCCCCCGAAGATCGCCGCAAGGGCTCCCGCGACGATCGCGGTGATCAGACCCGCTTCGGCGCCCATCCCCGAGCTGATCCCGAAGCCCAACGCCAGCGGGAGGGCCACGATGCCCACGGTCAGTCCCGCGATGAGATCGCCCCGCCACGTTCGGCCGACATGCGCATAGTCCTCCCGCGACGGAGCAAGCGCTCGTGCCCATCGCGTCAGTCCCTGCCGGCGTGCGTTCACTGCCGCGGTGTCGGGTGCCGACGTCATGGCCGGGGGTCGGCCGTGGAGAGGGCCGGTAGCGAGCGGGCATCGACGAGCAGATCGCCCTCGGCAGTCAGGATGCCGAGGAGCAACTCGCGCGCAGCTGTCAGCAGATCAGCGACGCGCGGATCGGCGAGTCGGTAGTAGACGTGGCTGCCGCGGCGCTCGGAGCTGACGAGTCGATGCCGCCGCAGCACGGAGAGGTGCTGCGAGAGGTGAGAGGCCTCCAGGCCGGTGTTCTGCTGCAGGTCCGCGACGGTGCGTTCGTCCGCGGAGGCGAGCAGTTCCAGGATCCGGATCCGGAAGGGATGCGCGAGCCCTTTGAACAGGTTCGCCTTGACCTCGTACAGCGGACGTTCCGCGCGACTGAATGGCATGATGGAGTCATCATATCCGGGCGGGCCGCCGACGTAGGGGGCTCCTAGAATGGACGCATGCGCATCCACATCGCGACCGACCACGCCGGACTCGAGTTCTCGACGCAACTGCAGCATCACCTCGCTCAGCAGGGCCACGACATCGTGGACCACGGACCGCTGGAGTACGACCCGGTCGATGACTATCCGGCGTTCTGCATTCGCGCCGCCCAGGCCGTCGTCCGCGACCAGCAGGCCGGCGTCGAGACGCTCGGCATCGTCTTCGGCGGCTCCGGCAACGGCGAACAGATCGCCGCCAACAAGGTCCGCGGCATCCGCGCGGCCCTGGTGTGGAGCATCGCGACGGCAGAACTCGCGCGCGAGCACAACGACGCCAACGTCATCTCGATCGGCGCCCGTCAGCACACCGTGGAGGAAGCGATCGGCTTCATCGACCGCTTCATCGAGACGCCGTTCTCGGGCGAAGAGCGGCACGTACGCCGCATCGCCCAACTTGCTGCGTACGAGGACGACGGTTCGCTCCTTCCCGACCCGCGCGCAACGGCATCCGCGCCGGTCGGCGGCGAGTCGGCCGACGACCTGGACCCCGAAGCCGGCTGATGCCAGAAGGACATTCCGTCCACCGCATCGCGCGTCAGTTCGACCGCAACTACGTCGGGCGCGTCGTCGCAGCATCCAGTCCACAGGGACGGTTCACGGCAGGGGCTGCGGTCATCGACGGGCGCGAAGTCGCCTCAGCGCGTGCCATCGGCAAGCAGATGTTCCTGGGCTTCGACGGCGACGAGTGGCTGCGCGTGCACCTCGGCATGTACGGAGCGTGGGACTTCGCCGGTGAGATCGAAGTCGACCCGACGATCGCCTCGGCCAACGGCCGGATGGGGCAGACCAACCAGCGCGGTACGGATATCGACGCGGTGTTCGCTCCGGTTTTCGACAGTGCGGGCGAGAACTCGCTGAGCTCCATCGGTGCACCGCGGCGCGCGCGTGTGCACGTGCGGATGAGCGAGCAGACGCAGGGGCTCGGCGAGGTGGGCGATGGAGCCCACCAGTGGCCTCCTCCGGTGGTCGGGCAGGTGCGGCTTCGGCTCATGACGGACACGACGTGTGCCGATCTGCGCGGTCCCACGACGTGCGAGCTGCAGACCCCCGACGAAATGCAGGCGACGATCGCGAAGCTCGGTCCCGACCCGCTCGTGGACGACCCGACCGCTGGTGAAGAGCGGTTCACGGCGACGGTGCGCCGCAAGCCGACGCCTATAGGGCTGCTGCTGATGGACCAGACGGTCGTCAGCGGCATCGGCAACGTCTACCGGGCCGAGCTGTTGTACCGTGCGTTGCTCGATCCCCACACACCCGGAAGGCTCGTGCCCGAAGATCTCGCCCGGCAGATCTGGCGGGACTGGTCGCGGCTGCTGGTGATCGGAGTCGAGACCGGTCAGATGATGACGATGGACGACCTCGACCCCGAGGCGTACCGGCGAGCGATGGCCCATCGCGACGACCGCCACTGGGTGTACCACCGCGCCGGCCTACCGTGCCGCGTGTGCGGCACCGAGATCGTGCTCGAAGAGATGGGCGCCCGCAAGCTCTACTGGTGCCCGTCATGCCAGAAGTAGGGTGGTGGGCTCGATGAGACAGAACCCGAGCTTCGCCATGACGGATACCGATGAGCTCCGCCGAGTCATCGACGAGTACCCGTGGATGACCCTCGTCAGTCACACCGCGGAGGGTCTCGTCGCCTCGCACTACGCGGTCCTCCTCGACGAAGACCGGGACGACCTCACGATCGTGGGCCACGTCGGCAGACCCGACGACGCCATCCACGGACTGGGGCAGCGCCAGCTGCTCGTCATCGTGCAGGGTCCGCACGGCTACATCTCGCCCGGGTGGTACGGCGACGTGCCGAGCGTGCCGACCTGGAACTTCGTGTCGGTGCACCTGAGCGGCATACCCGAGATCCTCGCCCCGGAGGAGAACCTGCGGGTGCTCGACAGGCTCGTCGCACGGTTCGAGTCGACGCTGCCGCAGCCGCGGCTGATGTGGCAGCCGCCGAACGACGAGGAATACGTGCGACGCCTGGAGCGCGGCACGGTGGGGTTCCGGCTGACGCCGACGAGCGTCGTCGCGAAGCGCAAGCTCAGCCAGAACAGGTCGGATGATGTGGTCGACACGATCATCGAGGAGCTCGAAGCCGGCTCGAGCCCCTACGCCGATCCGCGGCTGCCGGGCGAGATGCGGCGGGCGCATGAGGCGCTGCGTGCCGCCCGGTCTGCACAACTCCGCCTGAAAGTCGAAGGTGGGGCCGATTCAGCGGCCTCGGCGACAACTGAGGCGGAGTTATGACGGCGCAGCGCGGCGATACGGTCGCCATCATCGCCGACGCTCGACTGACTGGTGGCGGCCGCCTCGACCCGTTCGGCGACGACCCCGTCGATCTGCACCTTTCGGACGGACACATCGTCGACATCGCGCCGGCCGGCGCGTTGCCGCGGCGCGGCCTCGTGCTCGACGCCGGGGGCGCGTGGGTGATCCCGGGTCTTTGGGACCACCATGTGCACACGGTGCAGTGGGCGCTCGTGGCTCAGCGGCATGCGCTTGGCGCGGTGAGCTCGGCGGCCGAGGCGGCAGCGATCATGGGGCGCGCCCCCGTGCTCCCGGACGGCCGCCGGATCGGCACGGGCTACCGCGACGCGCTGTGGCCCGACGAGCCGACCATCGCCGCGCTCGACGCTGTGACCGGTGAGGTTCCCACGTACCTCATCAACGCCGATGTGCACAGCGTGTGGCTGAACTCCGCAGCGCTGCGCCGTGAAGGCTTCCCCCTCGATTCCTCCGGTGTCCTTCGTGAGGAGCTTGCGTTCGAGGTGTCACGCCGCCTCAACGCCGTGGACCCCGCGACAGGCGACGGGCTCGTCGCCGCCGCGCTGCGGACCGCGGCATCCCGCGGCATCGTCGGCATCGTCGATCTGGACATGGCCTGGAATGTTGAAGCGTGGCGGCGACGTACGGATGCCGGGTTCGACACCTGCCGCATCCGCTTCGGTGTCTACCCGGCACAGTTGGACCGCGCGCTGGCCGAGGGCTTGCGCTCGGGCGATCCGCTCGACGCGGCGGGGCTCGTACACGTCGGCCCGCTGAAGATCATCACCGACGGTTCGCTCGGTACGCGCACCGCGGCGTGCTCGCACGCGTATCCCGGGGATCCTCACAACCGCGGCGTGCTCACTTTCGGCCTCGACGCACTCGTGGATCTCATGACCCGCGCAACCGGCGGCGGACTGTCGTGCGCCGTTCACGCGATCGGCGACGTCGCGAACACGAATGCGCTCGACGCCTTTGCCGTCACCGGTGCGACCGGGACGATCGAGCACGCCCAGTTGGTCGCTCACGCCGACATCCCGCGCTTCGCGCGGCTCGGGGTGGGGGCGAGTGTGCAGCCCGAGCATGCCATCGACGACCGTGACCTGACCAACACGATCTGGGCGGCCCAGTCCGCCATGGCCTATCCGTTGCGCGCGCTCGCGGACGTCGGCGCAAACCTGCTGTTCGGCTCGGACGCGCCGGTCGCGCCACTCGATCCGTGGGCGGCGATCGCAGCCGCGGTGCACCGCACTCGTGACGGCCGCTCGGCGTGGCGCGCGGAGCAGGCGGTGGATGCAGC
>NZ_JBASZT010000350.1:0-6948 GCF_049661145.1 Microbacterium sp.
CCGCCGCCCTGGCCGCCACGACCGGGCTGCTCCGCCTTCGGGGCGGGCGCGACGTACGGGGCGACCTCGCCGACGAGCTCCGTCACCTCGGGGGACGTCGCCGAGACCCGCACCGGGGTGACCGAGATGGCGGCCTTGCGCAGCAGGTCCTTGACGTCCTTCTCCTGGCCGGGGAGGACGAGCGTCACGACCGAGCCGGTGGCCCCGGCGCGTGCCGTGCGACCCGAGCGGTGCAGGTACGCCTTGTGCTCCATCGGCGGGTCGACGTGGATGACCAGTTCGACGTCGTCGACGTGCACGCCGCGCGCAGCGACGTCGGTCGCGACGAGCACCTTCGCGGCGCCAGTCGCGAAGGCCGCGAGGTTGCGGTCGCGCGCCGGCTGCGACAGGTTGCCGTGCAGGTCGACCGCGGGAATGCCCTGTGCCGTCAGCTGCTGCGCGAGCTTCTTGGCGTGGTGCTTGGTGCGCATGAACAGGATGCGGCGGCCCGTGCCCGACGCGAGCGTACGGACGAGCTCCTTCTTCGCCTCGACCGACTCCACCAGGAAGACGTGGTGGGTCATCGCGGCGACGGGCGAGGTCGCCTCGTCGACCGAGTGCAGCACCTCGTTCTGCAAGAACCGGTGCACGAGCTTGTCCACGCCATTGTCGAGCGTGGCGCTGAACAGCATCCGCTGGCCGCCGCGCGGCGTTCTGTCGAGGATGCGCGTGACCGAAGGCAGGAACCCGAGGTCTGCCATGTGGTCGGCCTCGTCGATGACGGTGATCTCGACGGCATCCAGCGACACGAAGCCCTGCTTCATGAGGTCCTCGAGGCGCCCGGGGCACGCGACGACGATGTCGACGCCCGCCTTCAGCGCGGCGACCTGGCGGTTCTGGTTGATACCGCCGAAGATCGTCGTGGTCTTCAGGCCGTAGGCCGCGGCGAGCGGTTCGAGGGTCGCGTTGATCTGCGTCGCGAGTTCGCGCGTGGGCGCGAGGACGAGGCCGAGGATGCGGCCCGCGCGGCGCGATCCGCCGGCGAGCGCTCCCCCGAGGCGCGCCGCCATCGGGATCGAAAAGGCGAGCGTCTTGCCCGAACCGGTCTTGCCGCGGCCGAGCACGTCGCGCCCGGCGAGCGTGTCGGGCAGCGTGTCGACCTGGATCGGGAACGCGGTGATCTTGCCGTCCTTCGTCAGGACGTCGAGCAGGGGCGCGGGCACGCCGAGCGCGCCGAAGGTGATGTCAGTCATGGAGAGTTTCTGGGCGTGGATGCCCGGATCGGTTCGGCCTGCGCGCGAGTGTCGGCACAGGTTCGCCGTACGAAAGTTGTCAGCCGATCATCCGGTCCGGTGCTGTCCAGAGCCGGGCGGCGAGGGAAGCGTTCTACGACGCAAGAGCATCGCGAACGGATGCTGCAAGTGAGATCACTCTAGCAGTGCCGCCAGATCACACCCCGCGTCGCGGCGACTGTCAGGAGGCGAAGCGGTCGGTGGCGGCGCGCAGCGCGCGGGCGATGCCCGGCTCGGTCGCGGAATGGCCGGCATCCGGCACCACGACGAACTCCGCCTCGGGCCAGGCCCGGTGCAGGTCCCACGCGGTCATCATGGGGGTGCACACGTCGTGGCGGCCCTGCACGATGACGGCGGGGATGCCGCGGATCGCACCGACGTCCTCGATCAACTGCCCCTCGCGGAACCACCCGCCGTGCATGAAGTAGTGGTTCTCGATGCGGGCGAAGGCGATCGCCGTGGCCCGCTCGGTCATCGCGGCCACGAGGTCGGGATCGGGCAGCAGCGTCAGCGACGCGGCCTCCCACGTGGTCCAGGCGAGGGCGGCGGGTTCGTGCACCGCCGGGTCGGGATCGGTGAGCCTCCGGTGGTACGCCTCGATCAGCCGCGAGCGCTCCAGCACCGGGATCGGCGCGAGGTACTTCTCCCACAGGTCGGGGTACAGCGCCGAGGCACCACCCTCATAGAACCACTCCAACTCGTGTCGACGCAGCGTGAAGATGCCGCGCAGGACGAGTTCGCTGACGACATCCGGGTGGCACTGCGCATACGCGAGCGCGAGCGCCGAACCCCACGATCCGCCGAACACCTGCCATCTGTCGATGCCGAGGTTGCGGCGCAGCAACTCGATGTCGGCAATCAAATGCCACGTCGTGTTGAAGCGCAGCTCGGCATCGGGGGCGCTCACGTGGGGCGTCGACCTTCCGCACCCGCGCTGATCGAGCAGCACGATCCGGTAGACCGCGGGGTCGAAGAACCGCCGCTGCCACGGCGACGTCCCTCCACCGGGGCCGCCGTGCAGGAAGACGACGGGCTTTCCGTCGGGGTTGCCGGACTGTTCCCACCAGACGCGCTGGCCGTCGCCGGCGAGGAGGAATCCGGTCTCGTACGGTTCGATCTCGGGATAGAGGATGCCGTCGAGATGCGCCGGTCCGCTCGACGAGGACGATGCGCTCATAGGTTTCTCCCCACGGCGAACGTGTCGCATGCGCCGACACCGCTCTGATACCCCGTCACGAACCAGCGCTGCCGCTGCTCACTGGATCCGTGCGTCCAGCTCTCCGGGTTGACCCGGCCGGACTGTGCCTGGATGTGGTCGTCGCCGACGGTCGCCGCCGCCTCCAGGGCGTCGCGGATCTGGGCCTCGGTGGGCGGTTGCAGGAACGGCACGCCGTTCTCGTCGGTCGTGTTCGCGGCATCCGCCACCCACGCCCCCGCGAAGCAGTCGGCCTGCAGTTCGGCGCGCACGCCGTTGCTGAGCGGTCCGGTGCCGTTGGAGGGATACCGGTCGAAAATGCCCGTGATCTGCTGGATGTGGTGCCCGTACTCGTGCGCGAGGACGTACAGCTGCGCGAGCGGGCCGGCCTCGTCGCCGAACTGCTGCTCGAGCACACCGAAGAACGTCGGGTCGATGTACACCGTCTCTTCGGGCGGGCAGTAGAAGGGGCCCGTCGCGTTGGATGCCGTGCCGCACGCGGTCGGGGTCTGGCCATCGACGATGACCAGTTGCGGTGGCCGGTAGCCCTGCACGTGGCCGGCCCAGAACTGGTTGATGGACTTCGACCCGGCCGCGAGCCGGCACGCGTCGTTCGTGTTGGCGTCGGCGCCGGTCGTGCAGTTGGCGATCTCCGTCTCCTGCGCGGGCGCCCCCTGCGTGCCGACCCCACCCAGCAGGCTCGTGAAGTCCCCGCCCGTGAAGATCTGCAGCAGGATCACGGCGATCGCGCCGAGACCTCCCAGGCCTCCGATGCCGCCGACGATCGCGCCGCCACCGGGACCGCGCCGGGTCGCGCCGCTCCCGCTCACGTCGGCGTTGCTGTTGAACGTCATGGCCTCACCGTACCGCCTGGGCGAGTGCACCCGCGGGAGCGCACCCGTAGGTTATAGGCATGGATGCCACGACCATCACCGTTACCGGCGCCGGAGGCCAGATCGGCTACGCCCTGCTGTTCCGGATCGCCGCGGGCGCCCTCCTCGGTCCCGACCGCCCGGTACGGCTGCGCCTGCTCGAGATCCCGCAGGGCCTGAAGGCCGCCGAGGGCGCCGCGCTGGAGCTGCAGGACTGCGCCTTTCCGCTGCTGGAGCACGTCGAGATCACCGACGACGCGCGCACCGGCTTCGACGGCGCGAACCTCGCGCTGCTCGTCGGAGCGCGTCCCCGCACGGCGGGCATGGAGCGCGCCGATCTGCTCGCCGCCAACGCGGGGATCTTCGGGCCGCAGGGCGCCGCCCTGAACGAGGTGGCTGCAAGCGACATCCGCGTCGTCGTGGTGGGAAACCCGGCCAACACGAACGCGCTGATCGCCTCGGCATCCGCCCCCGACATCCCCGGCGACCGCTTCGCCGCGCTCACTCGCCTGGATCATGATCGTGCCGTCGCGCAGCTGGCCGAGAAGACGGATGCCGCGGTCTCGGCGATCGAGAACCTCGCGATCTGGGGCAACCACTCCGCGACGCAGTTCCCCGACGTCGCGCATGCCACGATCGGTGGCCGGCTCGCGACCGACGTGCTGGAAGACCTCCTCGGCAGCCCCGAGGCGGTCACCGCCTGGCTCGATGACGAGTTCGTCCCGCGGGTCGCAAAGCGCGGCGCGGAGATCATCGCGGTGCGCGGCTCGTCATCGGCGGCGTCGGCCGCGAACGCGGCGATCGCGCACGTCCACGACGACGTGCTCGGCACCGGTGGTGGCGTGCTCGGCACCGGTGGCGTGGGGACGGGCGCCGCGGGTACGGGCGCGTCAAGCGCGGGCGCGTGGACGTCCGCGGCCGTCCTCTCCCACGGCGAGTACGGCGTGCCCGAAGGTCTGTACTCCTCGTTCCCGGTCACGAGCGACGGATCCGGATACCGCATCGTCGAAGGCCTCGACCTCGGCGATCGTGCCCGCAGCCGCATCGACGCCTCGGTCGCCGAGCTCATTGCCGAGCGCGAGGCCGTCCGCGAGCTCGGCGTGATCTGAGTCCGCGATGGAAGAGGTCGAGATCGAAGAGCTCGTCTGGCTGATCATTCTCGCCGTCGTCGTGATTGCGGCCTCCACGGTGCTCGCGCGGCGCCTGCGCGTTGCCGGTCCCCTCATCCTCGTGGCGATCGGCGGCATCGCCTCGGTGTTCCTGCCGGCGTTCTCCGTGCCGCCCGAGGTCATCCTCGTCGGCATCCTGCCCCCTCTTCTCTACGCCGCCGCCGTACGTCTGCCGGCGGTCGAGTTCCGTCGCGATGCCGTCCCGATCGCGGGGCTCGCCGTGCTGCTCGTCGTCATCAGTGCGCTCGCGCTCGGCCTGCTGTTCTGGCTCGTCATTCCGGAGGTCGACTTTCCGCTCGCGGTGGCCCTCGGGGCGATCCTCAGCCCGACGGATGCCGTGGCGACCTCGATCGCCAAGAAACTCGGCATCGCACCACGCGTCATCACGATGCTCGAGGGCGAGAGCCTGCTCAACGACGCGACGGCGCTCGTGCTGCTGCGAAGCGCCGTCGCGGCATCCGCCGCGGGATTCTCGTTCTGGGGAACCCTCGGCTCCTTCGTATGGGGCGTACTGGCGGCCGTCGTGATCGGAGTGATCGTCGGTCTCGTGAGCCTGCGCGTGCGGCGATGGATCGGGGACCCCGTCACCAACACCGCGCTCGGATTCACCATCCCGCTGGTGGCGTACCTGCCCACGGAGCACCTTGGCGGGTCGGGACTCGTGGCGGCGGTCGCCGCGGGCATCACGACCGGCCAGGGTGCGGCACGGTGGTCGACGCCCGAGCAGCGTGTGTCGGACGAGCTCAACTGGCACACCGTGGAGCTGCTGCTGGAGGGCGCCGTCTTCCTCATCATGGGACTGGAGCTGCGCAGCATCCTCGACGCCAACTTCGCCAAGCACAACGGGCCCGGGGTCGCGACCGTGCTGGCGCTGTCGGCGCTCGGGATCGTGCTGGTCGTGCGGGCGCTGTACGTCTCGGCGCTCGTGGCGATGCTCGCGCGGCGTGCCCGCAACCGCGGCAGGGAGCAGTTGCAGGCGCTGAGCGACAGGCTCGACGCGTTCGATCCGGTCGCGTACGACGCTCGCGCCCGAGACGGGGGAACGGACGGCGCGGACGGTGTCGGCGATGCGGGCGGCATCGCCGAGCAGGTTCGCACCGGCGGATCGGGCATCGGCAAGGCCGTGCGAAAGGTCGCTCGGGCCCGACCGCGCGACCCCGGGACGGTGCAGCGCCGGGTCGACGGCATGCGCGCTCGCGTCAGCCGCGCCATGCACGACCTCGACTACTATCAGGCCTCGCCGCTCGGCTGGAAGGACGGTACCGTCATCGTCTGGGCGGGCATGCGCGGTGTCGTGACGCTCGCGGCAGCGCAGACGCTCGCGCAGGACACACCGGTGCGCGAACTGCTGATCCTGACGGCGTTCCTCGTCGCGCTCGTGAGCCTCATGCTGCAGGGTCTGACGCTGCCGGTCGTGATCCGGATGCTGAAGTTCCCGCCTTCCGCGGCCGACGGCCCGATGGCTGCGGAGGAACGCGAACGCCTCGACGACGAGTTGCACACGGCGGCCCTGGAGCGGTTGCGTGCACCCGGCCTCACGGATGCCCACGGCACCCCGTATCCGCCGGAGGTTCTCGAGAAGCTCGCCGAGCGCATGGAGGCCCCGCCGGACGACGCACCGGAGATCTCGGCGGGCGGCGTGATCGATCTGCGCATCGCCCTCATCGAGGCGATGCGGGAGCGGCTCGTCGACCTGTCGCGCGAGGGCTCGTACTCATCCGCGAGCCTGCGGCGTGCGCTGGCCCAGCTGGATGCCGACCAACTCAGCATCCAGCTTCGGCGCGAAGAGGACCGGGACTGAACTCGGCGCGGGTGTCGGTGCGTCTCGTTGACGGGGGCGTTCGGCGGGCGGGCGTTTCGGCGGCGGGGCCGTTTCGGCGGCCGGTGCGTTTCGGCGGCGACGCCGGTGTAGGTGAGAATGGATGCCATGACCACCGACCCCACGTCCGACCGTTCCGCCCACGCGGCGGGGCGCGCGCCCGCCGACTACGCCGAGTCGATCGCGCTGCCTGCGACGACCGAGGCCGTGCCGACGATCGTGTCCGAGAACGGCTGGTGGACGGCCCGGCCCGCGGGTTCGCGCCTGGTAGGGCTCGTGGTCGCGCGCGACGATCTGCCATCGGTGATCGCGCAGCGCGACGCGCTCGCACAGTTCGGCGTGCCGATCGAGGGGTTTCGGCATCCGGCGCCCGAGACCGGTGAGAGCTGGGCGGAGCGGCTCACACGCCTGTTCGGCCGCCTGACCGACGGTGACGTCGTGGTCGTCGCCGACAAGCACGCCCTCGGCCGCACCGTCGACGAGGAGACGCACGCGATCGGCGAGCTGCGCCGCCGCGGCATCATCGTGAAGGTGCTCGGCCACCACCGCGGCTGACACGCGCCCCGCCCCCTTTCCGCGAGACCGCCTCCCCGGGTCGAGACCCCACGAAACGGCGTAGGGT
>NZ_JBASZT010000351.1:0-5915 GCF_049661145.1 Microbacterium sp.
CGGCACGACATCTACCTCGGCGACTTCGACTCCCTCACCGGCGAGATCCGCGCCCAGATCAACGACATCGACTACTACTTCAACCACTAAACCAAACCGCTTACACAGAAAACTTGACAAGCCCTACCGGCGCGCTGACGCTGCGCCCGCACATCGCGCACTGGGCCGAGGCCGGGGTGCCGCTGGCCGCGACGCTTCTGGGCGGGACCGAGGATCCCCGCCAGAACATGGTCGAGATCCTGGACGCCGCGATCGCCGCGCTACCCGACGGCGTCGAGCACATCCGGACCCGGTGGGACGCGGGCTATTTCGCCGCCGCCCTCGCCCAGGCATGTATCGAACGGGGCGTGTCGTTCGCGATCGGCGCGAAACGCACCCGCCCGCTGATGGCCGCCGCCACCCACGCCCCAGACGATGCGTGGGTCCCCGCGATCGGGATGGAGCATACCGAGATCGCCGTCATCGGCTACCTGCCCGGCACCTGGCCCGAAGACGCGGGAATCCGGTGCATCGCCCGCCGCACCCGCATCCCGGTGGAGATGATCCCCACCGCCCGCGCCCGCAAGCGCCGCACCATCCCCGCCGCCCAGCTCACCCTCGCCCTGGACGGGCTCGTCGACGCCGTCTACGGGTACTCGTTCATCCTCACCGACATCGACCTGACCGACCCCGAAGACGCACCCGAGGATGAGCGCGGGCTGGCCCTGGCGGAGGTCGAGTACTGGTACCGGCACCGCACCGACATCGAAGCGTTGAACAAAGACGCCAAGCACGGCACGGCGCTGCGGCACCTGCCGTCGGCGAACCGCGCCGTCAACACCGTATGGATGCACGCCGCGCTGCTCGGCTGCGCGATCGCCGCGTGGACGCAGGAACTGGCCAGCACCGATCACGGCAACGGCCGCGGACGGTTCACCGTGACCCGATTCCGGCGCGAGATCATCCGCACCCCCGCACGCCTGATCCGGCAAAGCAGGACCATCCTGCTGCGCCTCCCACCCGGCGGTCACCTCCTGGAAATCGTGCTGCCCCGGCTGCAAGCCCTCCCCGACCCCAGCGGATAGCACACCGACCCCTCCGCCCGCCCACAACCCGAAGGACCCCGAGGCCGGAACCTCCGCCCAACGCCGCGACAGGCGCGACACCGTCACGCCCGAACCAGCGAACCCCGGCGGACCGAAGCACGAGAACCCGAAATCACACACCAACAACCACTACTCGCGGATCCGGGTCTGAACGCACTGCTGACCGTGGTGGTCACCGTCGTGGTGTTCTTCGCCGCGCACGTCTACGCCGGAACGATCGCCCGCCTCGCCCGGGCGGCCGGCGACCCGGACGTCGAGCGCCCGAGCGTGCGTGCGAGCGTCGCCGCCAGCGTCCACCACTCCGAGGGGCTGCTGGTGATCTCGCTGATCCCGCTGGCGGTTCTGCTGCTCGGCGTCACGCACATCGTGGACGACGATATTGCGATCTGGAGCGCCCTGCTGCTGGATACGGCGCTGCTCGCGCTCCTCGGATGGGTGGCCGCCGCTCGATGGACCACGCGCTTCTGGCCGCGGGTGGGCAGCGCCGCCATGACGGCGCTGTTCGGCATCGTGATCGTGGTGCTCAAGTCGCTCATCCACCACTGACGAAGTCGTCAGTGGGCGTGTGAAGCCTCACCCGGCATGTCGGCAGGCTTGCGGATCAGGGCGGCGCTGATCAGCAACGGCGTCCCGACGATCGCGGCCACCAGAAACGCGGCGCGTGCTCCTGCGGCGCCGGCCGCGGCATCGGCGACGCCGGAGTCCGCCGCCGCTTGTCCCACGGAGGACATGACCGAGATGAGCACGGCGATTCCTGCCGCGCCGGCGACCTGCTGCACTGTCGAGACAGTCGCGCTACCGTACGAATAGTACTTCGCTTCAAGGGATCCGAGGGAAGCAGTGAACAGCGGCGTGAACGACATCGCGAGGCCGATCGACAGCACCGTCTGCGTGACCACCAGAATCCACACCGGCGTCGTCTCGGTGAGCGTCGTAAACCCCCACAGGATGGCGAGGACGATCACCGTGCCGGGCACGAGGAGCACTCGCGTCCCCCAGCGGTCGTAGACCCGGCCGATGACCGGGCCGAGCAAGCCCATCGCGAGAGCGCCGGGCAGCACGACGAGGCCGGACTCACTGGCCGACAGTCCGACCGTGTCCTGCAGGTACAACGGCAGCACCGTGATCGTGCCGAAGAAAGCCATCGACATCACGGCGAAGTGCGCGACCGAGAGTGAGAAGTTGCCGGAGCGGAAGATGCGCAGATCGAGCAGCGCGTCGTCCTTTCTCTGCAGCACGACCTGACGCCACAGGAACAGCGCGAGCGCCACCGCCCCGAGCGCGATGGCGATCACCAGCGTGGCGGTGGCCGTTGCTGCGGCTGCCGATGCGTCGGCTCCATGTCCGCCGCTTCCGATCTGGCTGAGGCCGAAAACGAGACCGCCGAATCCGAGAGCCGAGAGCACGACCGACAAGCCGTCGATCGGAGCGTGGGTCTGCTCGCCGACGTTCGGTATCCACCGCACTCCGGCCACCAGCGCGGCGACGGCCACCGGCAGCACGATCGCGAAGATCCAGCGCCACGTGAGGTTGTCGAGCACCACACCCGCCATCGTCGGACCGATCGCCGGGGCGAGCGAGATGACCACGCTCACGCGGCCCATCATGCGCCCGCGATGGTGCGGCGGCACCACGGTCATCAGCGTCGTCATCAGGAGCGGCATGACGATCGCGGTACCCGATGCCTGGATGACGCGGCCGGCCAGCAGCACCTCGAAGCCCGGCGCAAGGAGGGCGACAAGAGTGCCCGCCGAGAAGAGCCCCATCGCCGCGCCGAACATCGCGCGCGTCGTGAACCGGCGCAGCAAGAAGCCGGTCGTCGGGATCACGACCGCCATCGTCAACATGAACGCGGTGGTCAGCCACTGCGCCGCGACCGCCGTGATGCCGAGGTCGTCGATGAGGTGCGGGATCGCGACGCCCATCGTCGTCTCGTTGAGGATCGTGACGAATGCGGCCGCCAACAGCAGCCACACCACCCGGTTCTGCGCAGGAGTGAGGATGCGGGGGTATGCCGGGGCCGTGTCTGTCGCAGTCATGGGTTCTCCTCGATGGTCGGGGTGGCGCCGCGCGCCATCGCGGGCAGCCGTGAGAGGTGGATGACGTGCCGAGAGCCGGCAGGGAACCTCAACTGTAACCGGAGGCGCCGACGTCGCATTCCCGGCAGCCGTGGCACGATCGGATCATGGCCAGGTCCCGACGTTCAGCGGCGTTGCTTCGTACGCTGACGAGCCTCGCGGCCGGCATCGTCGCCGCGCTCGCCCTGCTGTCCGTCTTCGGGGTCGCGGCGGCCGTCCTCGCGGGCTGGTCGGTGTTCGCGCTGACGAGTGTCGTGTGGGTCGTCGTGGTGATCTGGCCGATGGATGCTGAGCAGACGCGCAGCCACGCGACCCGCGAAGACCCGGGTCGACCGATGGCGCGGGTGTTCGCGCTGGTGGGAAGCCTCGTGAGCCTCAGCGCCGTCGCGATCGTGCTGGTGCAGGCGCACGATGACGACCGCGCGTACACCTCCGTCATGGCCGCTCTCGCCGTAGTGTCGGTCGCGGCGTCGTGGGCGCTGATACAGGTCGACTACCTCCTGCGCTACGCCCACCTGTACTTCTCGCATCCTGTGGGCGGCATCGACTTCCATCAGCACTCGGATCCCAGCTACATCGAGTTCGCGTACTTCGCGATCGGGCTCGGTATGACCTATCAGGTCGCAGATACGGATGTAAGCACGACCGAGGTCCGACGGCTCGTCATTGCGCAGACACTGCTGGCCTATCTGTTCGGCGCCGTCATCCTCGCCACCGTGATCAACCTCGTCGCCGGGCTCGGGTGAGCGTCATGAGCGCGGCAGCGCCCCCGAAAAGTTAGGCTGACACGCATGGCGATGGGCGGCATGGGCGGTTCCGGTGGTGGCCGCGGTGGTGGCTTCCGCGGTGTGGACGAATCCGCCCAGCGCAAGCTCAACGCCGAGGCGCCGCAGATCTCGGGGCTCGGGGTTCGTGTGCTGTCCTTGTTCCGGCCATACTTCGGCCGGATCGTGGTCACCGGCATCCTCGTCGTCGCGGGAGCGGCGATCGGCGTGATCCCTCCGCTCATCGTCCAGCGGATCTTCGACGACGCCCTCTTCCCGGTCGCGGGCGGCGGTCCGGACCTGCCTCTCCTCCTACGGCTCGTGCTCGCGATGATAGGTCTGTTCCTGCTGTCGGCGGCGCTCGGCATCGCGCAGACCTGGCTCACCGCCACCGTGGGCAACCGGGTGACGGGGGATCTGCGTGTGAAGCTGTTCGATCACCTGCAGGCGATGGAGCTGGGCTTCTTCACGCGTACCAAGACCGGCGTCATCCAGTCCCGCCTGCAGAACGACGTCGGCGGGGTATCCGGCGTGCTGACGAACACCGTGACGAGCATTCTCGGCAACGTCGTCACGGTCATCTCCGCCCTCGTCGCGATGGTTCTCATCGACTGGCGGCTGACGCTCATCGCCGTGTTCCTCATGCCGATCCTCGTGTTCGTGCAACGGCGCGTCGGTCAGGTACGAGCGCGCATCGCCGGCCAGACGCAGGAATCGCTGTCGGAGCTGTCGAGCATCACGCAGGAGACACTTTCGGTCAGCGGCATCCTGCTGTCGAAGGCCTTCAACCGGCAGCGCACCGAGTCGCAGCGCTACCGCGACGAGAACGTCAACCAGGTGCGGCTGCAGGTCCAGCGCGCGATGAGCGGCCAGGGATTCTTCGCGGTCGTGCAGGTGCTGATGGCATCTGTGCCGGCCGTCATCTACCTCGTCGCGGGATGGCTCATCGCCGGCGGCACCGGCGCCATCACGGCCGGTACCGTCGTCGCGTTCACGACCGTGCAGGCGCGGCTGCTGCAGCCGCTCATGGGACTCATGCGGGTCGCGCTGGACTTGCAGACCTCGCGCGCACTGTTCGCGCGCATCTTCGAATACCTCGATCTCGTTCCGGCCATCCGTGACGCGCCCGACGCCGTCGATGTCGCGGCAGCCCCCGGGCCCGTGGGACGGATCGAGTTCCGCGACGTCGTCTTCCGCTATCCCGACGCGGCACCGGACGCTCGGCCTACTCTCGGCGGGGTGTCGTTCGTCGCCGAACCCGGACAGCACGTCGCCTTCGTCGGACCGTCCGGTGCCGGCAAGACGACGATCCTCTACCTCGCGCCGCGCCTGTACGAGGTCACCGGGGGAGGCGTGATGTTCAGCGGCACCGACGTGCGGGCTCTCACCCACGAGTCGATCATCGACCACGTCGGCATCGTGTCGCAGGAGACCTACCTCTTTCACGCCACGATCCGCGAGAACTTGCGGTACGCCAAGCCCGATGCGGCGGATGCCGAGGTGGAGGCGGCCTGCGTCGCCGCGAACATCCATCACATCATCACCGGGTACGAGCACGGCTACGACACCGTCGTCGGGGAGCGGGGCTACCGCCTCTCGGGCGGCGAGAAGCAGCGGATCGCGATCGCGCGCGTGCTATTGAAGGACCCGCCTGTGCTCCTGCTCGACGAGGCGACCAGCGCGCTGGACACCGTGTCGGAGCGGGTCGTACAGGAGGCCATCGACAGCGTCGCGCAGGGCCGGACCACGCTGTCGATCGCCCACCGGCTGTCGACGGTGGTCGGCGCGGACGTCATCCATGTCGTCGACGCGGGGCGTATCGTCGAGTCCGGCACCCACGCGGAGTTGCTGGCGCGGGGCGGACTGTACGCGGAGCTCGCCGCCGAGCAGCTCGCGGCGTCGCGCATCGAAGGGATGGAGCCGCAGGGCACAGCGCGGCCGGACCTCCCCGATCGGCGCGCCGACAAGGCGCCGGCCGGTTCCCCCGG
>NZ_JBASZT010000352.1:0-6646 GCF_049661145.1 Microbacterium sp.
GTTTCGACCGAGCCGCTATGTTTCGACGGGTCGTATCGTGGCGGCTGGGTCGAAACATAGCGGCTCGGCGAGAAGTCATCGGGCTCTCCACAGGTGGGCGATCTGGCGAGTTGTCCACGGATGGGGGGTGCGCGCATCACCGGGGCACCCGTCGCGGGGGATGCTGGGGCATGCTCATCTCCCAAGCCTCCGCGCTCTTGCGCTCGCGTGACCAACTGCTCGACGGTGGTACGTCGGGCTCGGCGATGACGTCCAGCGTCGCGGCGAAGACGCTGGTGCGGATCGACCGAGGCTGGTACGCCGAACCCGACGCGTGGCGGCGGGCGTATGCCGAAGGTCGCCACCTCATGCGAGTCCTGGCATGCGAGCGGCGCCGCCAAGGGGAGTCCAGCCTCGTGTACTCACATGTATCAGCCGCCGTGCTGTGGGGATTGCCGCTCTGGCGGATCGAGCCGCGGCGCGTCCACGTGAGCGGGATACAGGCCAGCGGACACGTGCGCGCTTCGGAGCCGCTCGTCGCCCGCCACGAGGTCGCGGTTCCCGACGACGATGTCGCAGTGGTCGACGGCATCCGCTGCACATCGCTGCCACGCACCGTCGCCGACCTTCTTCGGGGGCTCCCTTCACAGGCGGCTCTCGCCGTGGCGGATGCCGCGCTGCGCATGCTCGCGTGGGACGAAGACTCGCGGACATACGACGAAGACGCTGCGGCCGCGTTCCGGGAGGAGGTCGCTGCCCGCTTGCCGAAGGGCGGTCGCGGAGTGCGCGACGCGAGGCAGACGCTCGCGCTCGCCGATGGCCGCGCCGCGTCGCCCGGCGAGAGCGCCAGCCGACGGCTGCTCATCGACATCGGATTCCGGGGTGTGCGGCTGCAGACAGGCGTGCCGGCGCCGGATGGTGGCTCGTACTACCTCGACTTCGATCTCGAGGAGGCGAACGCGTGGGGTGAGTACGACGGGGAGGGGAAGTACCTGGACAGTGAGGTGCGTGACGGCGATCTCGAGGCGGTTCTTCTGGCCGAGAAGCAGCGTGAGGACTGGATCCGTGGGACGACGCAACGCAAGCTCGGGCGCTGGATGAAGACCCACATCGCGTCGGCGGCCTCGCTCGAGCGCCGCCTCGCCCAGTTCCACATCTTCCCGCGCCGCTGACCCCCGGCATCCGTTCGCCACGTCGCCGAGCCGCTATGTTTCGCCCGAGCCGACACGATACGACCCGTCGAAACATAGCGGCTGGGTCGAAACGTAGCGGCTCGGCGGAGGCGAAGGGCGGGAAGGGCAGGGAGGAAGGGCGGGAAGGGCGGGTGGGCGGGCGGGCGGGTGGGTGGGGGAGTATTCACGGGGGACGCATAGGGGAGGGTGGGGGAAGATAGAGAGACAGCGAGAGGGCGCGGGCGGCGACAGCGGATGCCGCGGCGAGAGAGGCACGAGGACATGGCGCAGGCGGCGGGCACGCGAAACTGGTTCGCGATCTGGGTGAGCGTGGCGGTGGTCGTCGTCATCGCCCTCGTGATCGGCCTCGTCGTGTGGATGAACAACGCCGCGACCGATCCGGGCACCGCCCCCAGCGGATCGGGCATCGACCAGCAGACGGGCGCCGTCGTCGTCGGCTCCGGCGAGCAGACGCTCGACGTCTACCTCGACTTCATGTGCCCGATCTGCGGCCAGTTCGAGAGCGTCTACGGAGAGGAGATGGTGGATCTCGCGAACGACGGCACGGTCACTCTCAACATCCACCCCATCGCGATCCTCGACCGTGCTTCGCAGGGCACGGAGTTCTCCACCCGCTCCGCCAACGCGCTGTACTGCGTCGCCGAGTCGGATCCGGATGCCGCGGTCCCGTTCATGCAGGAGATGTTCGCGAAGCAGCCCGAGGAGAACTCCACGGGCCTCACCGACGAGGAGATCCTGGCGATCGCGAAGGATGCCGGCGTCACCGACATCGACTCGTGCGTCGCGGATCAGACGTATGCGCAGTTCGTCACCACGATGACACCGAAGACGCCGCTGTCGCCGGGCCAAGACCGCATCGGCACGCCCACCATCGCCGTCAACGGCGAGACGATCGCGCTCTCGACGCTCCCGCCGCAGGGCCAGTTCGCGACGCTGTTCGATTGAGCGCGCGCGGCGAACAGGTCGTGGGGAGACGCCCGGGGAGGGGTTGATGCAACTCACGATCATCGTGCCGACGTTCAACGAGGCCCCGAACGTCGCCGAACTGGTGCAGCGCGTCGCGGCGGCGACGGCGGGTATCGACACCGAGATCGTCTTCGTGGACGACAGCTCCGATGAGACCCCGGAGGTCATCCGCGACGTGGCAGCGACGGCGCCGCTGCCGGTGAGGCTCATCCACCGCGAGGTCTCCAAGGGAGGCCTGGGCGGTGCGGTGCTGGAGGGCATCGCCGCGGCGGCCTCCGATGTCTGCGTCGTGATGGACGGTGATCTGCAGCATCCGCCCGAGAAGATCCGCGACCTCCACCAGCGGTACCTCGAGGGCGACGTCGATCTCGTCATCGCCTCCCGGTACGTGGGCGACGGCACAGCGGGAGGGCTCGCCGACCGTACTCGAGTGTTCGTGTCGAAGGCATCGACCGCGATCACCCGGGCGATGTTCCCCATCAGGCTCCGCGATGTCACGGACCCGATGACGGGCTTCTTCCTCGTCGATCGCCGGGCGATCGCCGCGGAGGGACTGAAACCGCAGGGCTTCAAGATCCTGCTCGAGATCCTCGCCCGGCGGAACGTGAGGTTCGCGGAGATCCCCTTCCAGTTCGCGGGACGACGCGCTGGCGAATCGAAGGCATCGATGCGCCAGGGGCTGCATTTCCTGTCTCAACTGGCGGCGTTGCGGTTCGGCAAGATGTCGCTGTTCGCACTCATCGGAGCGCTCGGCGCCGTCGCGAACATCGCGATCATGTGGGGACTGACCCAGATCGGGGTCGGCTACATCGTCGCGGCGATCATCGCCGCCGAGGTGACGATCGTCGCCAACTTCCTGCTGCAGGAGCGTTTCGTGTTCCAGGACATGACCGGCGACGCCTCCACGATCTGGCTGCGCTTCGTGAAGTCGTTCTCGTTCAACAACGCCGAAGCGCTCGTGCGCATCCCGGTTCTCGCGTTCCTGGTGGAGACGTGGCACTTCTCCAGTGTCATCGCGGCCGCCGTCACCCTGGTCGTGGCCTTCATCGCGCGCTTCATGTTCCATTCGCTGGTCGTCTACGCGCCGCGTAGGGGAAGCGTCGGGAAGCCGGCGGAACGCACTCTGCTCGAGCACATCGACGAGCAGATCACGCAGCCGGGTGAGTTGTGACCGCCGCGGCCGCCGTGCAGCTGTCGGTTTGCCGCGGCATCCGTCGTGGCGTACACTAGATCTTTGGTGCCTTGCGCCTTTATTGGCGTGTCCCCGCACCACAACCCATCCACCGCAGACCGACCGGTCTGCCGAGCGTTAGCGAGCGTATGGCGAAGAAAGACGGAGTCATCGAGATCGAGGGTGTGATCTCCGAGGCGCTGCCCAACGCGATGTTCCGTGTTGAGCTCACCAACGGGCACAAGGTCCTCGCGACGATCTCCGGCAAGATGCGGCAGAACTACATCCGCATCATCCCCGAGGACCGAGTCGTCGTGGAGCTTTCGCCTTATGACCTCACCCGGGGTCGTATCGTCTACCGCTACCGCTAGTCCGGTCGAGAAGTAACACCCCATCCGGTGGTCGAGTGCCGTGCGAAGCACGGTGCATCGAGACCCGGATGCCGGTGAAGACAGCGAACAAGGAAACATCATGAAGGTCAACCCCTCCGTCAAGCCGATCTGCGATCACTGCAAGGTGATCCGCCGCAACGGCCGCGTGATGGTCATCTGCAAGTCCAACCCGCGTCACAAGCAGCGCCAGGGCTGAACGAAACCTCAGCAAGCCACAACTCAATACACAACAACAGCAGGAACACGAACCCTGATCTCGATACACCGCGCTGCGCGCGGCACTCGATCACCGGTGGTGGCGGATACCGACCAAGACGGCACTCGATCACCGATGGCGATCACCAGCGGTGATCGGTCGATAGGGGGGACACCCCGGGTGGAGGCCCGGGCACCGATCCTGCTCCACACCTCCCCTACTCCTAGGAGAACCCGCATGGCACGTCTTGCCGGCGTTGACATCCCGCGCGACAAGCGCGTGGTGATCGCCCTCACCTACATCTACGGCATCGGCCGTACCCGCTCGGCCGAGATCCTGAAGGCCACCGAGATCGACGAGTCGATCCGCGTCAAGGACCTCACCGACGACCAGCTGGTCGCGCTGCGCGACCACATCGAAGGCAACTACAAGGTGGAGGGTGACCTGCGCCGCGAGGTCGCCGCCGACATCCGCCGCAAGGTCGAGATCGGCTCGTACGAGGGCCTGCGCCACCGTCGCGGCCTTCCCGTGCGCGGTCAGCGCACCAAGACCAACGCGCGCACCCGCAAGGGCCCCAAGCGCACCGTCGCCGGCAAGAAGAAGGCGCGCTGAGCGCGGCCCGGACCCAGGTTTAGGAGAAGCACATGGCACAGGCCAAGACCGCTGCGCGCAAGCCGCGCCGCAAGGAGAAGAAGAACATCGCGTTGGGCCAGGCCCACATCAAGTCGACGTTCAACAACACGATCGTTTCGATCACCGACCCCGCGGGCGCCGTCATCAGCTGGGCGTCCTCGGGTGGCGTGGGCTTCAAGGGCTCGCGCAAGTCCACCCCTTACGCGGCCGGCATGGCCGCTGAGTCGGCCGCCCGCCAGGCCGCCGAGCACGGCGTCAAGAAGGTGGACGTCTTCGTGAAGGGTCCCGGCTCGGGCCGCGAGACCGCGATCCGCTCGCTGCAGGCCGCCGGCCTCGAGGTCGGCTCCATCTCGGACGTCACCCCCCAGGCGCACAACGGCTGCCGCCCGCCCAAGCGTCGCCGCGTCTGACATTCGGGGTTGCCGTCCGCGGGCGCATGGTCTCGATACACCGGCGCTACGCGCCGGCACTCGACCACCGGGAATCGCGCCGCCACTCGACCACCGACGAGGTCGCACCCGGCATCCGTCGTCTTTGAAAACTCAATACCTCTTGACATCGCACGTGTCATATAGCGGGCACGTGACGGAAAGGAACACATAGTGCTTATTGCACAGCGTCCCACTCTGACCGAGGAGAAGATCGGCGAGTTCCGCAGCCGCTTCGTCATCGAGCCGCTGGAGCCCGGCTTCGGCTACACGATCGGCAACGCGCTGCGTCGCAGCCTGCTCTCCTCGATCCCGGGAGCTGCGGTGACCAGTATCCGCATCGACGGCGTGCTGCACGAGTTCAGCACCATCCCGGGCGTGAAGGAGGATGTCACCGAGATCATCCTCAACATCAAGCAGCTCGTGGTCTCGTCCGAGCGCGACGAGCCGATCACGGCGTACCTGCGCAAGACGGGTGCCGGTGAGGTGACCGCCGCCGACATCTCCGCTCCTGCCGGTGTCGAGGTGCACAACCCCGAGCTCGTCATCGCCACGCTCAACGACTCGGCCCGATTCGAGCTCGAGCTCACGATCGAGCGCGGCCGCGGCTACGTCTCGGCGACCCAGAACCGCAACGAGTATGCCGAGGCCGGCCAGATCCCGGTGGACTCGATCTACTCGCCCGTGCTCAAGGTGAGCTACCGCGTCGACGCGACGCGTGCCGGTGAGCGCACCGACTTCGACAAGCTCGTGCTGGACGTCGAGGCGAAGCCCTCGATCTCCCCGCGGGATGCCGTGGCCTCCGCCGGTCGCACGCTGACCGAGCTGTTCGGTCTCGCCCGCGAGCTGAACGTCGAGGCCGAGGGCATCGAGATCGGCCCCCCGCCGGTCGCCGAGGTCCTGACCAACGAGTTGTCGATGCCGATCGAGGACCTGGACCTGTCTGTCCGCTCCTACAACTGCCTCAAGCGTGAGGGCATCAACACGGTGTCCGAGCTCGTCGCCCTGAGTGAGACGCAGCTCATGAACATCCGCAACTTCGGTCAGAAGTCGGTCGACGAGGTGCGCGACAAGCTCATCTCGCTCGGTCTGTCGCTGAAGGACTCGGTGCCCGGTTTCGACGGCGCCCACTTCTACGGCGGCTACGACGACGAGACCCTCTGATCGCCTTCGCGAGAATCCCACCCTGGAGTAACTGATATGCCCAAGCCCACCAAGGGTCCCCGTCTTGGCGGCGGCCCTGCCCACGAGCGCCTGCTGCTCGCGAACCTCGCCTCGGCCCTGTTCGCGCACCGCTCGATCACGACGACCGAGACCAAGGCCAAGCGCCTGCGTCCGCTCGCCGAGCGCCTCATCACCTTCGCCAAGCGCGGCGACCTGCACGCCCGTCGTCGGGTGCTGTCGGTCCTCGGCGACAAGGAGGTCGTGCACATCCTGTTCGCCGAGATCGCGCCGCTGGTCGCGGAGCGTGAGGGCGGCTACACCCGCATCACCAAGGTCGGCAACCGCAAGGGCGACAACGCACCGATGGCCGTCATCGAGCTGGTGCTCGAGCCGGTGAACCCGAAGCCGAAGAGCGCGAAGAAGGCCGCTCCGGCCACGGAGGCTCCTGCCGCCGCGGCTCCGGCCGCCGACGAGGACGCCGCCGAAGAGGCCGCGACCGAGGCCGTCGCCGAGGCCGACGAGGC
>NZ_JBASZT010000353.1:0-13837 GCF_049661145.1 Microbacterium sp.
GGGCGGTCGGGGCCGGGATCGCGACCAGCGGCAGCGGCGCTCCGGGGCCGGCCCACCCACCGGAGTTCGCGCTGCTGCTCGAGCGCGCCGAACCGGGGTTCGACCACCTCGTCGTGCTGATGTTCGAGAACCGAAGCTTCGACAATGTGCTCGGGCGGGTGTACTCCGCCGACGAGAAGACAGCCGTGGAGTTCGACGGCATCGCGCAGGGCGACTACGCGAACACCGCGCCGGACGGCACTCGCATCAGCGCGCATCTCTACACCGGGGCGACCGACTCGATCATGCAGCAGCCGCAGCCCGACCCTGGCGAGACGTACCCCCACGTGAATACCCAGCTGTTCGACGTCGTGGACCCGCCGTCGAACGAAGACCTCGCCGCGCACGGCCTGCGCGCCCCCTTCAACACTCCGCCGGCGGGGAAGGCGGCGAACAACGACGGGTTCGTCCGCGACTACATCGTCAACTTCCGGGCGTCGATGCGCCGCGAACCGACGCCCGAGGAGTACCGGGTGGCGATGGGCGGGTTCTCTCCCGACATGCTGCCGGTGTTCTCGACCCTCGCCCGCCAGTTCGCCGTCTACGACCGTTGGTTCGCCGGGGTGCCGTCGCAGACATACTGCAACCGGTCCTTCTTCCACGCCTCTACCTCGCACGGATTCGTCGTGAACCAGACCGACGGAACGTACGAGAAGTGGCTGGACGCCCCGGCATCCGCGACGATCTTCAACCGCCTCGAAGAGGCCGGGATCTCCTGGCGGGTGTACTACGACCCGACCCAGCTGGTCTCGCTCACGGGACTCATCCATGCCCCCGCACTGGAGAAGTACTGGAAGACGAACTTCCGGGACATGACCCAGTTCTACACGGATGCCGAGGCCGGCGACCTGCCCGCGTACGCGTTCATCGAACCCCGCATGATCTTCAACAACAACGACATGCATCCGCCGTGGGGAGAACTGCGTGAGGGCATCCTCACGCTCGAGGACGGCTCCACGATCCAGATCGACACGAGCGCCCAGTCCGACGTTCGCGCCGGGGACCGCCTCCTGCAGGACGTGTACGACGCGATCCGGACGAGTTCCTCCGTTGAGGGCTCGAACGCGATGAACACGGCACTGGCGGTGACCTTCGACGAGCACGGCGGCATCTTCGATCATGTCGCCCCGCCCGCCGCGACGCCGCCCGACGACAGCGGGCCTGGCGAAATGGGCTTCGCGTTCGACAGGCTCGGGCTTCGCGTGCCGTCGATCGTCGTCAGCGCGTACACACCGGCCGGCGCGGTCATCCACGACGAGATGCACCACGGGTCGGTCATCGCGACGCTCACCCACCAGCATGGGCTGGAACCGCTGACTGCCCGCGATGAGGGCGCCACGACGATCGACAACGCCGTCACCCTGACGCATGCGCGCCAGCCGTACACCTGGCCGCGGCCGGCCGCGCTGTGGCAGCCGCCGAACCCCGAGGCCGTGGCCCCGGAAACCGTCGACGCGCACCGCGCGCGGCCCCTCACCTCCCCCGCCCGGGGCCTGCTGGGCCTGCTCCTGTCGAAATACGCCCCCGACCGGAAGATGCCGACGACCTACGGCGAGGCGTACGACGAGCTGCAGCTCTACGGCAAGGGCCTGTTCGGCACGCGGGATTGACGCCGGCCCCGCCCGGACGGCCGACGCGCCTTGCGCGCGAGTGCGCCGGTTGCGCACGAGCGCACCGGTTGCGGACGCTCTCCCACCGGCGCACTCGGGTACGACCAGCCCACTCGGCATCCCCCGCGCCGGCGCGCCCCGAGACTACGCTGGTGGCGTGACCCAACGCGCTCCACTTTCCCGCAAGCTCAGTGCCATCGCCGAGTCGGCGACACTCAAGGTCGACGCCAAGGCCAAGGCGCTGAAGGCCGAAGGCCGCCCCGTGATCTCATACGCGGCGGGAGAGCCCGACTTCGCGACGCCGTCGTTCATAGTGGATGCCGCGACAGAAGCCCTGCACGACCCGGCGAACTACCGCTATACCCCGGCGGCCGGGTTGCCGGTGCTCCGCGAGGCGATCGCCGCGAAGACGGTGCGTGACTCGGGCCTGGAGGTCAGCCCCGCCCAGATCGTCGTCACCAACGGCGGCAAGCAGGCGGTCTATCAAGCGTTCCAGGCCGTCGTGAATCCGGGCGACGAGGTGCTGCTTCCGGCGCCGTACTGGACGACCTACCCCGAGGCGATCGCGCTGGCCGACGGCATCCCGGTCGAGGTCTTCGCGGGCGCCGACCAGGAGTACAAGGTCACGGTCGCCCAGCTCGAGGCGGCTCGCACCGACCGGACGACGGCACTCGTTTTCGTCTCGCCGTCGAATCCGACCGGATCGGTGTACACGTCCGAAGAGACGAGGGCGATCGGTCAATGGGCGCTCGAACACGGCATCTGGGTGATCACCGACGAGATCTACCAGAACCTCGTGTATGAGGGCGCGCGCGCGGTGTCGATCGTCGAGGTCGTGCCGGAGCTCGCCGGCCAGACCATCCTCGTGAACGGCGTCGCCAAGACCTACGCGATGACGGGATGGCGCGTGGGTTGGATGGTCGGCCCGACCGACGCGATCAAGCTCGCCGCCAACCTGCAGTCGCACTTGAGCTCCAATGTCAACAACATCGCGCAGCGCGCCGCGCTCGCCGCCCTCACCGGTCCGCAGACCGAGGCGGAGCAGATGCGACTCGCCTTCGACCGACGCCGCAAGCTCATCGTCTCAGAGCTCGCGAAGATCCCCGGCGTCTCGGTACCGAACCCGCTCGGCGCGTTCTACGTGTACCCCGACGTGACGGGGCTGCTCGGCCGTGAGTGGGCCGGAAAGACCGTGACCACCTCGCTCGAACTCGCCGACCTCATCCTCGACGAGGCCGAGGTCGCCGTCGTGCCGGGCGAGGCGTTCGGTCCCTCCGGATACGTGCGCCTGTCGTACGCGCTGGGCGACGACCAGCTGCTCGAGGGCGTGCAGCGACTGCAGCGCCTGTTCGGCTGACGTTTCGGCCCGGCATCGCGGGCGGGCCCGCCCTGCCGGGCGCGGCGGGCTCGGCATCCGCTCGGCTCCGCATCCGCTCCCCGACACTACCCGCGAGCCGCTATCTTTCGACCGAGCCGCTACGAAACGACGCGTCGAAACGTAGCGGCTCGGTCGTTTCGTAGCGGCTCGCGGGGGAGTAGCGGCTCGCGGGGAGTAGCGACTCGCGGGGGTGCTGAAGAGGGCCGGGGGCTAGAGCTCCACGCCGACGAGCACGGGCTCGGGTTGCAGGATGAGACCGAACTCGCTCTGCACCCGCTGCTGGATGAAGCGCGCCAGCTCGGCGATCTCCTCGGCGGTCGCGCCCCCGCGGTTGGTGAGGGCGAGAGCGTGCTTGCTCGACAGTGCGGCGCGCGAGCGCGGCAGGTGGAATCCCTTGCCGAGCCCGGCGTGCTCGATGAGCCATGCCGCGCTCACCTTGACGTCGGGCTGAACCGACACCGGCGGCGGGACGACGCCGTCGAACGCCGCCAGCGGGATCACCGTGACGGGATCGACGGTGACCGCCATCGGCCAGCGCGGGCATTCCGGTGGCAGCGTGCGGGCGAAGGATGCCGACACGATCGCGTTCTGGAAGAACGAGCCCGCGCTGTGGGTGTCGAGGTCGGCGTCATCGAGCACCATGCCCTTCGCCGCGCGCGTCGCCAGGACGGTGTCACGGGTCCACCGGAGCGACACGGCGGCATCCGGTGCGAGCCGCAGCGCCTGCCGCAGCTGCGCGCCCTCGACGGGAACGTCGCCGTGCCCGACGTCGCGCAGTTCGAGCGTGAGCGACACGATGACCCCGCGACGCCGCGGCGCCTGACCGTAGTGGTGCTTGAGCACCGACGTGCGAAAGCCCAGTTCGAGGTCTGCGGCCGGAACGGTCTCGACCTCTCCGGTGGCCTCGTCGAGCAGTTCGACCTCGACGAGAGTCTCCACGATCTCTTGGCCGTAGGCCCCGACGTTCTGGATGGGCGCGGCTCCGGCGCTGCCCGGAATGCCGCTCATCGCCTCGATGCCGGCGAGCCCTTCGACCACGGCGTACGCGACGAGGTCGTCCCAGTCGTGACCGGCCTCGACTCGCAGTCGCACGCGGGCGGGTGACGGCGCGGGAAGCCGCTCGATGCCGCGCGTGCGCGCGAGCACGACCGTGCCGTCGAACGGCTCGTCGCCGACGAGCAGGTTCGAGCCACCACCCACGACGAACCAGTTCTCGCCGGCGGCCCAACACTCGCGCAGCGCGGCGATCAACTCGTCGCGCGTGCGCGCTTCGATCATGCGGGCTGGCGTGCCGCCGACGCGCAGCGTCGTCAGCTGCGCGAGCGGGATGGGGTCGATCTCGGTCATCGTGTGGGGCATCGCGGCGGACGTCACGGCTGGCGGCGCACGCGCACCTGGGCCTTGCCGAGCACCGTCGTGCCACCGAAGGCGACGGTGAGGTCGACGCGCGCCGTCTCGTCATCGAATGCGCCGACCTTCGCGGTGACGGTCAGGTCGGCGCCGGTCTCGGCATCCACCACGACGGGACGCGTGAAACGCACGCCGTACTCGAGGATGCGGCCGGCGTCGCCGAGCCAGTCGACGATGGTCTCGACGGCCAGGCCCATCGTCAGCATGCCGTGGGCGAGCACGCCGGGGAGGCCGACGCGCTCGGCGACGTCGTCACGGTAGTGGATCGGGTTGAAGTCGCCGGAGGCCCCGGCGTAGCGCACGAGGGACTCGCGCGTCAGGTGCACGGTGCGCTCAGCCACGACGTCGCCGACGGCGAGGGATGCCGAGGTGATCTGCTCGCTCACGCTCCCTCTCCCCCGATCAGCAGCACGGAGGTCGCGGTCACGACGTGCGCGCCATCGGCATCCGTGATCTCGGCTTCGCTCGTGACCATCGCACCCTGGCCGAACGGGCGGACGTTCGTGATCTGCAGCTGCGCCGTCAGCTCGTCGCCCGCGACGATCGGGCGCGTGTAGCGGAAGCGCTGCTCGGCATGCACCGTGCGCTCGAGCGCGATGCCCGAGTCGGGCTCGGCGAGCAGCTGCTGCAGCGTGAGGTCCTGGACGACCATGGCGAACGTCGGCGGGGCGACCACATCGGCATACCCCAGCGCCCGCGCCGCGGCGGGGTCGAGATGCTGCGGGGAATCTGCGAAGACGGCGCGCGCGAACTCGCGCACCTTCTCGCGGCCGACGAGGTACGGCGCGGTCGCGGGGAAGGACCGCCCGATGAGGTCAGGGTTCACGGACACCCCTCGATCCTACCGAGCGCGCGGCCGGGCAGCCGGGTCGGGCGGCACGGGGTCGGCCCGCAGACGGCCCGCGCACCCGACTTGCAAGCTTTGGTCGCATCAACCCGTGCTAGACGACCAAACCCGGCAAGTCGGCGCCCACGCGTGGCAACCCGCGGAAACCACTTGCATTCTTTGGTCGCTTCAACCGCGGCCACACGACCAAAGTCGGCAAGTCGGCGCGAGCGGATGCCGCGGTCAGCGCGCCGCGCCAGGCGCTACGACCGCCGCAGGCCCTTCAGGCCGCGCACCGTGAGCTGCACGGCGATCGCCGCGAGGAAGATCGCGAACAGGACGTTGCCCGTGAACGGGTCGACGGCCTGCGCCAACCACGCGCCCAGCGGTGGCGTCAGGATCGCGCCGCAGGCCAGCAGCGCAGCGCCGACGAAGTCGGCCTTGCCGCTGCGGACCGAGTCGATCGTTCCGGCGACGGCCGTCGGGACCATCGCGATCAGGCTGGTCGCACGGGCGAGCAGGTCGCTGACGCCGAAGATCAGCAGCAGCGCTGGGACGATGATGATGCCGCCGCCCACGCCGAGGAGCTTGGAGAGGATCCCTACCGCCAAACCCAGGACGATCAGGCCGAGGGCGGACCAGACGCCGAGCGGGAACGGCTCGCCGCGGGAGGGCACGACCAGGAACAGACTCACGATCGCCACGACGAGGAGCGCAGCGAAGCCCAGTTGGAGCGCCGGAACGGGCACGCGCGGCAGCAGCTTCGCGCCGATGAGCGACCCGATGACGCCGCCGGCTCCGAGGATGAGGCCGGGCACCCACGCCGTCGGGTCGAGGTGACCGTTCACCGCGTAGGAGATGATGCCGACGACCGCGACCGGCACGATCACAGCGAGCGACGTGTTGGAAGCCCGCTTCTGCGCCATCCCCACGAGCAGAACCAGGGCGGGCACGATGATCACGCCGCCGCCGACGCCGAACATCCCCGAGAGCAGCCCGGCGGCGAGGCCGATACCGAGGAAGCTCACGATCTGGCGCGGAGTGCGCCTCGAAGGTGTGGGGTCGGCGGGCGAATCCGGAATGGTCACTCACCGACCCTATCGGTGGTGACGGAGCCCGCATTGCTAACCGCGGCACTCGGATCGTCGACGGCAGCCTGCTCGAACTGCGAACGGTACAGCCGCCAGTACGCGCCTTCTGCCGCGATGAGCTCGTCGTGCGTGCCCTTCTCGACGATATCGCCGTGCTCCATCACGAGGATGAGATCGGCGTCGCGGATCGTCGACAGCCGGTGCGCGATGACGAACGAGGTCCGTCCCTCGCGCAGGGCCGACATGGCGTGCTGCAGCAACAGCTCGGTGCGCGTGTCGACGGAGCTCGTCGCCTCATCGAGGATCAGCACGCTCGGCCCCGCGACGAACGCGCGCGCGATCGTGATGAGCTGCTTCTCGCCGGCGGAGACGTTCGCGGCATCCTCGTCGAGGAGGGTGTCGTACCCGTCGGGCAACGAATGCACGAACCGATCGACGCGGGTCGCGACGGCTGCCTGGGTGATCTCGACGTCGGATGCCGACTCGTTGCCGTAACGGATGTTCTCCCGGATCGACCCCGCGAACAGCCACGGGTCCTGCAGCACCATGCCGGTGCGCGAGCGCACGTCGTCTCGGGTGAGCTGCGCGATGTCCTGCCCGTCGAGCAGGATGCGGCCGCCGTCGAGCTCGTAGAAGCGCATGAGCAGGTTGACGAGCGTGGTCTTGCCGGCGCCGGTGGGTCCGACGATCGCAACCGTCTGGCCGGGCTCGACACGGAAGGAGAGGTCGCGGATGAGCGGCTTGTCGGGTGAGTACGAGAAGGCGACGTGCTCGAACTCGATGACGCCGCTGCCGTCCTTCAGGGCGGGCGCGTCCTCGGCATCCGGATCCTGCTCCGGCTCGTCGAGCAGCTCGAAGACCCGCTCCGCCGAGGCAGTGCCGGACTGCACGATCGCCGCCATGCCGCCGAGCTCGCTCAGCGGCTGCGTGAACTGCTGCGAGTACTGGATGAACGCCTGCACGTCACCGAGGCGCAACTGCCCCGAAGCGACCATGAGTCCGCCGAGCACCGCGATCCCGACGTAGGTGAGGTTCCCGATGAACATCATCGCCGGCATCATGAGGCCCGACAGGAACTGCGCCTTGAACGCGGCCTGGTAGAGGTCCTCGTTCTCGTGCTGGAACTTCTCGCGGGAGTCCTGCTCACGACCGTAGACCCGCACGAGCGCGTGACCCGAGAACGACTCCTCGACCCTCGCGTTGAGCCGGCCGACCTTGCGCCATTGCGTCGCGAACGCCTTCTGCGACTTCGGGCCGATGACGCCGAAGATGACGCCCATGAGCGGCAGCGCGACGAGGGCGACGATCGCCAGCTGCCACGAGATCGAGAACATCATGATCAGCACGCCGACGACGGTCAAGACGTTCGTGATCGCCGTCGAGAGCGACTGCTGCATCGTCTGCGTGATGTTGTCGATGTCGTTCGTGACGCGCGAGATCAGCTCGCCGCGCTGCACGCGGTCGAAGTACGACAGCGGCAGCCGGTTGATCTTCGCCTCGACGTTCTCGCGCAGCCGCCACATCGTGCGCACCATGATGACGTTGATGACGTAGCCCTGCACCCACGTCAGCACGGCCGAGGCAACGTAGATCGCGAGCACCGCGATGAGCACCCACTTCAGGCGCTCGAAGTCGACGCCCGCACCGACCTCGAAGTTGTGCATCGCGGCGACCAGGTTCGCGATGTCGGTCTGACCGGCGGCTTTGAGCGCCTCGACGACCTGGTCCTGAGATGTGCCCGCGGGGAAGTTCTCGCCGAGGGATGCCGACACGACGCCCTCGAAGAGGATGTTCGTGGCCTCGCCCAGCACCTTCGGCGCGATGACGGCCAGCACGACGCCGATCGCGCCGAGCGTCGAGACGAACGCGAACGCCCACTTGTAGGGCGCGAGCAGGCCGATCATGCGGCCGAAGCTGCGCCCGAAGTTGGCGGCTTTGCCGGGGGCGACGGAGTCCCAGTCGCCGGAGTTCAGCCGCGCCTGCTCGGCGAGCTCGAGCTCGTAGCGCTCCTCCTCGGAGAGCTCCGCCTGCGGCTGCGCATCGTTGGGCGTCCCCGCACTCATGCGTCCACCCCCAACTGCGACTGAACGATCTCGCGGTACGTCTCGTTGGAGGCAAGGAGCTCGGCGTGCGTGCCGATGCCGACCATGCGGCCATCGTCGAGGACGACGATGCGGTCGGCATCCGTGATCGTGGAGATGCGCTGCGCGACGACGATCTTCGTCACCCCCGGCAGTTCGCGCCACAGGGCCTGCCGCAGTCTCGCGTCGGTCGTGACGTCGAGCGCCGAGAACGAGTCGTCGAACACCAGGACATCGGGCCGGTGGACGATGGCGCGGGCGATAGAGAGGCGCTGACGCTGCCCGCCCGAGACGTTCGTGCCGCCCTGTGCGATGCGCGCGTTCAGCCCGCCGTCCATTTCGGCGACGAAGTCGCGGCCCTGCGCGATCTCGAGCGCCTGCCACAGCTCGTCGTCGGTGGCATCCTCGCGCCCGAACCGCAGGTTGGAGGCGACGGTTCCGGTGAACAGGAACGCGCGCTGCGGGACGTAGCCGATCCCGCGCCACATGACGTCGAGGTCGGCCTCGCGCACGTCGACCCCGCCGACGCGCACCGTGCCGCCGGTGACGTCGAACAGACGCGGGATGAGCGAGACGAGCGTCGTCTTGCCGGATCCGGTCGATCCGACGATCGCGACGGTCTGACCGGGTTCTGCGCGGAAGGTGATCCCCTGCAGCACGGGGGCTTCCGCACCGGGGTAGGTGAACGACACGTCGTCGAACTCGATCGCACCGGGCTCGCCGAACGACGCGATCGGGTTCTCGGGCCGGTGGAGGGCGTCCGTGGAGTCGAGCACCTCGCCGATGCGGTCGGCCGAGACGGCGGCCCGCGGGATCATGATCGTCATGAACGTCGCCATCAGCACGCCCATGAGGATCTGCCCGATGTACTGCATGAACGCGAAAAGGGTGCCGATCTGGACATTCCCGGCATCCACTTGGATCCCGCCGAACCAGATCACCCCCACGACGGTGACGTTGAGCACGAGCATGGCGAGGGGGAACACCAGCACGAACAGCGAGCCGACCTTGCGCCCGACGATCATGATGTCGGTGTTCGCGACGCGGAAGCGCGCCTCTTCGATGCGTTCGCGGACGAAGGCGCGTACGACGCGGACACCCGTCAGCTGCTCGCGCATGATGCGGTTCACGCCGTCGAGCTTGGTCTGATAGGCCCGGAACAGCGGCACCATGCTGCTGATGATGATGCCGCCGACCACGAGCAGCGTCGGCACCGACACGGCGATCAGCCAGCTGAGGCCGACATCCTGCTGCAGCGCCATGACGACGCCGCCGATCGCGAGCAGCGGGGCGGTGACGAGCATCGTGGCGCCCATCATCGCGAGCATCTGCACCTGCTGCACGTCGTTCGTGTTGCGGGTGATGAGGGTGCCGGCGCCGAACGACGAGACCTCGCGCTCGGAGAATCCGCTGACCTTCTCGTAGACGTCGCGGCGGATGTCGCGGCCCGCGCTCATGGCGGCGCGAGCGGCGAAGTAGGTCGCGACGACCGAGGCGACGATCTGGCCGAGGGCGATCGCGAGCATGAACACGCCGCGCGACCAGATGTAGCCGGTGTCGCCGGCGGCCACGCCGTTGTCGATGATGTCGGCGTTCAGGCGCGGCAGGTACAGCGAGGCGATCGCCGAGGCGAACTGGAACACCAGGACGCCCAGCAGCCACCACTTGTAGGTCCAGAGGTAGCGCGCGAGGAGCTTTCCGAGCATGGGCGACTCCTGTTGAGCGAGGACGGGGACGGTCCATGCTAACTCCCGGCTCCGACACGCGCGTGGCCCGGGCGCGGGAGGCGTTGGCTATTCAGTGGCGCTGCCACGCGTGGGGGGTGAAAGCCGCGGGTCCCGGAGGGACACTTTCTGATTAGGCCAAGGCGAGCGCGGCGAGGATCGTGATCGCCCAGACCACCGGCACGGCGATCACGTCCGTCCACCGCAGGGGCCTCGCGCTATGCACGGTGCGTTGCGGTTCGGATCCGAAGCCGCGCGCCTCCATGGCGATGCTGAGCTCGTCGGCGTGGCCGAAGGCGCCCATCAGCACGGGCACCGTGAGTCCGGTCATCAGACGCATCGCGCGCAGGGGTCTTCCGCGGGCACGGAGTCGCGCCAGCGAGCGGGCGGCGGCGACATCGCTGCGGATCAGAGCGCTGAAGCGGCCACCGAGGCCGAGCACGTCGATCACCCGGTAAGGGGCGCCGAAGCGCTGAATGAGGCTGTCACCGAGCACCGCCCCGTTCACGAACGCGACGGTGACGATGTAGAGCGTCACGACCGTGACCATGCGCAGCGCACCGCGCAGGGCGAAGAAGGCGCCGTCGATCGTCGGCGAGAACGCAAGCCCCTCGACGAGCGGCCCGCTCGTGTCGCCGGCCCGGGGAGCGGCGAGCGAAAAGCCGACCCACAGCAGCACGGCACCGCCGGTGACGACCCCGAGTACGCCGCTCGCGAAGCGAGCGCCCTTCGCGAGCGACAGCGCGAGGCAGACGGTCAGGAGCGCAAGGGAGAGGAGGATGCCGTCGGCGAACAGCACCGCGACGATCGCGGGAACAGGCAGCGCGAGGATCGCGAGAGGATGCAGGGCCGGCGGGCGTCGCCCGCGTTGCGGCGCGGCAGTCACGATCGCGCCACCGGCGCGGTCGCTGTCGCCGACACGATACGCCCGGCGCTCATCCGCACGCGGTGCGTCGCGAGCGGGGCGAACGCTCCCGGATCGTGGGTGGCGATGATCGTGACGCGATGCGCGCGGTTGTCGGCGATCAACCGCAGCACGTGCTCGGTTCCGGCGCGATCCTGCGCGCTGTTCGGCTCATCGAGCAGCGTCAGTGCGGGAGCTCCCGCGACGGCGAGGGCGACGGCGAGTCGCTGGCGCTGCCCACCCGAGAGGCGGAGCGGGTGAGTCTGGCCGTGCGCGTCGAGCCCGGCGCGAGCGAGCAGGTCGCCGGCGCGCCGGCGGGTGGCCCGGTCGTGACCGCGTGAACCCTGGGTGAGCGCTGTGCAGAGCTCGTCCCCGACAGTCCCGGTGAGCATGAGCTCCGCACTGCGCTGCGGTGCGTAGCCGATGCCGGCCTTGAGCCTGGTCAGCGATCGAGGCTCCACCGTTCCCGACGCGGGGTGCAGCTCGGTGGCGAGCAGCCGCAGCAGTGTCGACTTGCCCGCGCCGTTGTCCCCGGTGACAACGGCAACCGCGCCGAGGGGCAGGCTCACCTCCAGCGCGTGCAGGATCGGCGCGCGCCGGACGACGACATCGACTCCCGAGAGCCGCAACGCGGGGAGCGGGTGCCCGGGGTCGGTGGGGATGCCGAGCGATGCCGGGTCCGGCGAGGACTCCCCGGTCGGGTCGGATCCACCCGGCATCCTCAGCCCGAAGCGACTCACCGACTCGGCATCCGCGAAGATCCGCGCCGGGGCATCGTCGCGCTGGATCCTCCCCTCATCGAGCACGATCATTCGATCGGCACGGTCGATGTGCGCCTCGGGGCGGTGATCGATCGCGACGACGGTGACGCCACGCTCGGCCCGGGCTCGATCGAGGGCTTCGCCGAAGCGGCGGGATGCGGCGGCGTCGAGCGCACTGGTGGCCTCGTCGAGGACGAGCACGGGGGTGTGCTGAGCGAGCGCCGCCGCCAGCGCCAACCGCTGCTGCTCCCCGCCGGACAGGGTCATCGGGTCACGACGCTCGTCGATCCCGCCGAGGCCGACGAGGTCCAGCATCGCGCGCGCACGCCGTGTCCCCTCGTCGGGCGGCACGCGCCGGTAGTCCAGTGGAGCACGTACCTCGTCGATGACGCTCGCTCGGAACAGCTGGACGCCCGGACGCTGCCACACGGCTGCGACGGCGCGGGCGCGCTCGGCCACCGGCATCGCGAAGACGTCCTGCCCGTCGACGATGACGTCGCCGCTGCCGATCGCACTCGTCGCCTCGAAGAGCGCACCGATCAGCGCGAGGGCGAGAGTGCTCTTGCCCGACCCCGTCGGGCCGGCGATCCAGGTGTACCCGCCCCGAGAGAGTTCCAGATCGATCCTGTCGAGTACTCGTCCGCGACCCTCGAACTCGACGTTCAGGCCGCGGACCGTGATCGCAGGATTCAGCTTGCGCTCCCGGACGCTGCCTCTTCGGCGGTGAGGCGGCGCCCCTTCCGCGTTCCGATCGGGTCGAACCCGGCGCGCAGCAGTCCGCGCACGATGAGCCACCCGAGCCACCCGTAGACGAGCCCGGCCGCAAGGCGCACGCCCAGCCCGGCCAGCATCAGCCCAGCAGGCAATGCGAGGAACTCCTGGAAGGTGAACAGCAGCGCGAAGCTGTTCAGGCCGACCAGCCAGCCCGCGACGATCGACCACCACAGCCAACTGCGATCGTCGGGAGGTGCGAGCTCGCCGCGGCGCCTGCGCTGCACGGCACGGGCGATCAGGAACGCGATCTCGACCATCAGGCCCGCCATCAGCGCCATCGTGCCGACGCCGCCGACGGTCGCGACGAGCGATGCCAGCAGGGCGGAACCGGCGTGTGGCACGAGGATCGCGGCCACGATCAGCAGCACGAAGTACGGGATGAGCGCCGAGGGCCGGCCGAGCCAGGGCGCAATGCCGAAGAACAGCACCCCGACGACGCGCGCCAGGTGCACGAGGGCGATGGTGGCGGCGCCGAGCACAACGCAGATCAGCAGCGACCGGGTGGTGAACCCGAGAAAAGCCCGGCGTGGGGGCGCGGGGGTCGAGCTCATGCGCATCCCTTCTGCAGACCTCATACGTGCGTTGTTAGGATAACCTAATGACGTTTTCGGGGGCGACGCGAGTCCGGCTCGCCGCCGCGGTGCTCCGGGAGCGTCTTCGGCCAGGTGGATCTCTCGGTGGCCTGAGCCGCGAGCAGATGGCCGTCCGTTTCGCCCGTTCGACTCCGCCCCACGCCGTCCGCAGGTGGCCGTTGCCCCGCGTGAAGAGCGAGGCGATCGAGGCGCTGCGGGCGGGGCTGTCGGGCGCGGACCCGGCTCAGCGCGACGCGCTGCTTGCCGCCTTTCGGACGCGGCTCGAACGCGAGGGCACCCCGCTCGTCGAGTCCGACGCCCCGGGCTGGTGCCGGGTCAGCTTCGTGTGGATCGGCGAAGCGGCGCACGGCGTCGTGCTGCAACTGAACCGCGTGACCGATCCGCTCGACATCGAGGACACGCGGCTGGAGCGCATCGCCGACAGTGCCGTGCACGCACTCACTCTCCGGGTGCCCGATACCTGGCAGGGCAGCTACCTCTTCGCCGTCATGCCCTACCGCGTGGCGCCGACACTGCACGCCCGAGTGGACACGCGGGCGCTCATGGATTTCGCGCGCGGCGCCCAGGCCGACCCCTTCGCGCGCGAACGCATTCCGAGCAAGGCCGTCACCGCGAGCGGCGGCCTGCGCATCCCGGACTATGCGGC
>NZ_JBASZT010000354.1:0-5091 GCF_049661145.1 Microbacterium sp.
GCCGAGCGCGGTGCGCGCGGCGGCATCGATCTGCGCGCGCAACGCCCCGGCCCTGTTCGTGCCGTGCCATCGGGTGCTGCGCACCGGCGGGGCGCTCGGGGGTTTCGCCTGGGGGCTCGACGTCAAGCGCAGCCTGCTCGATCGTGAAGCAGTCGCTGCTGCGGGGGCTTCAGTCGCGTGACCCGGATGCTGTAGCCCCCGAGCGAGCGTGGCACGCGGTGCCCGGCTGGCTGTCGGCGGCGGGCTCGTGTCGGGCTGGGTATGGGTGTCGGCGGGTTCTCGGCGGGACGCGCCGCGCCCGGAGCACGTCAGTGCCAGGTCCCCCGCCAGTCGTAGAGCGGCCCGGTCGTCCGGTACTCGCGGAGCTCGACGATGAGCCCGCCCGCGACGCGGGCGATCGTCGCGCCGTCGAAGGCGCTGCGCGTGCCATTCCACGTGCACTCGAAGGTCCACTGCGCGGCTTCCCGGTTCGCCGTGACGAAGTGATCGGTGACGTCCCAGCGGTGCACGATCCCGCCCGCGGCGAACCACTCCGTCGCCCAACGACGAACCCCGTCGCGGCCTCGGTAGACCGGCCCGTAGCACTCGGTGACAACGCAGTCCGCGGCGACGCTGCCAGCGACGCGCTCAGCATCCTGCGCAACCCATGCGTCGATGTAGTCGGTCAGCGCGCTCACGTCGACCACGATATCGACGCCAGGTTCGGAGGCGTCAGCCTGCGGGTGTGCGTGGTCGGCATCCACGTTTCGGCGCCTCCGAAACCGGGGGGCCCGGTTGGGGGCGCCAGTGTGCGGGTTCGGCCCGCCCGCACCCGCACTTCGGCGCCCCCGAAGTCCACGCCGTCGCCGTCGTCGCCGTCGCCGAGCAAGCTCGCCGCGCCACGGCGCCCAGCGGCTCTTGCACTCGGCGACCACCCGGGCATAGGCTGGAGGGCTGTCGCGTCGACCGCCCGAGCTGAGCAGGACTCAGGCCCAGGACTCAGCCCCAGGACTCAGGCCCGGGCGCCGGCGCACAGCCCCCGCTCGTCGAACACAGGAGGAAGCCATGTCCACGGCCATCGTCACCACGAAGCCCGCCTTCCTCCGCGCGCCGGCGGCCACCATCGCAATCGGCGCCGCGGGGAGCCGGCAGGGATAACGCGCCCGCGTCCTCCTGCGGCGGAATCGTCCCGCCGCGCATCGCGTTCCTCTCCGCCAGGGCTTCACGTCCAGCTGCGTCCTGTGGCGCCTTCGTGCGCCTTTCATCACCTCCGCCGACCTGACCCCGGCATCCGCGGAAGCAATCCGCCCCGCCAGCCGCACAAACACCCACGGACCCCACCCTCCGCAAGGATCATGACCTCCTCGACTGAGAGACTCTCCACGACCCGGGCCCTCGCCCGGCTCTACCCGTTCGCAAAGCCGGTGCTGCCGCGGCTCGTGATGGGCGCCGCGAGCGCGCTCGTCGCGAGCCTGCTCGCGCTGTCGATCCCGCTCGTGCTCGAAGTGCTCGTCCAGGGGCCCATCGCCTCCGGGGACCGGGCGCAGCTGGTCTGGGGCGCCGTCGCGATCCTCGCGCTGGGCCTCGCGGAAGCCTTCCTGGTGTGGCTGCGCCGCTGGTTCGTGCTCGGCCCGTCGACCACGGTCGAGTACGATCTGCGCACCAGCTTCTACGAACGCCTTCAGCGCCTGCCGGTCGCGTTCCACGACCGGTGGCAGTCCGGACAGCTGCTCAGCCGCATGATGCAGGACATCAGCATGCTGCGCCGCTGGCTGGCCTTCGGTCTCATCCTGCTCGTCGTCAACATCCTCACGATCATCGTCGGCATGGCGCTGCTGTTCCGGTGGCACTGGGCGCTCGGGCTCACCTTCCTCGTCGTGTGCGGGCCCCTCTGGTACGCGGGATACCGGTTCGAGAAGACCTACGGCACCCTCGCGCGCCAGAGCCAGGACCAGGCCGGCGACCTCGCGACGAGCGTCGAGGAGTCCGTCCACGGCATCCGCGTCCTGAAGGCCTTCGGCCGCGGTACGTACGCCCTGAAGAAGTTCGCGCGTCAGGCCGAGACGCTGCGGGAGACCGAACTGGACAAGGCCCGCGCCGTCGGCTGGATCTGGTTCTGGCTCGTGCTGCTGCCCGACATCGCGTTCGCGCTGTGTCTGGGCGTCGGCATCGTTTTGCAGCAGCTGGGTCAGCTGCAGCTGTCCGAGCTCGTTGCCTTCTTCGCGATGGCGACCGTGCTGCGCTGGCCGATGGAGTCGATCGGGTTCCTCTTCTCGTTCCTGCTCGATGCCCGCACCGCGACCGACCGCATCTTCGAGGTGTTCGACGAGCAGAACACGATCACCGACCCGGCCACGCCCGTCACCATCGCCGCACCGCGCGGTGCGCTCGCGTTCGAGGGCGTCCACTTCAGATACCAGGATGCCGGGGACGGCGAGCGCGACCTGCTCGACGGCATCGACCTCGTGCTCGTCCCGGGCGAGACGATGGCCCTCGTGGGGTTGACCGGCTCGGGCAAGACGACCCTCACGACGCTCCCCGCGCGGCTGTACGACGTCACCGGCGGCCGCGTCACGCTCGACGGCGTCGACGTGCGCGACCTCACCCTGCGCGAGCTGCGCACGCACGTCGGGATGGCTTTCGAGGATGCCACGCTGTTCTCGCAGTCGGTCCGCGAGAACGTGCTGCTCGGCCGCGAGGACCTCGAACCCGGCAGTCCCGAGGCGGATGCCGTGCTGCGCGAAGCGCTCGCCGTCGCGCAGGCGGGCTTCGTCGACGACCTGCCCGACGGGGTCGACACGATCATCGGCGAGGAAGGCCTGTCGCTGTCTGGCGGACAGCGACAGCGGCTCGCGCTCGCTCGGGCCGTGGCCGCGCGGCCCGCCGTGCTCGTGCTCGACGATCCGCTGTCGGCGCTCGACGTCGACACCGAGGCGCTCGTCGAGGATGCCCTCGGCGAGGTCATGGGCGACACCACGACGCTCGTCATCGCGCACCGGCCGTCGACCGTCACCCTCGCCGACCGCGTCGCGCTGCTGGAGGCCGGCCGCATCACGGCGGTCGGCACCCACACCGAACTGCTCCGCGAGAGCGAGCACTACCGCTACGTCATCTCCAGCCTGGAGGACGAACACGCCCGCGCGCGGACCTCGGAGGTCAATCTATGAGCACCGCGACCGTCGCCGGCACGACCGGCGAAGACCGCTCCGACTACACGCGCGAGGAGTCGCGCGCGATCCGTCAGCGCTCACTGCGGCTGCTCGGCTCGCTCGTCGCGCCGCTGCGCTGGCAGCTCGCGCTCGCCGCCCTCGTGCTCGTCGTCTCGACGGCGCTGCGGGTGGCCGGTCCCGCGCTGATCGCGTACGGCATCAACACGGCGCTGCCGCAGGTGATCAGTGACGAGAACTGGATGCCGACGATCGCCGTCGTGGCCGTCTATCTCGTCGCGGGCGTCGGCGGCGCCGCCCTCATCGGGTGGTACGCCGTCGTCGCGGCGCGCCTCACGCAGGCGGTCATGCTCGACCTGCGCAAGCGCATCTTCCTCCACACCCAGCGCCTGAGCCTGGAGTTCCACGAGTCGTATACGTCCGGCCGCATCATCTCGCGTCAGACGAGCGACCTGGACTCCATCCGCGAACTGCTCGACGGGGGCCTGAACGAGCTGGTCTCCGGCATCCTCTACGGCGCCTTCACGCTCGTCGCGCTGCTGCTGATCGACTGGCGGTCGGGCCTCGTGCTGGCGATCGCCGGAGTGCCGCTGTTCTTCCTGATGCGCTGGTTCTACCGCCACTCGCAGCGCGCGTACCGCGAGTCGCGCGTCGTGTCGGCGAAGGTCATCGTGAAGTTCGTCGAGACGATGACCGGCATCCGTGCCGTGAAGGCGTTCCGCAAGGAACCGCGCAATGATGAGGAGTTCGGCGAGCTGTCGGGGCAGTACCGCGACGTGAACATGCGGTCGCTGCGACTGTTCGGCACGTTCGAGCCGGGCATGATGGCGGTCTCCGCGTTCGCCGTCGCGGCGGTACTGCTGTGGGGAGGTTTGCGCATCGAGCCCGGTGTCTACGAGATCGGTACGCTCCTGGCGGCGGTGCTGTACGTGCGGAACTTCTTCTCGCCACTGCAGGAGGTCGCGATGTTCCTCAACTCCTACCAGTCCGCGACGGCGGCGCTCGAGAAGGTGTCGGGCGTGCTGGAGGAGCAGCCCACCGTGCCAGACCCGACGCAGCCGGTGGACCTGTGGACCTCGCGCGGGCACGTCGAATTCCGCGACGTCGTCTTCGGCTACGCCGACGACCGCACGATCCTGCCGCATTTCTCGCTCGACATCCCGGCCGGGCAGACGATCGCGCTCGTCGGGACGACGGGCGCCGGCAAATCGACGCTCGCGAAGCTCGTCTCGCGGTTCTACGACCCCACGCGGGGGGCGGTCACGCTGGACGGCGTCGACCTGCGTGCGCTGCACCCGAAGGACCTGCGCCGCGCGATCGTCATGGTGACGCAGGAGGCTTACCTGTTCAGCGGGACGGTCGCCGACAACATCGCGCTCGGCAAGCCCGACGCGACGCTCGCCGAGATCAAGGCCGCGGCGCGCGCCGTGGGGGCGGATGCCTTCATCGAGCGACTGCCGGACGGCTACGCGACCGACGTCAACAAGCGCGGTGGCCGCGTCTCGGCGGGCCAGCGTCAGTTGATCTCGTTCGCGCGCGCCTTCCTCGCCGACCCCGCGGTGCTGATCCTCGACGAGGCGACCGCGTCGCTCGACATCCCCTCGGAGCGGCAGATCCAGGAGGCGCTGCAGACGCTGCTGGCCGATCGCACGGCGATCATCATCGCGCATCGGCTGTCGACGGTCGCGATCGCCGACCGCGTGCTCGTCATGGAGTACGGGCGAATCGTCGAGGACGGCACGCCCGCCGAACTCATCGCCGGCACCGGCAAGTTCGCAAAGCTCCACGCCGCCTGGCGCGAGTCCCTCGTCTGACGCGCCGGGCGCTCCGGCATCCTCCCGCCGGTTCCTCGAGGCTTCCGCGAGACCGCGTGTGCGGGTCGAGACCGCCGTTGTGGGCGCCGGTCTCGCCCCGCTGCGGCGGTCTCGCGGGAGGAGGCGGGGCG
>NZ_JBASZT010000355.1:0-7668 GCF_049661145.1 Microbacterium sp.
TGCTGAGCCCGATGACGAAGAGGCCGAGACTCGCCGTCGCGGCAGCGCCCAGCAGACGCATCGGCCATGAGGAGCCGTTTCGCGTCGCGACCGAGGGGGACGGCGCGCGACTGCTCGCGCACCAGGAGCCCGACGGCCAGTGGGCCGGCGGTGCGTTCTTTCCGGCCGACTTCGACGGCGACGCTCCGGACGCGCCGCCCGGCCAGCCGTATACGGCCACGACGTGGACGCTCGCGACGCTGCGCGAGTGGGGGCTCGACGCCGCAGCGCTCGCGGGCACGGCGGACCTCCTCGAGAAGAACTGTCGCTGGGAGTATGACGACCTTCCCTTCTGGGACGGCGAGGTCGACGTCTGCATCAATGCCATGACGCTCACCAGCGGCGCGTGGCTCGGCCGCGACATGTCGCAGCTCGCCGCGTGGTTCCCCGCGCACCAGTTCGCCGACGGCGGCTGGAACTGCGAGTGGGTGGAGGGCTCGACGCGCTCCTCGTTCCACTCCACGATCAACGCGGTCCGCGGACTCCTCGCCTACGAGGAACTCACGGGAGACGGCAGCGTCACGGCATCCCGTCACCGCGGCGAGGAGTACCTGCTGGTTCGGCGGCTTCGCGAACGACTGTCGACGGGAGAGCAGGTCGGGCCGTGGACCGACGTCATCGTCCACCCGTACCGCGCTCCGTTCACGGCGCTGAAGGCGATCGACCATGTCACCGCCGCGGCTGTTCACGACGGCATCCGCCCCGACCTGCGCGCCGAGGGAACCATCGAACTCGTCCGGGCCGCACGGCAGGACGACGGCCGGTGGTTGCAGGGGTATCACTTCCCCGGGGCGGTGTGGTTTCCGCTCGACGTGCCCGTCGGACAGCCGTCGAAGTGGGTCACCTTTCTCGCGCAGCGGGCGCTCGATCGCTGGGACGCCGCGGCCTGACCTCCCGTCGCCGGGGCCGCCGCCGTCACATGACGACACGCGATTCGCGGGCGCCGGAGGCGGGCGGCCACGATGGTCGAGTCGCTGCGGGATGCCGCGAAGACGCCGACAGGAGGATGCCATGACCAGGCGAGGGTTCACGACGCGTCAAGTGCACGAGCGCTCGTCCCGTGCCGCGCAGGTCGCTGTGACGCCGCGGGCCACGCCCATCTACCTCACGGCTGGGTTCGAGTTCGACGAGTACGAGCAGGCGGCCGCTCACTTCGGTCAGGGTGAGGGGTACGCCTACACCCGCATCGGCGAGCACACTCTCGCCGCGCTCGAGGGTGGGTCGCAGGCGCTGCTGCTGGCGTCGGGTCAGGCCGCGACGTCCGTCGCGCTCCTCTCCCTGCTGGAATCGGGTCAGCACGTCGTCGCCTCGACACACATCTACGAGGGCACGCGCGGCCTGCTCCGCGACAACCTTTCGCGCCTCGGCATCCGGACGACGTTCGTGGACGACATCCGTGACCTCGGCGCGTGGGAGGCGGCGATCCGCCCCGAGACGCGCGTGCTGTTCGCGGAGTCGATCTCCAACGCCAGCAACCGCCTCATCGACACGACGGCGCTCGCCGGTGTGGCCCGCCGCCACGGCATCCCGCTCGTCATCGACAACACGTTCGCGACGCCCTACCTCATCCGTCCGCTGGAGCTCGGTGCCGACGTCGTCGTCCACTCGGCGAGCAAGTTCCTCGCCGGCCACGGCAGCGTCCTCGGCGGCGCGATCGTCGACAGCGGACGCCTCGACCTCGCCCGTGCCGCGGAGCTGTTCCCGCACTTCGCGACCGCCGGTCGCGGCGGGGTGCCGAGCCTGCTGGAGCGTGTCGGCGGCGACGCGCGCATCGCATACGCCCGCGAGGCGGTGGCGCCGAGGTTCGGCCCGACCCCGTCGCCGCTCAACGCGTTCCTCATCGGGCAGGGAATCGAGACGCTCAGTCTGCGAATCCAGCGTCAGAGCGCGAACGCGCTCGCCGTCGCGCAGTGGCTCGCCGGCCGGCCCGAGGTCGCGAGCGTCGACTACGTCGGCCTGCCGTCGCACCCCGACCACGACCTCGCGGTGCGCTACCTGCCAGACGGCTTCGGGTCGGTGTTCAGCTTCACGCTGCGCGGCGACGCCGACACCGCCCGCCGCTTCGTGGCGGCGCTCGACGTCTTCACTCACATGACCCATCTCGGAGATGTGCGCTCGCTCGTGCTGCACCCGGCATCCACCTCGCACACCTTCCTCACCGAGGCGGAACGCACCGCGGTCGGCGTGTTCCCGGGGACGCTGCGGGTGTCGATCGGGATCGAGGATGCCGACGATCTCATCGACGACCTCGCGCAGGCGCTCACCGCGGCGAGCCGCGTGCCGGTCGCCGTGCTCGCATGAGCCGACTGCAGCACTTCGGCTGGTTCCTCGCGCGCGGGTTCGGGCCGCATGGGTGGGGGCATCCGTACCTCGACTGGGACTGGGACTGGACGCGTCCCGACCTGTACCAGCAGTCGGCGCGCGAACTGGAGCAGGCCGGCTTCGACTTCGTCCTCATCGAGGACGCACCCTCACTCGGCTCGCCGCAGACGATCGACCTGCGAGTGCGGCACGCGTTCGGCGGGCCCAAGCACGATCCGCTGCTGCTCGCACCGTACCTGTTCCAGGCGACGCGCGCGCTCGGGGTGATCCCCACCGTGAATCCGGCGGCGTACCTGCCCTATACGGCGGCGCGGCAGTTCGCGACGCTGCAGCACCTGAGCGGCGACCGACTGGGGCTCAACGTCGTCACCGACACCGCGAGTGCTCGCCACTTCGGCCCGGGGCCGGAAGACGGAGTTCCGCAACTCGGCCACGATGCCGCGTACGACCGTGCGGAGGAGTGGCTCGACGGCATCCGGGAGCTGTGGCGCTCCTGGGGTGAGGGCGCGCTCGTGGCGGATGCCGCGTCGGGCATCTACGCCGACGGCTCGCGTCTCGACCCGGTGCGGCACCGCGGCGAGTATTTCGCCTTCGACGGTCCGCTGAACGCCGTGCCGTTCACGCGCGGCGAGCCGGTGATCGCCTCGCCGGGCGGATCGGGGCGCGGCCTCGGGTTCGCCGGCGCGAACTCCGACGTCCAGCTCGCGCTCGCGCCGCTGCACGAGCAGAGCGTGCGGGAGTATCGCGCTCGGATCCACGCCGCGGCGGTGGAGCGCGGACGCTCGGCATCCGACATCAGGATTCTCTTTGCGATCCAGCCCGTCATCGTCTCGTCCGCCGAAGAGGCGGATCGGCTGGTCGCGGCGTCCGCCGTGCCCTCGGACGAGACGCTGCGGCTGATCGCGCAGCGGCAGTCCAGCGACCTCGAGACGGATCTGACCGCCCTCGACCTCGACGCACCGCTGGATGCCGGCGTGTTCGGCGACCACGTCTCGCACGGCTCGATCCGCCGGCTCACGGGCGACCGCGACGTGGCGACGACGCCGTTGCGGGAGCATCTGACCGCCCTCGCCCGGCTGGGCCGGATCTCGGACCGGTCCGGTTTCGTCGGCACCGCCGAGGAGCTCGCCGATCTGATCGAGGAACTCGGTGAATGGGGCAACGACGGCGTGCTGCTGTGGGGTGACCTGCATCCGGTGACGATCCATCGCACGCTGGACGAGCTCGTGCCCGTGCTGCGTCGCCGCGGCATCCTGCGCCGGGACCTGCTGAGCGACGGGCTGCACGCCAACCTCCGCGCCTTCTGATCTGACTCGCGGGCGGGGCGTGAACCCCCCCGGTGATCGAGTGCGCCCCCGTAGCGGGCGTTTATCGAGATCACAGTGTGTGACGCGGTCACCGGAGGGGGCATCGCGGGGTCGCATGTGGTCGTTTCGCGGCGCGGATTCCGGCCAGGTGCTACCCCCCGGTGATCGAGTGCCGCGCCGAAGGCGCGGCGTATCGAGATCATGGCTCCCGACTGCGGTTGCGGTGGTCTCGATGCGCTCGCGGCTCCGCCGCGGGCACTCGACCAGCGGAGGGGTCATCGCGGCTCCGCCGCGAGCACTCGACCACCGGAGAGATGCCCGCCCGGGCTCAGCCCAGGCCGTTCGCCTTCAGCCAGTCCGCGGCGATGTCCTTGGACGAGCGCTCGTCGACGGTGGACTCGACGTTGAGGGCGACGAGGCCCTCGGGCGTCAGGGCAGCGCTGACGGGGTTGATGACGTCGGCGATCTCGTCGGCGATCGACGTGCTCACGACGGGGACGACGTTCGACGCCAGGAAGAGGCCTTCGGGGTCTTCGAGGGTCACCAGGTCCTTCGTCTTGATGAGCGGGTCGGCGCTGTAGACGTTCGCGAGCTGGATGTTGCCCGCGACCAGTTCGTCGACGGTCGTGTCGGCCGTCGCACTGAAGGTCACGTCGACGCCGTACTTCTCCTTCAGCCCGGTCGGGCCGTACGGGCGCGTCTCCAGTTCCGGCCCACCGCCGAGCACCAGGCCCGGGATGCCGGCGAGGTCGCCGATCGAGGTGAGGTTGTGTTCAGCTGCGAACGCGGCGGTCACATTGTACGAGTCCTGATCGGTCGCGGAGGACTGGTCGAGCACCGTCAGTCCGTCCGGCAGCGCCTCCTTGAGTGCCGCGTAGACGTCATCGGGTGTCGTGGCGGTGGTGTCGGGGTCGAAGAACTGCAGCAGGTTGCCGGTGTACTCCGGGAACAGCTGGATCGAGCCGTCCTCGAGCGACGGGATGTACGCGTCGCGCTGGCCGATGTTGAACTGACGCTTGACCGTGAATCCGGCGCCCTCCAGCGCCTGCGCGTAGATCTCGGCGATGATCTCGTTCGAGTAATACTGCTGCGAGCCGATGACGATGGTGTCGGATGCCGGCGGCGCCGAGCTCTCGCCGCCACCGCCGGTGAGCGGGTCGGACGAGGCGCAGCCGGACAGCGCGAGAGCGGCGACGGTGACCGCGCCGAGGGCGAGGCCGAGACGGGTGCGGATGCGGAACATTGCGGTGCCTTTCGTGGATGCTGTGTTCGTGCGGGTTGGAATGGTCAGATGCCGTGCGCGGGGCGGGCTGTGCCTGGAGCAGCCGAACGCGGCGCGCGAGAACGTGGCGTCCCGCCGCCGACCGTGTCGTCGGAACGAGAACGGGCGGTGCCCCCGGCCACCCCGCGCGGCACGACGACCCGCTGCAGCAGCGCGAACAGGCCGTCGAGCACCAGCGCGAGCACGACGACGATGATCGAGGCGCCGAGGATCTGTGGAAAGCTGCGGATCTGGATGCCCTGGATGATGAAGAACCCGAGTCCCCCGAGTCCGACGTAGGCGGCGATCGTGACGGTCGAGACAACCTGCAGCGTCGCCGACCGCAGCCCACCGATGAGCAGGGGAAGCCCCAGCGGTACCTCGATCTTCCAGAGGATCTGCCACGGCGTCATGCCCACCGCACGTCCCGCGTCGACGACAGTCCGGTCGATCGCCTCGAACCCGGCATACGCTCCCGCGAGAATCGACGGGATCGCGAGCAGGACGAACGCGATGACGGCGGCCTCGGTCTTGTGGAGCACGCCGATGAGCAGCACGAGCAGGACGACGAGCCCCAGCGACGGCAGCGCGCGCGCCGCGCCGGAGAGGGCGACCGCCGCCTCGCGGCCGCGTCCGGTGTGGCCGATGAGCCAGCCGAGCGGAACGGCGATGACCGCGGCGATCGCGACGGAGCCGAACGTGAAGGCGAGGTGCTGCCAGATCGCGAGCGGCAGCGGGAGCGATCCGGCGAGCCTGTCCGGCGAGAAGATCCACGCGAAGGCGTCGACGAAGACGTTCATGCGATGCCCTCCGCCGCGTGTCGACGTGCCACGGCGCGTTCCCGTCGCACCGATGCGCGTCGCGGCTGCCACGGCATCACGACCCGGCCCACCAGCACCAGCAGCAGGTCGACGACGAGCGCGATGACGACGACGGCGACGACGCCCGCGAACACTTCGGGGATGATCCGCCGCTGCGAGCCGTTCGTGAACAGGTATCCGAGATTCTGCACGCCGATCAGGGCGCCGACCGTCGCGAGCGAGATGGTCGAGGTCGCCGTCACGCGCAGCCCCGCCAGCAGCACGGGGCCCGACAGCGGCAGGTCGACGACCCAGAAACGGCGCCACGGTCCGAAACCGACGGCGATCGCGGCGCTGCGCGTCGCCGGATCGACCGCGTCGAGGCCGTCGGTGACCGAGCGGGTCATGATCGCGACGCCGTAGATCGTGAGCGCGACGACGAGGTTCGTCTCGCTGATCAGGGGAACACCGACCGCGGCGAGCAGCGCGAACAGGCCGAGCGAGGGGATCGTGTACAGCAGCCCGACCGTCGTCAGCACGGGACCGCGCAGTGTCGTGTACCGCCATGCGGCCCAGCCGATCGGGATCGCGATGACAAAACCCGCCGCGATGGCGATCAGGCTCTGCCGCAAGTGGTCGAGCGTCAGCGACCAGATGAGATCGAGGTTGTCCGCGACCCAGTTCACGGCGCGTCCCAGGTCGAGGTGCCGGGCCCGGCGGCGGGAACGGATGTGGAGGCGGGCGCGGGGTCAGCGACAGGGCCGGATGCCGCGGCATCCGCCCCTTCGACGAGCACGCCCTGCGTGCGTCCCGCGGCATCAACGAGCACGGTGCCGTGCGCCGTCCTCTTCAGATGCAGCGAACGGGCGCCGCGCTGGACGCCGACGAACTCGGCGACGAAGTCGCTCGCGGGGTTCTCGATGATCTCGTCGGGCGTACCGACCTGCGCGATCCGTGCGCCCTTCTCGAGGATGACGACCTGATCACCGAGCAGAAACGCCTCGTCGATGTCGTGCGTGACGAACACGACGGTCTTGTCGAGGTCGCGCTGCAGCCGCCGCGTCTCGGCCTGCAGCTCCTTGCGGACGATGGGGTCGACGGCGCCGAACGGCTCATCCATGAGCAGAATGTTGGGGTCGGCGGCGAGGCCCCGTGCGACGCCGACGCGCTGCTGCTGTCCACCCGACAGCTGGCGCGGGTAGCGGTCGGCGAGGGCGCGGTCGAGCCCGACGATGTCGAGCAGCTCGAGCGCGCGCTGGCGTGCTTGCCGACGTGGGACGCCGTTCAGCACCGGCACCGTCGCGACGTTGTCGACGACCGTGAAGTGGGGGAGGAGGCCCGCGTTCTGCAGCACGTACCCGATGCCGCGGCGCAGCTTCACGGGGTCGCGGCCCCGGACCGACTCGCCGTCGATCTCGATGTCACCGCTCGTCGGCTCGACGAGGCGGTTGATCATCCGCAGCAGCGTCGTCTTGCCGCAGCCGGACGATCCGACGAGCACCGTCGTCTTGTGCGCGGGTAGCACGAGGCTGAAGTCGTCCACCGCGACGGTGCCGTCGGCGAAACGCTTCGTGACGGAGCGGAACTCGATCGACATACATCCCTCGGGGTTCGGAGCGGGTCGGATCTTCACCCAATCACACACCTCCGACACGGGGGCAGGGGGTGGCACACAGCGTCATACTCCGGTATGCGTGAAGGGTGGATGCCGAAGAGTACGACCTCATCGTGATCGGAGCCGGCCCCGTCGGCGAGAACGTCGCCGACCGGGCCGTCCAGGGCGGACTGACGGTCGCGATCGTGGAGAGCGAGCTCGTCGGCGGGGAGTGCTCCTACTGGGCGTGCATGCCGTCCAAGACGTTGCTGCGTGCCGGCGCGGCGCTGGCCGCCGCCGAGGATGCGCCGGGTGCGCTGCCCGCGCTCGCCGCGGGTGTCGAGG
>NZ_JBASZT010000356.1:0-7014 GCF_049661145.1 Microbacterium sp.
CGGTTGTTGCGGCGCGTCGCGCTCGGCGGGGCGGTCGCGGCACTCCTGGCTGGCAGCGCGGGCGTCGCGGTGGCGCAGTCGATGATGCCTCACGGCTTCGACGATCCTTGGGATGCCGCGGACTATCGGCACAGCTTCGCCCTCCCCAGCGGGCGCGGATGCGAACTTCGGATCATGGTGTAGGGCGCGGCCGAGAACGAAGCTCTGACGCCTGCAGCCGCCGAGTTCGCCGCGAGACTGCGTCAGACCGACGTGTGGCGTGCGCTGGACTTTGAGCTCGGCACCCGGATGGACAGCGATGACTCGATCCGGAACCCCGATCAGACCTCTGTGCTCGATGAGAACGGCCGGTTCGGCGATGCGCAACTCTCACCCACGCAGCGCAGCGCCGACGAAGTGCGCGTCGCGGTCGTCTCGAATGCCGTAGACGCATTTATCCATCAGGGAATGGCGATTGCCGGGGCCACGCCGGAATCTGCCCAAGTGTGGACCTCGGTGCGGTGCGATGTCGAGGTAACTCAGTGACGCGCGCCCGAGACCGCGCGCTCACCGCGGCCCTGACCGCGGCATCCCCCGACATCCTCGCGTACCTGCAGCGGCGGGTCGGGCTCGACGACGCACCGGACCTGCTGGGCGAGACGATGGTCGTCGCGTGGCGGCGGGCCGGCGACCTGCCGGACGACCCGGAGCGCGCGCGCATGTGGCTGTTCGGCATCGCGCGGTACTGTCCTCAACCACGCTCGCGGGCAGCGGCGGCGGTGGGCGCTGGCCGACCGCATCCGAGGACAGGCGACGGATGCCGCGGTCACGTCGCCCGCCGCCGACGACGGCTCCGAAGTGCGTGATGCGATCGACCGGCTCGAACCCGACCTCGCCGAACTCGTACGGCTCGTGCACTGGGAGCGGCTGACGATCGCCGACGCGGCCGAAGTGCTGGGCATCCCGGCATCCACCGCCCGAGGTCGCTACGCGAAGGCGAAGGAGGAGCTGCGGGCGGCGCTGGGCGTGGGAGTCGGCACCGGCGACCGGTGAGCACGGAGCCTGCTCGCCGGTAGAATCGGGGCACTATGGCGACTTTCGGCACCCTCAGCGACCGGCTGACAGAGACCTTCCGCAACCTCCGCACCAAGGGCAAGCTCACCCCGGCGGACGTCGACGGAACCGTCCGCGAGATCCGGCGCGCGTTGCTGGATGCCGACGTGGCGCTCGCGGTCGTCAAGGAGTTCACCGCCAAGGTGCGCGAGCGTGCGCTCGGCGACGAAGTGAACAAGGCGCTCAACCCCGCCCAGCAGGTGGTCCAGATCGTCAACGAGGAGCTCGTTGCGATCCTCGGCGGCCAGCAGCGGCGCCTGCAGTTCGCGAAGAACCCGCCGACGGTCATCATGCTCGCGGGCCTCCAGGGCTCGGGAAAGACGACGTTCGCGGGCAAGCTCGCCAAGCAGCTCGAGAAGGACGGGCACACCCCGCTCCTCGTCGCGTGCGACCTGCAGCGTCCCAACGCCGTGAACCAGTTGCAGGTCGTCGCGCAGCAGGCGGGTGCCGCGATCTACGCGCCCGAGCCGGGCAACGGCACGGGCGACCCGGTGCGCGTCGCGCGCGACGGTGTCGAGACCGCCCGCCGACAGCAGCACGACGTCGTCATCATCGACACCGCGGGTCGCCTCGGCGTCGACGCCGAGCTGATGAAGCAGGCATCCGACATCCGCAAGGCGACGAACCCGGACGAGGTGCTGTTCGTCATCGACGCCATGATCGGGCAGGATGCCGTCAACACCGCGAAAGCGTTCCAGGACGGCGTCGACTTCACCGGCGTCGTGCTCTCCAAACTCGACGGCGACGCGCGCGGTGGCGCGGCGCTGTCGGTCGCAAGTGTCACCGGGCGCCCCATCATCTACGCGTCGACCGGTGAGGGACTCGACGACCTCGAGGCGTTCCACCCCGACCGGATGGCGAGCCGCATCCTCGACCTGGGTGACGTCCTCACTCTCATCGAACAGGCGCAGCAGGCCTTCGACGAGGAGGAGGCCCGCAAGGTCGCCGAAAAGCTCGCGACCGAGACCTTCACGCTCGAAGACTTCCTCGATCAGCTGCAGCAGATGAAGAAGATGGGCTCGATGAAGAAGATGCTCGGGATGCTCCCGGGCATGGGCCAGATGAAGCAGCAGCTCGACCAGTTCGACGACCGCGAGCTCGACCGCACCGAGGCGATCATCCGCTCGATGACGCCGGGGGAGCGACGCAATCCCAAGGTGCTCAACGGATCGCGTCGGCTGCGGATCGCCCGAGGGTCGGGCATGACCGTCACAGACGTCAATCAGCTCGTGCAGCGCTTCGATCAGGCATCGAAGATGATGAAGACCGTTGCGCGCGGCGGCGTGCCGAACATCCCGGGGATGGGCCCGATGGGCGGCAAACCGGGGGCGTCGAGCAAGCGCGGCAACAAGCAGAAGGCGCGCGGTTCCGGTGGTGGGTCGCGTTCCGGAAACCCCGCCAAGCGCGCGGCGGAGAATGCCGGGATTGCGGCGGCGCAGAGTGGCGCGACCGCGCCGACCGGGTCGGGGTTCGGCCTCGGCGGCGGTGCGAAGGCGCCGAGCGAGGCGGATCTCGCTGAGATTCAGAAGCTGTTCGGCAAGGGCTGAGGCGTTGCGGGTCACGACGTGGGTCGCCGTGATCTCGATACACGCCGGCGCTGGCGCGCCGACGCACTCGATCACCGGCTGAGGGTCGGGCGCGTGGTCAAGCGTTGATCACCGGCTGAGGGTCGGGCGCGTGGTCAAGCCTCGATCACCGGTTGAGGGTTGAGCGAGCGGCGAAGCCGCGAGTCGAAACGGCGTTCGTGCGCCCGGCCTCACGACCCGAGCGAGGCGAGGTGGTCGCGCAGCGTCGGGCCGGCGCGGAACTCGCGGATGAGGTGCTGCACGACTTCGCGCAGGTCGCCATCGGCGGCATCGGCGACGAGCAGCTGTCGCGTCGCACTGGCACCATCGTCGAGGATGCGGCCCACCCCGGCGAACTCGCGCGCGCAGTGCAACTCCTCAGCGATGGGAGCGAGCTGCTCGAGCGTCTCGCGCAGATGATCGGCTACGGGGCGTTGTGTACCGTCGCTGTCCACGATGATGCGCGCATCGGTGCCGTAGCGGGCCGAGCGCCACTTGTTCTCCCGCGCGAACCACGGCTGCAACGTCCGCAATTCACGGTCCTCGTCGAGCTGGCGGGAGAAGTGCTCCACGAGCACCTGCACGAGAGAGGCCACCGCCGCCAGTTCGGGGAGGGTCGACATCCCGTCGCACGCGCGCACCTCGATCGTTCCCCAGCGCGGAGCGGGTCGGATGTCCCACCGCACCTCGGTGGCGTCGGCCATGACTCCGGTGCGCACCATGTCGTCGAGGTAAGCCTCGAACTGCACCCAGTCCGTCAGCGGCCACGGCAGGCCCGCAGTGGGCAGTTGCTGGAACACGAGCGAGCGGTTGGACGCGTACCCCGTGCGCTCGCCGGCCCAGAACGGGCTGGATGCCGAGAGGGCCTGCAGATGCGGCAGGTACGCCGTCAAGGCACCCAGGATGGGCAGGACCTTGTTCACGTCCTCGACGCCGACGTGCACGTGGATGCCCCAGATCATCATGTTCCGCCCCCACCACTGGGTGCGCTCGATGAGCTTGTGGTAGCGCGTCTTGTCGGTGACCTGCTGGTCGTACCACTGTGCGAACGGATGGCTCCCCGCGCACAGCAGCTCGATGCCGAGCGGGTTGGTGACTTGCCGCACGTCGGCGATCGCGTCGGCGATGTCGTCGACCACCTCCGCGACGGTGTCCCCGACGCCGCTCGTGACCTCGATCGTGTTCGTCAGCAGCTCACCGGTGATGGTGTGGCGCTCCAGCGCGGACTTCTCCTCGAGCGAGGCGAGCACTTCGGGAGCGCGGGGGACGAGGTCACCCGTCGTCCCATCGGCCAGCATGATCTCCCATTCCACGCCCACGGTGGAGCGGCGGGATGTGGCGAACGGCACCGTCATGGGGCACAGTCTGACACGACGTCGCGCGTGGGTTCGCGGCATCCGTCATGATCTGGCAAAATAGAACGCTGGACCGCTCGCTCGACCCTCTATCCGGCGAGGAGGTCCACCACAGAGCTTCCGCCGGGTGTGCACCCCACAGCCCGAGCGACGTTCGTCACCTCACAACACCACTCAGGAGAATTGTGGCTGTCAAGATTCGTCTCAAGCGCCTCGGCAAGATCCGGGCGCCCTACTACCGCATCGTCGTCGCCGACTCGCGCACCAAGCGCGACGGTCGCGTCATCGAGGAGATCGGCAAGTACCACCCCACCGAGGAGCCTTCGCTCATCGAGGTCGACTCCGCGCGTGCGCAGTACTGGCTCGGCGTCGGCGCACAGCCGACGGAGCAGGTCACCGCGCTACTGAAGCTCACCGGCGACTGGGGCACCTTCAAGGGCGACGCGGACGCGGTCTCGACCGTGCAGACCGCCGGCGCAAAGGAAGAGTTCCGGGTCGACACCGCCAAGAAGTCCGTCATCAAGCCGAAGGCCGAGAAGAAGGCCGAAGAGCCTGCTGCAGCCGACGAGGCTGCTGCCGAGACCGCTGCGGCCGACGCCGAGTAAGTCCGTTGCTCTCCGCCGCGCTCGAGCACATCGTCAAGGGGATCGTCGACCACCCGGACGACGTCGCCATCCGATCCTCCTCGTCGTCACGCGGCGAGGTCCTCGAGGTGCGCGTGCACCCCGACGACCGGGGCAGGGTGATCGGGCGCGGCGGGCGCACGGCCAAGGCGCTGCGCACGCTCGTGTCGGCGCTGGCCGACGGCGCGCGCGTCCGTGTCGATGTCGCGGACGACTGACGTGGCAGCGGCAGGACCCGCGCGCACCCAGTTGCGCGTCGGGCGTCTCGTGAAGGCCCACGGCCTCAAGGGCGCCCTCAAGCTCGAGCTCTACACCGACGACCCGGACGGCCGTTTTGTGCCGGGCGCCGTCTTCACCCTCCAGGTCCCGGAGTCGTCGCCGTGGCACGGCGAGACCGTGACAGTGCGCGAGTTCCGCTGGATGAATACGCATCCCGTGGTCTTCCTCGAAGAAGTCGAGGACCGCACCGCAGCGGAGAGCATCGTCCGTGCGATCCTGTGGATCGACCAGGACGAGTCCGCTCCCGCGGAGGACGATGCCTGGTACGACCATCAGCTCGTCGGGCTCGACGTCGTCCGCGACGGCGTGAGGGTGGGACGTGTCATCCGCGTCGACCACCTGCCGGCCCAGGACCTCCTCATCGTCCGTCCGGCAGCAAGCGATGACGAGGTGCTCGTCCCGTTCGTCGCGGCGATCGTGCCCGAGGTGGACATCGCCGCCGGCCGCGTCGTGGTGACGCCGCCTGCGGGGCTTTTCGAAGAGCTTCCCGCCGACGCGGCAGAGGACGAGCTGGCGACGGATGCCGACGCCACAGCGACCGACGACGCGTCGGCATCCGATACCCCGGCATCCGGCGCACCGGAGCCGGACGGGCGCTGACGTGCGCATCGACGTCGTCACGATCTTTCCGGCGTTCTTCGATGTCTTGGAGGTCTCGCTCCTCGGAAAGGCGCGGGACGCCGGCATCCTGGACGTACGCGTGCACGACCTGCGCGACCACACCCACGACCGGCATCGGACCGTGGACGACACGCCGTACGGCGGCGGCGCGGGCATGGTCATGCGACCCGAGCCGTGGGGTGAGGCGCTCGACGCGATTGCGGCGGATGCCGGCACTGCCCGCCTCACGATCATCTTCCCGTCGCCCGCGGGCGAGGTCTTCACGCAGGCGACGGCGCGCGACTTGTCCGCCGCGCCGCACCTCGTCTTCGGATGCGGACGCTACGAGGGCATCGACGAGCGCGTCTTCTCCTACGCGGCGACGCTCGGCGACGTGCGCCTCGTGAGCCTCGGCGACTACGTCCTCAACGGGGGAGAGGTCGCCGCGATGGCGATTATCGAGGCGATCGGCCGCCTCGTCCCGGGCGTCGTGGGCAACCCCGCCAGCCTCGTCGAAGAGTCGCACGAGGACGGCCTGCTGGAGTATCCCTCGTACACGAAGCCCGCGTCGTGGCGCGGCCTGGACGTGCCCGACATTCTGTTGAGCGGTCACCACGCACGCATCGACGAGTGGCGGCACGACCAGCAGGTGCAGCGCACCCGCGAGCGCCGACCCGACCTGCTGGCGGAGTGACGGGCAAGCGCCGCCGGTCTGAGCAGGTGTTCCCGCCCCCGTCCCGCGGCGCGGCAGCGCCGCTGAAAAGCCGACGGGCGCTCTTACGTGAACTCGACGAGCCGGATCGGGCAATACGGATGTGAGTGCAGACAACGAGGTGATCGAACGCTCCGGTGACGAGCCGGGGGCGTTCGCGTCGATCTACGACCGACACGCGCCGGCGATCTATCGCTACGCGTCGCAGCGGCTCGGAGACCACGCGGCCGAGGACGTCATGTCCGAGACCTTCCTCGTCGCCTTCGAGAAGCGGGCAGGCTACGACCTCGATGTCGTCGACGCCCGTCCCTGGCTGCTGGGGATCGCCACCCGCCTGATGCGCAAGCATGTGCGGCTGGAAGCGCGGGCATGGAAGGGCATGGTCGCGGATGTCGCGGCGCAGCTCGCGCCCGACGTGATCGAGCAGGCGGGTGCGCGGTTGGATGCCGCGCGGCTGACCCGGCGCCTGGCTTCGGCGCTGCGGAAGCTGTCGGCATCCGACCGCGACACCCTGCTGCTGTACGCCTGGGGCGACCTCGACTACGCCGGCGTCGCCGCCGCGCTCGACGTGCCGATCGGCACGGTGCGCTCACGGCTCAACAGGGCACGCCGCCTGCTGCGCGATGCGGCAGAGCGGCCTGGCACGCCCGAGACCGAACAGGAGACGGACCATGGACGAACTGACGCTGCTGCGCAGCACGCGTAGCGACATCGAACCACCCCGGGACGCGTTGGACCGGGGCCGCGCGGCGCTGCTGGAGCGTGCAGCGGGTGGGTCCGGGGTACCG
>NZ_JBASZT010000357.1:0-2146 GCF_049661145.1 Microbacterium sp.
GCTGCCGCCGTGGCGGCTCCTGCGGCGGCCACCGCGACCGCCGTCGCCGAGCCGGATGCCGGGGTCGGCGCACTCGTCCAGGTGTCCTCGCCGCTCGATGGCACAGTGGTCCCGCTCGACAAGGTCCCCGACCCCGTCTTCGCGGGCGGAGTCATGGGACCGGGCGTCGCGATCGAGCCCACCGGTGACACCGTCTACGCACCCGGAGTGGGAGTCGTCGCCGCAGCCCAGCCCACCGGGCACGCGTTCGGCCTGCAGCTGGACAACGGCGCCGAGATCCTCATCCACGTCGGGATCGACACCGTCAACCTCAAGGGTGAAGGCTTCGACGTCAAGGTGAAGAACGGCGACCGTATCGAGGCCGGCACCCCGCTCGTCACATTCGACCGCGCCGTCATCGAGAAGGCGGGCTACCCGCTGATCACGCCGGTCATCGTCCTGAACGCCGACGAGTTCGACACCGTCGACCCGGTCGCGCTCGGTCCGACGACGCACGGCACGCCCCTGCTCGACATTCAGAAGAAGGCGTAGCCCGGGATCCCCTCAACGGCTGCGGTTTCCTGTTCCGGCGCCCGAAACCTGTGGTGCCCCGACAGGAGACTGCAGCCGTTGCCCGATGGCAGTGGCGCGTCCTCGGTCGTCGAGCGACGAGCGCAGCGAGGAGCCGAAACGCCCCGAGCCGCGTCGGGCTCAGCGCACAGGGCTGCCGAGGGCCACCACCGCGTCCCAGACCGCGTCGGCGACGTCGCACTTGGTGCCCGCGGCATCCGCAACGACCTCGTCGTGCGCGTCGAGCAGCACGACCCGGTTCTCGGTGGTCTCGAACCCTTCGTCCCACGAGACCCGGTTGACGGCGAGCAGATCGACGCCTTTCCGGGCACGCTTGCGGCGGCCGCGCTCGACCAGTTCGGCGTCATCCGCGGCGGTCTCGGCCGCGAAGCCGACGAGGAGCTGACCCGGGCGGCGGCCGGCGACGAGCCCCGCCAGGATGTCCGGGTTCTCCACGAGCTCAAGCCGGGGGATGCCGTCCTCCTTGCGCAACTTGCCGGGCGCGATCGCGGCGACTCGGTAGTCGGCAACGGCGGCGACCATGGCCACGACGTCGGCGGTGGCCGCGGCATCCGTCATCGCGGACTGAAGCTCGGCGGCGGTCGACACGCGCACGACGGCAACGCGCGGATGCCGCGATGCCTCCGTGAGCACCCCGTCATCGACGTGTGCGGCGACCAGGGTCACGTCGGCCCCGCGGTCGGCGGCGGCCTGCGCGAGCGCGGCACCCTGTCGGCCGCTCGAGCGGTTGCCGAGAAAGCGGACCGGATCGATGGGTTCGCGCGTCCCCCCGGTCGACACCGCGACCGACAGGCCCGCGAGGTCGTGGCGGGCTTTCCCGCTGACGCCGCCGGCCGCATCTCCTCGGGCCACCACCGCGAGCGCAGCGGCGGCGATCTCGTCGGGCTCGACCATGCGCCCCGGTCCGCTGTCGCCGCCCGTGAGCGGGCCGTCCGCCGGCCCGACCACGTGCACGCCGCGCTCCCGCAGGGTGTGAAGGTTCTGCTGCGTCGCGGCGTGCTCCCACATCGCGGTGTGCATCGCGGGGGCGACGACGACCGGCGCCGTCGTGGCCAGCAGAGTCACTCCCAGCAGGTCATCGGCCAGGCCGGCAGCCATGCGGGCGAGTGTGTGCGCCGTCGCGGGGGCGACGATCACGAGATCGGCCGATGTGCCCAGCGCCACATGGCGCACCTGGGCGACATCCTCGTGCACACTGGTCGTGACGGGGTTTCGGCTCACCGCTTCCCACGTCGCGGTGCCGACGAAGCGCAGGGCATCGACGGTGGGAACAACGTGCACCTCGTGGCCGTTGGTCACCAGCGTGCGCACCAGTTGCACCGTCTTGTACGCGGCGATGCCGCCCGTCACACCCACGACAACGAACATGGTCCGATCCTCCCACGCGCCTGCGACCAGGCGCACGGCGGGCGGACGGAGAGGTCCCCAGACCGTGTGCACCGTCATCGTCCACGTTCCTGATGCGCCGCATCAGCCCGTGCGGCTGCTGGCCGTGCGCGACGAGGATCCGGCACGCACGTGGGATCCGCTCGGCGCGTGGTGGCCGGAGCATCCGGGCGTCGTCGGGGTGCGCGAC
>NZ_JBASZT010000358.1:0-1988 GCF_049661145.1 Microbacterium sp.
CGTGCGCCCGGCGAACACGTACCGCGGCCGCCGCGGACTTCGCCTCGCGTTGAGCGCGATCGAGGGCCTTTCGCGCGGCGGCGACGTCGGTGGTCGTGGCGCGACCCGTTCCGCGCTCGGCCTGGACCCTCGCGAGCTCGGTGCGCGCAACCCGGACCGCGACACGCGCACTGGCGGCATCCCGTCGTGACGACTTCAGCTCGATGCGCGCGGCATCCAGCTCGATCCGTCGCAGCCGCTCAGCGCGTTCGTGGCGCAGGCCGAGCCAGCCGAGGGTGCCGGCGCCGATCACACTCGGCCCGATCCACCAGAACTCGGCGACTGCCGCCCAGAGTGGGTCCACAGGATCATGCTAACCAGCATGCCTGACGGTGGCCTCTGAGCGGGCCCCCGTCACAATCAGCCGAAGAGGAGCGCGAGGACGGTGGCGCCACCGCCGACGAGGATGAGGGCGACGATCGTCACCCACGCGACGATCCTGGTGCGGCGCGTGCGGGCTTCGTTCATGCCGGCGTACTCGTCCTCGTTGTTGCCTGTGGCCATGCCCCAAGTGTAAGCGGGGCCGGTCATCTCGCTGTGGCGGTGATACGTACCTGTTCCGTCATGGGTTCACCGCGTCACTCCGGCCGATTGCCGTGCGCGCCGCCGGATTGGAACTCCGACGAGACACCGGGATACGCGAGGCCCAGGGACATGCCTTCTGCGGCATGGGGTAGGTTGTGGCAGTGGGCCATCCAGATGCCGGGGTTGTTGGCGAACAGCTCGACGACCCAGACCTCGCCCGGCTGCACGTCGAACGAGTCGAGCCAGAGCCCCGCCGTCGCCGCGACGCCGTCGCGGCTCACGACTCTCACGTGGTGGCCATGGATATGCATGGGATGCGTCTCCCACCCTCGGTTCACGACCGTGAGGGCGAGCGCCTCGCCCTCCGACACCTCGATGGCGGGGATGCCGGGCGCAACGGCACCGTTGACCGTGTAACCGTAGGCGGGCAGCGCACCGAGGATGCGCGGCATCCGATCGAGCACGAGCACCGCTTCACCGTGTCGCACGGCGTCGGGAAAGGGCATGCCGGTGGAGGCATATGTGACGAGATCGAGCTCCGTGGCCGCGGCGGGTGCAGCGTCCGCGAGCAGCGCTGTCGCGTCGTCGCCTTCGGGCGCGAGGACGAGCCCGACGCCCGCAGAGCCGTCGCGCCAGAGCGAGACCGGGGTGGCCGGCATAGCGAACGACAGATCGACGCGTCCGCCCGCCGGGACGCGGATGCTGCGCCCTTCGACCTCGCCGCCGCCCTCGAGATCGCGTCCGTCGACTGCGACGACCCGGAACGGCACGCCGTCGAGCTGGGCGAAGAGCGGGAGGTCGTCGGTGTTGACGATCCGCAGTCGCACCGCGGCGCCGGGAGTGACCTCGCGCGACTGCGGCACGTCGCTCGCCCCGAACACCGACAGGCCGTCGAACGTGTGCATCGGCACGACGAGGTCGACGTCCTCTGGCACGCCGCCGGGAGGCTCCACGACGAGCGTGCCGTACAGCCCGCGGCGCACGCCGTCGGCGGAGACCTGGTGGGTGTGGTACCAGTAGGTTCCCGCATGTTCCGCGACGAACCGGTATCGGAACGATTCGCCGGGCATCACGGCATCCTGCGTCACTCCGGCGACGCCGTCCTCGCCGGCGGGCAGATCGACGCCGTGCCAGTGGATGGTCGCGCCGGCTTCGACGTCGCGGTTGGTGAGCGTGGCCTCGACGACATCGCCCACGTCGACGGTGAGCGGGACCCCTCCGATCGCACCGTCGAAGGTCCACGCGTCCACCGTGGCGCCGGATGCCAGGGCCACCTCGCCCGACACCGCGGTCAGCTCGAACTTCTCGACCGGTCCGGACACGTCCGCCGGCGTGCGCAGCGAGGAGATCGGGACGGTTGCGACGCCCGGCTCGGGTCGCGCCGCGTGGGCGTGCGCGAACTGCTCGCCGGGCGGGAGTGAGGT
>NZ_JBASZT010000359.1:0-16333 GCF_049661145.1 Microbacterium sp.
GTCATGCGATGCCGGCACTCGATGGCGCGGCGGAAGCGCGGGATCCGCCCCGCGGGCGGCAAGCCAGCGCGACTGCAGCTCGTCTCGCCGGTCGAAGTCGATGACGGGAGCCACCGCGAGCGCCTCGCCACCCGGCGCGCCCTTCCCGAACCACGCGTCCACGAACGCGGGCGTCGCGACCGCCTCGTAGACGAGCGTGCCGAGTGGGCTCACGCGGCACCCGGCGACGGGCTCGGCGCGCGACGTGACCGCGCCCATGACAGTGCCCGATTCCAGCATCGCGGCGGTGAAGTCCTGATCGTCGCGGTGCAGCTCGAAGACGACCGGATGCCGGGCGCTCACGCGCTCCAGGGGCGCGAGAAACCAGGTCGCCAGCGAGTCGGCGTTGACGGCGAGCGGAAGGCTCAGTCGGTCCCGGTCGGCACCGAGTGTCGTGATGGCCTCGTGTTCGAGGAGCGTCAGTTGCCGCGCGAAGCGGATCACGGGGTGCGCAGCCGCGGTCGGCCGCACGGGTTTGGAGCGGATCAGGAGCACGCGTCCGAGTTGCTCCTCGAGCGCCTTGATGCGCTGACTGATCGCCGACGGGGTGACGTGCAGCCGTGTGGCCGCGGCATCCAGGCTGCCCTCGTCGACGACGGCGGCGAGAGTGAGAGCGAGCTCGGCGGGAAGGCGAGATAACATAAGCACAGCTTAGGCTTCTGCAGAATCATGAACTGGACTATCGATCCGTCGACCGCCTAGCGTCGGAGGGTGACCACTGCACCCCTGACTGCTGCACTGGTCGCCGGGTTCGGCCTTGGCCTGTCGCTGATCGTGGCGATCGGAGCGCAGAATCTCTTCGTGCTACGGCAGGGCGTCCGCCGCGACCACGCGACCGCGGTCGCCGCGGTCTGCGCGATCTCGGATGCGGCCCTGATCGCGCTCGGCGTCTCCGGCGTGGGACTCGTGCTCCACGGCGCACCGTGGCTCATCACGGCCGTGCGGTGGGCGGGGTTCGTGTTCCTCGTCTGCTACGGGGTGCTCGCAGCGCGACGCGCGCTGCGCCCGTCGGGCGACGCGCTGCACGTGGCGCCGGTGGATGCCGCAGGCACCGCGCCCACCGTTGCCGCTCCGACGGCGACGCGGTCGCGGCTCGCCCCCGTGCTCGCGACATGCCTCGCGCTGACGTGGCTGAACCCCCACGTCTACCTCGATACGGTGTTCCTCCTCGGATCCGTCGCCAGCACGCACGGCGATCAGCGCTGGTGGTTCGCGGCCGGGGCTGCGGCGGCATCCTTCGCCTGGTTCTTCTCGCTCGCCCTCGGCTCGCGCTATCTCGGGCGCTGGCTTGCGACACCGCGGGCATGGCGCGTGCTCGACGGAGTCATCGCCGTCGTCATGATCGCGATCGCGGTGAGCCTCGTCTGGCCGACCTGAGTCCGTCTGGGCCGCAGCAGCGGCAGGATGGAAGCATGAAGCGTGTGCACATCGTGGTAACCGGGCAGGTGCAGGGCGTCGGATTCCGCTACACGATGCAGCTCGTCGCGGGCAATGCCGGCGCCACCGGGTGGGTGCGCAACTGTCCGGACGGCAGTGTCGAGGCCGAGGTCGAGGGGACGGATGCCGCGGTGCAGACGGTCGTCGACTGGGCCCGACGGGGGCCGCGCGGTGGTTGGGTCGCGGAATGCCGGGTGAGCGATGTGGATCCGACCGGCTCGCCCGCGTTCGAGGTGCGGCGGTGATACCGCGCCGCGACTGCGAGTAGCGTGGGGTTCATGCGCATTGCGATGGCGAATGACCATGCCGGCACGAGCCTGAAGTACGAGATCGCCGCGTGGTTGCGATCGACGGGGCACGAGGTCGTCGACTTCGGTACGTACGACGAAGAGGCCTGCGACCTTCCGGACTTCGTGTATCCGGCATCCCTCGCCGTGGCCAGCGGCGACTGCGACCGCGGGATCTTCGTCGACGGCGTCGGCTACGGATCGGCCATGATCGCCAACAAGCTGCCCGGCGTGTTCGCCGCCGTCGCTCAGGATCCGTTCTGCGCGGCCCTCGCGCGGTCCCACTCCGACACGAACGTGCTGTGCATCGGCGGCAAGATCATCGGCTCGGCGCTCGCCATGGAGGTCGCCAAGGCATGGATGAGCACCGACTGGCTCGGTGAGACCGAACCGAAGTACGCGCGCCGAGTCGCGAAGGTGGTCGAACTGGCCGAGCGCCACGTCCGTCCGCTCTGATACCGCGCGTGCGACGCCCGATGTTGGGATCCGGTCGGTCGGGTCAGGAGGTCTGACATGACGCAGCTCGACGATTCCGAGCGAGAAGCCGCGGTCGCGGACCTGTTCACGCCGCGCGCGCGGCGCCAGCGCTGGCTCGACGTCGAGGCGGCACTGGCGGGCGCAGAGGCGGATGCCGGCGTCGTACCGGCCGAGGCAGCGCAGGCCATCGCAGCTCACGCCGACTTCGATCTGATCGACGAGGACGCACTGACAGCGGCAGAGGCTGCGGCCGGTCACGTCATGGTGCCGCTCGTCGCCGCTCTCGCCGAGCTTGCGGGCCCCGAACACGGCGGTTGGGTGCACTGGGGTGCGACGACGCAGAACATCCAGCAGACCGGTGACACGATCGGCATCCGCGACGCACATCGCGTTCTCGTCGGCCGACTGGAACGCGTGCTGCGCGTGCTCGCGGACCTCGCCGAGCGCCACGCCGACACCGTGATGGCGGGCCGCACACACGGGCAGCACGCCGTGCCGATCACGTTCGGGTTCAAGGCCGCCGTGTGGGCGGACATCATGGCGCGGAATCTGCAGCGGATGCGGGAGGTCGAGCCGCGCCTGTTCGTGTCGATGACCGGCGGCGCTGCGGGCACGTTCGCCACGTTCGGCGACGTCGGTCCGCAGATCCAGCGCGGCGTCGCGGACCGGGTGGGCCTTGTGCCGATGCCGCTGCCCTCGCGCGCCGTCATCGACCACTTCGCCGAGTGGGTGAGTGCACTCGGGCTCATCGCCGCGTCGGCACAGTCGATCGCCGAGGAGGTCGTGCGGCTGATGTCGGCGGAGTTCGGCGAGGTCGAAGAGGCGCTGCCCGCGACGGATGTCGGCAGCTCGACGATGCCGCAGAAGCGCAACGCGAAGACGTCCATGGGCATCATTACGGCGGCGGCGCAGGCCCGGGCGCTCGTGCCGCTCGCGCTGGAGGCGACGATCCAGGCACACGAGGTCGACGGTGCCCGCTCGGCGATGATGGACCGGGCCGTGGAGCAGTCCGCGGTGCTCGTCGACGGCATCCTCGAGGGACTCGAGCGAGTGCTGTCGGGGCTGATCGTCCACCCGAGCCGGATGCGCGAGAACCTCACCCTCACCAGGGGATTGATCAGCGCCGAGGCGGTCATGATGCGGCTCGCCGAGCGGATCGGCAGGCAGCAGGCGCACGCCGTCGTCCATACCGCCGCGGTTCGATCGGCGACGTCGGGCGAGTTGTTCGCCGACGTGCTCGCCGCTGATCCCGCCGTCGCCGACCGCCTCACGGCCGAGGAGATCCGGGTGCTCCTCGACCCGCGCGAGCACGTCGGCCTCAGCGCGCGATTGGCCCGCGAGACCGCCGATCGGGTCCGCGCCGCGGCGGACCGCGTAGACGGCGGGGCGGGTGCTGCGAAAGTCTCGCCTCCCTGAGCGGGGTTTTCTCACCCCCACGGCGCGGCCCTCGGCATCCCCACCCAAGCAGAAGACCCCCGACCAGCAGGCCGGGGGTCTTCTCGCGAAATGCGTCAGGCGATGGAGGCGACGTCCAGCGGGATGCCGGGGCCGAACGTCGTCGACATGGCGCCCTTCTGGATGTAGCGGCCCTTCGAGCTCGACGGCTTCAGGCGCACGATCTCCTCGAGCGCGGCCTTGAAGTTCTCGTCCAGCTGCTCGGCCGTGAACGAGGCCTTGCCGACGACGAAATGCACATTGGCGTGCTTGTCGACGCGGAACTCGATCTTGCCGCCCTTGATCTCCTCCACGGCCTTGGCCGGGTTGGGGGTCACCGTGCCGGTCTTCGGGTTCGGCATGAGGCCACGGGGACCGAGGACCTTGCCGAGCCGGCCGACCTGGCCCATGAGCTCGGGCGTGGCGACGGCCGCGTCGAACGCGGTCCAGCCGTCGGCGACCTTCGCGATGAGCTCGGCGCCGCCGACCTCGTCCGCTCCGGCCGCGATGGCGGCTTCGGCGGCGGGACCGGTCGCGAAGACGATGACGCGGGCGGTCTTGCCGGTGCCGTGCGGCAGGATGACCGTGCCGCGGACCATCTGGTCCGCCTTGCGCGGGTCGACCGCGAGCTTGAGGGCGACCTCGACGGTGGAGTCGAACTTCTTGGAGCCGGTCTCCTTGGCGAGGCCGACGGCCTCGGTGGACGTGTAGAACTTGTCGCGGTCGATCTTCGCCGCGGCGGCTTCGTAAACCTTGGACTTAGCCATGTGTCGTTCCCCTCAGTCCTCAACCGTGATGCCCATGGAGCGGGCGGTGCCGGCGATGATCAGCGAGGCGGCCTCGATGTCGTTCGCGTTCAGGTCGGGCTGCTTGGTCTCGGCGATCTGGCGGACCTGCTCCTTCGTGAGCTTGCCCACCTTGGTCGTCAGCGGGTTGGCCGCACCCTTGCCGACGCCTGCGGCCTTCTTGATGAGCTCTGCCGCCGGCGGGGTCTTGAGGACGAACGTGAAGCTCCGGTCCTCGTAGACGGTGATCTCCACCGGGATGACGTTGCCGCGCTGCGACTCGGTCGCGGCGTTGTACGCCTTGCAGAACTCCATGATGTTGACGCCGTGCTGACCGAGCGCGGGCCCGATCGGCGGCGCCGGGTTGGCGGCGCCGGCGTTGATCTGGAGCTTGATCAGGCCGGTCACCTTCTTCTTCGGTGCCATTGCTTTCCTTTCGTCGAGCGTCACCCGAACCTGTCGGGCGGCGCGCTGCCACGGCTCGGCCGTGCGCCGAGTGTGGTGGTGGATGGGTCGCGTCCATGGACGCAACCGCTCAAGTCTACCGGATGCCGTCACCCTCGGCATCCGCCCCGGCGCGCCCACACCCGCACTCACGCGACTTGCCGAGTTCGGTCGTCTCGCGCTCGCGGACGCGACCAATCACGGCAAGTCGGGTGAACTCCGACTGGCGACTTGCCGGATTCTGTCGCTTCACGTCGCGGAATACGACCAATCGAGGCAAGTCGAGTGTGTGCACGCGCGCAGGCGGCGACGGCGGACCGCTCCCGACCGGCTGGGACCTATTGCTTGGTGACCTGGTCGAACGACAGCTCGACCGGGGTCTCGCGCTCGAAGAGCGAGACGAGCACGGTGAGCTTGCCGCTCTCGGGCTTGATCTCGCTGATCGTGCCCGGAAGGCCCGCGAACGAGCCCTCCTTGATCGTGATGGTCTCGCCGATCTCGAAGTCGACCTCGGTGACGACCGAGCGTGTCTGCGTCGCGGAGCCCTTGGCCGCGGCACCCTTGGCCGGCGCGGTCTCGGTGACCTGCACGAGGGACTTCAGCATGTTGAAGGCCTCTTCGAAGCGCAGCGGCGTCGGGTTGTGCGCGTTGCCGACGAAGCCGGTCACACCGGGGGTGTGACGCACGACTGACCAGGTGTCCTCGTTGAGCTCCATGCGCACGAGCACGTAGCCGGGGATCCGGACGCGCGTGACCATCTTGCGCTGACCGTTCTTGATCTCGACGACGTCCTCCATCGGGACCTCGACCTGGTAGATGTCCTCTTCGACCTCGAGCGAGTTCTTGCGCTGCTCGATGTTGGCCTTGACCTTGCGCTCGAAGCCCGCGTACGAGTGGATGACATACCACTTACCCGGCAGCTCCCGCAGGTCGGCGCGGAACGCGTCGTACGGGTCCTCGGGGGTCTCGTCCACGATCTCCGCCGCCACGGCGACGTCGGCGACGAAGTCCTCGTCCAGTTCTGGTGCGTCGTCTTCGCCGTTCACGTCGGGGCCGTCGTAGGGCGCGACCTCGTCAGCGGCCTCGGCGGCGCGATCGGCCTCCTCCTCCGCGAGGGAGTCGGTCAGCACCTCCGCGGCGGCCTGGGCCTCCGCGGCCTCGTCGATCTCCAGTGCGTCGTTCACGATGGCGTCTGCCTCCGGGTCTTCGATCTCGATGTCATCCAGGTCCGTGTCCTCGTCGGCATCCGCGTCTGTGTCGTCGCCGACGACGTGGATGGCGAGGTGCTCGGCGGGAGCGGACGAACGCTCCTCCGCCGCCAGGACATTGCCTTCCTGCGCTTCGTCGTCCTCGCTGGACTGCTCGGCGGCGGTCGCCCAATCGGCGTCGTCGGTGTACTTCTCAGGCACGTAGATTCTCTTCCATCGGGGGTCGTGCGGTCACAGCTGCGTCGCGCGCTTAGTTCGGAACGCCGAAGACGGCCTGCACCACCCAGGTGAAGAGCAGGTCGAGGCCGTAAACGAGCGCCATCATCACGACGACGAATCCCAGGACCACCGCCGTGAACTTCACCAGCTCCTGGCGGGTCGGGGTGACGACCTTGCGGAGTTCGGCGAAGACCTGGCGGATGAAGAGGGCGATCCGCTGGAAGAAGTTCAGCTTCTTCTCGCGGGGCGTACCGCCTGCGACGACCTCGCCGCGCGCCTCTTCCTGAACCATGCACCCACCCGTGTAACTGACTTGGACTTGCTTCCGCGCCACCATGTGCTGGCGCGCGCTGTGTGTCAACTTTCATGCTGACGCGCAGGGCGGACAGGAATCGAACCTGCAACCTGCGGTTTTGGAGACCGCTGCTCTGCCAATTGAGCTACCGCCCTAGAGATCCGGAGACCTCGCGGGTCAGAAGCCGCATTCCCATGCACCGCGGCCACGCGGGCACGGCAAAAGAATGCAGACTTCAACTGCACCGTCCAGTGTACGTCATGGCCCCTGGACGCGCGAACCGTCAGTAGTCCTGCACCCCGTAGCGGTCGGGCTCCTCGCCCCGCTGAATGTCGCGGCCCGACAGCGAGGATGCGACGATCCGCACGTAGTTGTACTTGAGCGTGGGGATCCACGGCTTCAACGGCAGCTCGTCGGCCGCGCGCACCTCCTCGGGCGTGTCGAGCCGTTGCGCCGTGCCGCGCAGCACGACGCTCCACGCGTCGGTGTCGGTGTACTCATCGACCTCGAAGAGCACCTGCTCGTTGATCGTCAACTCGGTCAGCTTGCTGCCCTCGGCAGTGCGGAAAACGATGCTCTCATTGTCGACCGTGTAGTTCACCGGGAAGACATCGAGCACGTCCCCCACGTGCGTCACAAGGCGGCCGAGCTCTTGTTCGGCCAAGCGATCCCAGCATTCGTCGTCAGTGAGCAGGCGGACGGCATCGGTGTTGTCCATGTCCCCATCCTTCCCCTCCGAGCCGCAACACGCCAGTGCCGGATGCCGGTACAAAGCGGTTGTGAGCCGGTTGCGGTGGTCTCGATACACCGCGCCCTGACGGGCGCGGCACTCGACCACCGGGGCAGGGCGGCGGGGTCACACATCGTCGCCACGAGACACAGAATGCGACCACATGCGACCCCACCAGCGGGGCACGCCACCGTGGCAGGGCAGCGGGGTCAGCCGGCGGTGCGGATGAGCTTCTTGTTGACGAACTCGTCGGCGGCGAGCAGCCCCATCTCGCGGCCGGTGCCACTGCGCTTGACGCCGCCGAACGGCAGCTCGGGCGAATCGGCGAGCACGAGGTTGACGTAGACCATGCCGGCATCGATCCGGTCGGCGATGCGCTCCGCCTGCGCGGGGTCGGTCGTGAACACGTACGACCCCAGCCCGAACTCGGTGCCGTTGGCCACCTCGATCGCCTCGTCCTCGCCACTGACTCGGTAGACGACTCCGACCGGGCCGAAGAACTCCTCGCGGTACGCGTCCATCGCCGGGGTCACCCCCGTGAGCACCGTCCCGGGGAAGTACGCGCCGTCGCGCGTGCCGCCGGTCACGAGGGTCGCGCCCTGGGCCACCGCCCGGTCGACCTGCTCCTGCAGGCGCTCCGCCGCCGCAAGGGACGACAGCGGGCCGAGCACGGTGTCGTCCGCGAACGGGTCGCCCACCTTCGCCTCCGACAGCGCAGCGACGAAACGCTCCAGGAATCCGTCGTACAGGTCGTCGGAGATGATGAAGCGCTTGGCGGCGTTGCAGGACTGCCCGTTGTTGTCGAGGCGCGCGTCGACGGCCGCCTGCACCGTGGCGTCCAGGTCGGGCGTCGAGAGCAGGATGAACGGGTCCGAGCCGCCGAGCTCGAGCACGACCTTCTTGAGGTTGCGCCCCGCGACCTCGGCGACCGCCGCGCCCGCGCGCTCCGAGCCGGTCACCGAGACACCGTGCACACGACGGTCGGCGATGACGGCGGCTGCCTGCTCGTTCGTCAGCCGCACGTCGGCATACGCGCCCTCAGGGAAGCCCGCGTCGGCATACATCTCGGCGATCGCGGCCGCCGACTCGGGGCACTGCGGCGCGTGCTTGAGCAGGATCGTGTTGCCGAGCGCGAGGTTGGGCGCCGCGAAGCGCGCGACCTGGTAGTACGGGAAGTTCCACGGCATGATCCCGAGCAGCACCCCGAGCGGCGCCCGCCGGATGACCGCGGTGCCCTCCGCGAGGATCGGAAGGGGTGTGTCGCCGGTGATCTCGTCGATGTGGTCGGCGTAGAACTCGGTGATGTCGGCGGCGAAGTCCACCTCGCCCTCGGCGGCCGCCAGGGGCTTGCCCATCTCGCGCACGATGATCGCGGCGAGCTCGTCGCGACGCTCACGATGCAGCTCGGCGACCCGCCGCAGCAGCTCGGCGCGCTCGGCCGGGGTCGAGGTGCGCGCCCAGCCACGGGCCGCGGCGTCGGCGGCCGCGACGGCCGCTTGGACCTCGGCATCCGTCGCCGTCGGATAGGTGGCAAGGGTCTCACCGGTAGCGGGGTTCACCACTGCGTAAGTCATCGTTCTCCTCCAGATCGAACCCGCGTCAGTCCGCGGGGATGAGCGTGTACTTCGTCGACAGGAACTCGTGGATGCCTTCGAGCCCGCCCTCGCGGCCGACACCCGACTGCTTGACGCCGCCGAAGGGCGCGGCGGCGTTCGAGACGACCCCCGCGTTCAGGCCCATCATGCCGGTTTCGAGGCGGTCGATCATCCGGTGCCCGCGCGCGAGGTCACGCGTGAACACGTACGAGACGAGCCCGTACTCGGTGTCGTTGGCGAGGCGCACCGCCTCGTCCTCGTCCTCGAAGGTCGCGATGGCGAGGACGGGTCCGAAGATCTCCTCACGAAGGATGCTGCTGCCCGCCGCCACGCCCGAGATCACCGTCGGGGCGAAGAACGTGCCGGGTCCTTCGATCGGCGCGCCGCCTGCGAGCACGGTCGCGCCGCGCGCGACGGCATCCGTCACGAGCGCCTCGGTGCCCTCGACGGCCTTGCGGTCGATGAGCGGTCCGATCTGCACGCCGTCCTCGGTGCCGCGGCCCACGCGCATCGCGGCGACGCGCTCCGTGACCCGGCGCGCGAACTCGCCTGCGACGGAGCGGTGCACGATGAAGCGGTTCGACGCCGTGCAGGCCTGGCCGATGTTGCGGAACTTCGCGAGCATCGCGCCGTCGACGGCCTTGTCGAGGTCGGCGTCGTCGAACACGACGAACGGGGCGTTGCCGCCGAGCTCCATCGACACGCGCAGCACGCCCTCGGCCGCCTGCGCGATGAGCTTCTTGCCGACGGGCGTCGAGCCAGTGAACGAGAGCTTCCGCAGCCGCGGGTCAGCGATGATCGGGCCCGACAGGGCGGCGGAGTGCGTCGTCGTGACGACGTTGACCACCCCGGCGGGCAGGCCCGCCTCTTCGAGCAGCGCGACGAACGCGAGCGTCGTCAGCGGCGTGAGCTCGGCGGGTTTGACGACGACGGTGCACCCGGCGGCGAGCGCGGGCGCGATCTTGCGGGTCGCCATCGCGAGCGGGAAGTTCCACGGCGTGATGAAGAAGCACGGACCGACCGGGCGCTGGCTGATCACCATGCGCCCCGTCCCCTCGGGGTTCAGCCCGTAGCGGCCCGAGATGCGCACCGCTTCCTCGCTGAACCAGCGCAGGAACTCGCCGCCGTAGGTCACCTCTCCGCGTGCCTCGGGGAGGGGCTTGCCCATCTCGAGCGTCATGAGCAGCGCGAACTCGTCGGCCCGCGCCATCAACAGGTCGAACGCGCGGCGCAGGATGTCGCTGCGGGTCCGCGGCGGCGTCGCAGCCCACTCCTGTTGCGCGGCGACCGCGGCATCCAGCGCCCGGATGCCGTCTTCGGGCGTCGCGTCGGCGATCTCGACGAGCGTCTCGCCCGTCGCGGGGTCGATCACCGGGAAGGCCCCGGCGCCGCCGTCGGTCCAGCTCCCGGCGATGAACAGGCCACGGGGCACCTTGTCGAGCAGTTCCTTCTCCGAGATCATTGCCGCGCCGCCTCGCGCAGTCTCCGGATGCTGGGCGGAGCGTCGACCGCGAGGGTCTCGCCCCGGAAGAATGCCGGACGTTTGATCGATTGCCAGATCATGATGACGATGCCGATCCCGATGACGGCGACACCGAGGATGAACACCAGTCCCACACCCGCGATGTTCGACCCGCTGCCGTAGTCCGGGTTGGTGCTGTCTACGAGTGTCATGACGAACAGTGCGACGAGGATCGAGCCTCCGACGAGCGGGAACAGCAGCGTGAACAGGAACGAGCGCACCGAGTCGAACCACTGCTTGCGGAAGTACCAGACGCACGCAAAGGCCGTGATGCCGTAGTAGAAGCAGATCATCATTCCGAGCGCGGTGATGGTGTCCCACAGGGCATCTTCGCTGACGAAGCGCATCACGGCGTAGAAGGCGGACGCCACGATCGAGGCGGCGACCGTCGCGTACCCGGGCGTGAAGAACCGCGGGCTGACCTTGGCGAACTGCGGCGGCAGCGCGCCGTAGTGACCCATCGCGAGCAGGGTCCGTGCGGGCGAGACGAAGGTCGACTGCAGCGAGGACGCCGAGCTCGTCAGCACGGCGAGCGAGACGAGGAACGCGAGGGGGCCCAGCACCGGGCCGGAGAGATAGAAGAACACGTTCGACTGGATGTCGGGATTGCCGAGCCCGAGTTCGCCCTCGCCGATGCCCGCGAACGAGAGGAGTGAGACCGACAGCAGCAGGTAGAGGGCGACGATCGTGAGCACCGTGAGGGTTGCGGCGCGCCCGGGCGTCTTCTCGGGGTTGCGCGTCTCCTCGTTCATCGTGAGGGTGACGTCCCACCCCCAGAAGATGAAGATCGACAGTGAGAGGCCCGCGACGACGGCGGCGACCGAGCCGACGGCGAACGGATTGAACCACGACAGCTCGACGGGGCTCGGATCGAACGCGGCGCCGGCATCCCCCTGCGAGACGTGCACGAACGCGGTGATCGAGAAGGCCAGCAGCACGAGCACCTGGAAGGTGACGAGGACGTACTGCAGCTTCTGCGTCGTCTGCATGTCGCGGTACGAGACGAGGGTCGCGCCCAGCATGAACAACAGACAAACCGCGACGTTGATGAACGGGTTGAATGCGAGCTCCGCGATCGTGCCGGGGTTGCCGGCGAGCTGATCGATCAGCAGGAACAGGAACTCCACGGCGATGCCGGCGAGGTTCGAGAGCACGAGGATCGTCGCGGCCACGAGGCCCCAGCCGGCCATCCAGCCGATCCAGGGGCCGAAGGCGCGCGCGGCCCACGTGAAGGAGGTGCCCGAGTCCGGCATGGAGCGGTTGAGCTCGCGGTAGCCGAACGCGACGAGCAGCATCGGGATGAAGCCGACGAGGATGATCGCCGGCACCTGGAACCCGACTTCCGACACCGTCGGGCCCAGGGCCGCGGTCAGGGTGTACGCGGGGGCGATGCAGGAGATGCCGATGACGACGGCGCCGATCAGGCCCACCGTCCCGGCGCTCAGGCCCTTGCCGGACAGTCCGCCGGCGTCGCCACCGGAGGTGGGGGCCAGGGGAGCGGCTTCGGGTGCACTCATTGCTCTTGCTCCTTCATCGGGGTGGAACCTGTCTCGGTGGAACCGGCGGTGGAGCGAGTACGGGGGACGACGATCACCGGGACGGTGATCTCACGGAGCATCTTCGCGGCGGTGGAGCCGAGGAACAGCCTGCGCGGCTGCGCGAGCCGGCTCGATCCGACGAGCACCACCTCGCCGGGACGCCAGTCGAGGTACGAGACCGCCTCCTCGATGCTGTCACCGGCGGCGACGACGACATCGGTGGACAGTCCGGAAGGAAGCTCGGCCTGGGCGGCGGCGAGCACGTCGTCCGCCCTCGTCGTGCTCGCGATGCGGATCGCCCCGGGATCGGCGTTCGCCGGAAGATCGACCGGCAGCAGCGACAGCAGGCGCACCGGGATGCCGACCGTGTGCGCGAGCTCGGCGGCCTCGGTGATGAGGGCGTCGGCGCCGGGGCGGACGCCGATCGCGACCGTGACCCGGGAGATGCCCGTCTCGGGCGCGACCTTGCGGGCGCCGCGCGGCACCAGCACCACCGGGACGTCGGAGAAGTGCAGCAGCTCGGTCGTCGTGGAGCCCAGGCGATGCTGCCCGCGCGAAGCGCCGTCGGCGGCGCCCACCACGATGTACGAGGCAGCGAGTTCGCCCGCGACCGTGACGAGGCCCTCGGCGAAGGACTCCGCGGTGCGCACGTGCGCGTGGGCGATGACCTCGGCGGGGATGCGGTCGATCGCGCGGGCGATCCATTGTTGCGCCTGCGCATGCAGGTAGCGGTCGTACGAGGCATCGGGCGGCGTGATGACGCTGCGGTCGGGACTCGGCAGGATGGTCGCGACATCCAACACGGCATCCGTCGCGGCGGCCAGGCGCGCGGCGAACGCGACGGCATCCCGCCCCTGCTTGGTCGCGGTGTATCCCACGACGATGTGACCGGTCATGTGTGCAACTCCTCGATGATCTGCCCGGCGACGAGGCGGCCCATGCGGATCGCGCCGTCGACGTGCTGGTAGCCCGCGCCCGCGAGGTCGCTGCAGGCGAAGCCGATCGGCCCGACAGGGGTGCGCAGGTCGGCGCCGTAGCGGTGCAGTCCCCCCAGGTCGAAGGATGCCGCGTACGCGCCCCGCGTCCACTCCTCGCTCCCCCAGTCGCTCTCGTAGTAGACGACCGGGTTCTTCGCCTCGGGGCCGTAGTAGTGGCTCAGCGACTCGAGGATGCGCTCCTTGCGCTCGTCGGCGCTGACGCGGAACAGGTCGTCGGCGAGGCGATCGGAGACGAACCCGACGAGCGTGCCGCGCTCGTCGCCGTGGTTGGTGTTGTCGTACGCCTCGTGCGAGATCTCGTACGGGCTGAACGCCGTGCCGGACAGGCCCTGCTCGCGCCAGAACGGGCGGTCGTAGACGGCATGCACCTTGATGACGAAGCCCATCGACAGGTGCTGATGCATCTGGTGCTGCAGCCTGGGCAGCGGCGGGACGAACGAGATGCGGTGGTACAGCACGGGCGCGAGCGCGAGGATCGCGCGGCGCGCGTGGACCGTGACACCCTCGGCGATGGCCGTGACGCCGGCATCCGAATACTCCAGCGTCCGCACCGGCTGCCCCAGGAACACGTCGTCGCCGAGCCGCTCGGCCAGCAGCAGCGGCACCTGCTGCAGACCGCCGACGACGCGCTTGTCGAGGATGAAGTCGGCATCCACGAGATGAGAGTAGCTCCCGGCGGATGCCGCCATCAGCAGCGACTGCAGCAGCGAGAACGCGTGGGTGGGCTTGGTGAGCATCGCGGGCCCGGTCGGGAAGGCGAGGTTGCGGATCGCCTCGTCGTCGTCGGTCTGCTGGCGCAGCCACGCGTCCCACGAGATCGCGTCCCACTCCGCCGCGTTCGGGTGCGCCCACGGCCGGTCGGGATCGACCTCTGCGACCATCGCGTCGAGGCGAGCGGTGACCTCGGCGATGATCCGCTCGGTGGACTCGCTCACCGGGAACACCTCGCCCGTGAAGCGGTGCGCGACGCCGTCGGGGCCGATGTAGACGCTGTCGCCCTCGCGGTAGCGCTCGAAGGTCTCGAGCCCCAGCTCGTCGATGGTCTCGATGAGGGCATCCTGGTCGGGCGAGACCCACTGCCCGCCGATCTCCAGCATCGCCCCGTCGATCGTGTCGGTCCACAGGCGCCCGCCGACGCGGTCGCGCGCCTCGAGCACGGCGACCGACAGTCCGGCCTTCTTCAACTCGTTCGCCGCGGTCAGTCCCGCGGCCCCGGCGCCGACGATGACGACGTCGCGCGTGATCTCGGTGGTCATTCGCCCGGTTCCTTTCGGTCTTGACGCCGAGTGCGCCCGTTTGCGTCGAGTGTGCCCGTCGGATGCCGTCTCGAAGCGGCGCGGTCGGTCACAACGGGCACGGTCAGCGCAGCTTCTCTGTGGCGCTGCCGCGCCGTGGGGTGAGAAAGTCTGCCTCGGGGATGCGAGACGTTCACGTTAGCTCTGCCAGCGCGGCGGCCACGACGTCCAGGCCCTCGGCGAGCAGATCGTCGCCGATCGTGAGCGGCGGCAGAAAGCGGATGACGTTGCCGTACGTGCCGCACGTGAGCACGATGACGCCGGCCGCGATCGCCGTCTTCGCGATCGCCGACGTGAGTGCGGCATCGGGAGCCTTGGTCTCGGGGTCTACGAACTCGATCGCGACCATCGCGCCATGACCGCGGACCTCGCCGATGCGCGGATCGCTGCTTTGCAGCGCTTCGAGGCGCGTGCGCAGGAGCTGCCCGATCCGTTGCGCGTGCTCCAGCATCCCCTCGTTCTCGAACGCGTCGATCGCCGCGACGGCTGCAGCGCACGCGACGGGGTTGCCGCCGTAGGTGCCGCCGAGGCCGCCGGCATGCGTGGCGTCCATGATCTCGGCGCGGCCGGTCACGGCGGCCAGCGGCATCCCCCCGGCGATGCCCTTGGCCGTCGTGATCAGGTCGGGCACGATGCCGAACAGTTCGCTCGCGAACATCGCGCCGGTGCGCGCGAAGCCGGTCTGCACCTCGTCGGCGATGAACACGACACCGTTCGCGCGGCACCACTCCACGATGGCCGGGAGGAAGCCGTCGGCGGGGACGATGAATCCGCCCTCGCCCTGGATCGGCTCGATGAGGACGGCCGCCAGGTTCTCGGCCCCGATCTGCTTCTCGATGAGCGAGATCGTCTTCGCCGCCGCCTCGGGTCCGGTGAGCCCGTCGCGGAACGGGTACGACGCGGGCGCGCGGTACACCTCGGAGGCGAAGGGACCGAAGCCACTCTTGTAGGGCATCGACTTGGCGGTGAGCGCCATCGTGAGGTTCGTGCGGCCGTGGTAGGCGTGGTCGAACGCGACGACGGCGGGACGGCCGGTGTACCTGCGGGCGATCTTGACGGCGTTCTCGACCGCCTCGGCGCCCGAGTTGAAGAGGGCGGACTTCTTGACGTGGTCGCCGGGGGTGAGCCGGTTGAGCTTCTCGGCGACGGCGACGTAGGACTCGTACGGCGAGATCATGAAGCACGTGTGGGTCATCTGGGCGACGGCATCCTGCACCGCCGCGACGACGGCGGGATGCGCGTTGCCGACGCTCGTGACGGCGATACCGCTGCCCAGGTCGATGAGCGAATTGCCGTCGGCATCCACCACGACGCCGCCGCCGGCGGCGACCGCCTCGATCGGCACGGTGTGGCTGACCCCCGCCGCGACGGCGGCGGCCTTGCGCACCAGGAACTCCTGCGAGCGCGGGCCCGGGATCGGGGTGACGAGGCGGCGTTCCTGCGCGAGGGCGGGGCCGCCGACGATGGTGTGGTCGATCACGGTCATGTCGGGATCGTACGAGGTCAGGATGCCGAGATGCACTCGCTGTCGTGTACATTTTCTGGCTGGCGACGTACGCCGTGTACATCCATTCTTCTCGGAGCCCAATGACCGATCCCCAGCCGACGCTGCGCGCACTGCTCGCCCGGCGCGACCTGCGATTGCGGCTGGCCTCAGACGAGGCCGCCCTGCCGCCGCGGGCCCTCGACGCGCCGCTGCGGTGGGTGCACAGCTCCGACCTCGCCGACCCGACGCCCTTCCTCGCCGACGACCTGCTGCTGCTGACGACCGGGACGCAGTTCGTGACGGAGGCGGGCGCTTGGGCCAGGGTCGGCGCCAGCGCAGAAGACGATCCGGCTCCCTATCGCGCCTACGTCGCGCGACTGCGCGCGCGTGGAGTGCGCGGACTGGGCTTCGGCACCGAGGTGGTGCGCGACGGCATCCCGCCCGCCCTCGAAGCCGCCTGCCGCGACCAGGGGATGCCGCTGTTCGAGGTCCCGTACCGCACGCCGTTCATCGCGCTCGCGCGCGCGAACGCCGAGGCCATCGC
>NZ_JBASZT010000360.1:0-17677 GCF_049661145.1 Microbacterium sp.
CGCGCGCCCCGCGCGAGGTCAGGCCCAGATCCGAGCGAGGTACGCGTCCGTCGGAGCTGGCGTCAGCCGATCGAAGTCCTGTGCATCCCACGACTCCATCGTACTGTCGTACGTCCAGCCGCCACTCACGACGGGGTTGTTGGCCGGCGCGCGTGAACTGGAGACCTTCGTGTTGGTCACGGTGCCCCAGCTGCTGCGGTACATCGACCCGAAGATGTAGGAGTCGTTGGCGTAGAGCTGACGGTCCTCGCCGATGCCGTTGATCGCCTGGTCGATGGTCGGTGTCTGTGCGCCGGCGGGGACGGGGTAGCGCACCCGGATCGCGGCGGCTTGCGACGTGATGATGCTGTGGTCCACGGTGAGGAATCGGGTGCCCGCGTTGGGATCGTTCGCCTGGGATCCCCCGATCTGCAGGGCGCAGTTCAGGGAGCCGAACACCGTGGAGTCGCGTACCGTCAGCCCGCGGTACCAGCCCGTGCCGTACATCTGAAGCGTGTCGATGTGGTCGGTGGCGTCGACGGGACGGAACACGGGGGCGCTGTAGCAGCCCTCCCAGACGCCGTCGATCAGGACGCAGTCCGCGCCCGCCGCGTAGCCCAGCGGGTCCGAGATGTCGGCCTTGGCGTCAGCCATGACGATCTCGTACGCACCGGTGCCGCGAGTCGTCGCGCCGTAGGACGACGACATGCGGAACCCCTTCGTCACCTTCGAGTGCGCCCACGCGGTGCGGTTGCAGTTGGTGAGGAGGATGTCGGCGGCGTCGATGCGTGCGAAGGTGACGCCGTTCACGCCGCGGAGCCGAGCAGCCTGCGCGATCGTCACGCTGCCCCGTCCGTTGCGCGGCGAGACGAGCACGTTCTTCGACCAGCTCGCGTTGCCGACGTCCTGGAGCACCGCCTTGGAGCCGGACGAGGAACCCGAGCCGGGGAGGGTTCCCGGAAGGACCTTGATGTGCACCCCGGCGGCAGCCTCGGCGGGGGTCACCGCCGAGATCGCGGCGGAGATCGCCGCCCACGTGCAGGCGACCTCGACGACCTTCGGTACCGCGTCGCCGAGCCACGGCGTGTGGTCGGGCCAGTGGGTGCCATTGGGCCCGAACGAGCGGACGAGGGCTGGGCGCTTGCTCGGCCCGGCGGGTGCTGCCGGAGGCTGCGTCGCTGTCGGCGTCGGCGTGGGGGTCGGAGTGGGAGTGGCAGTGGCAGTGGGAGTGGGAGTGGGAGTAGGCGTGGGGGTCGCCGTGGGCGAGGCCGTCGGCCGAGGAGTCGCTGTCGCAGTGGGAGTCGGCGTCGGCGTCGGCGTGGGGGTGGGCGTCGGCGTGGCGGCGCAGAAGGTGGCTATGGCGCCGGGAGTGGAAGCCAGCAGCCATCGGAGCACGGTACGACGGTTGGCGGGCACGCACCACAAGGGATCGGTCATGTCGGCCTTTCAGCGGGTTCGCTTGCGCGAACGACTGGGGTGAGCGAGGGGTGAGGGGTCGGGAGCTGGAACGATGTGGGGTTGGTTCTCAGCATGTCAGCGGGTCAAACAGATTCCCAATCGAGGGCAACATGTGCAACACAGAGTTCATGCGTGATTAACACGCGCCTAACACTCTTCTCACCTGGCTCTAATGTGCGCCGACGGAACCCGTCCGCCCTGTCGCATCAGCTTCTCAGAGGCGCTGCCGCGCCCTGTGGCGAGGAAATCTGCCCCGGGAGGCGAGACTGTCTAGTCAGGAGTGCGAAGTCGCGATCTGTCGGCCGAAGAGAGCTGCTTCGGCGTGCGGATATCCCGCGCGCCAGTCGTTGCGGCGCTGCCATACGGTGGACCAAGGCCGGTGGGGTCGCCGCAGCGACTTCTCGAGGAGTGCCCGCGCAGCGACTCCCGTCAGCAGGAGGAACTTCCCGATGGCGGCGCGGCGGGGCGTCCAGACCTTGTCGAGGTAGGTCACCTTGCCCGCCAGGACCATCGAACCCTTCGAGCCGCCGGAGGCGGTCGACCCTCCGACGGTGTGGATGATGGTCGCCTCGGGCACCACGACGAGCGACATGCCGTGTGCTGCGGCTCGTGCGCTGAACTCGGCATCCTCGCCGTAGAGGAAGATCTCCTCGTCCATCCCGCCCAGCGCGAGGAAGTCCGTCCGGGCGACGAGCATCAGGCATCCCGTGACGATCGGCACTTCGCGGACGGTGTCGCGGGGCCACCGGCCCAGGGACTCGGGATCGAAGATCGGCGAGTGCTTGAAGACGGTGCTCAGCATCGTGGCGAACATCGTCAGCGACCAGAGTGTCGGTGCGCCCCAGCAGGAACTCGGTTCGAGCGTCCGGTCCTCTCGTAGCGTGCGACCGCCGAAGACCCGATACTGCGGATGGCTTCGCGCGAAGGCGATCATGCGCGGGAGCGATTCCGGCAGCATGACGGCGTCGGGGTTCAACAGCAGAACGTACTCCGCGTGGGCGTGGTGCACGCCGAGATTGACGGCGCGGGCGAAGCCCAGGTTCTCTCCCGCTTCGATCACGTCGATCTCGGGGTGCGCGCGGCGCAGTGCCTCGGGGCTCCCGTCGACGGAGCCGTTGTCGACGACGACGACCTGAACGTCGAGGTCCTCGCGATGGGCCAGGACGGAATCGACGCAGGCGACGGTGTCGTCGCGTGTGTTGAAGCTGACGATGATGACCGCGACGTCCGCGGTCGGCGTGGTCGCAGTCATCTCGCCCGCGTCCTCCTCACAGTGCCACCGGCTTCAGTTCCGTCGTGACGGCCGCGCGCCAACTCCGTGATGCGTTGAGGTCGGCGTAGGTGAGCTCTTCGGGCTCACGCACGATCGCCAGCCCGCGGTCGGCGAGGAAGCGAGCCAGATCCTGCTGGTGCTCGTCGACGTGCTCGCCGTGGGCCACCGAGCGGGGAATGAGAATCGGGAGCTTGCCGGCGTTCAGCGCGGCCAGCGCCGTGCCGGTCCCCGCGTGGCCGATGACGACGTCGGCCTCTTGGAGGGCTTTGTTGAGCTCGGCCGCGGGGAGGGAGTCGGTCGCGGTGATCGGAAGGTCGGAGACATCCGTCGGGCCCACCTGCCAGAGCGTATCCGCCGCGGGAGGCAGGACGCGCAGCGCGCTGTCGACCAGCCGACGGAACCCGTAGCTGTCGTTGCCGCCGACCGTGACCACGGCGCGCTCGATCGGTCCGACCGGAGTGACCACTTCGGTCTCGAAGCCGTCGAAGACCGACAGGGCGTAACGCCACTTGTCGTTGGTCGCGTGCGGGTACTGGACGAGCCGGTCCACCCACGGAACCCGCTCCATCACGCGGCCCGTCGAGGAGATGCCCGTCACGCGGGTCGCGCTTTCGATGTAGTGGAACGGGATGCGCCGCACCGACGCGGGAATCAGCGCCGACAGCGCCACCTGGGCTCCCGTGCTGATGACGCGGTCGATCGGCTGGTCCTTCATCGCCCGACGCGCGATCGCGGTGTCGCGGAGCACACCGAAGTAGTCACGGGGCCGCCTCGTCGGGACGTGGTACACACGCTCGCCGGCCAGCAGTGAACGACTCTGGGGGGTGTCGTTGGTCATCCACACCATATCGTCGCCGGCGACCCGGCTCGACAGCATCTTCAGCTGCGTGAGATGACCGCCGGAGATCGCGACCAGGAGGGTCGTCATTGCGACATCGCCTCAACCACCACGTCCCACGCCATCTCCGCGATGACGGCTTCGCCCACTGCCGAGGGGTGGAAGTAGTCGATGGACGAGATCTCCTCGGGTGCGAACTTGTAGTCGAACAGCGCCCCGTCGTCGTACGTGCAGTTGAGGTCAGAGGTGCACACCTCGGAGATCACCTGGTTGAGCTCGGCGTTGCGCGTCGCGACCGCCTCGCGGCGTTCGACGTCTTCCTGCCCGGTGGCCCGAGGATCGCCCAGCAGATTGCGACATGAAGAGCTCTTGGCCCAGACATCGACCGCGGCGTCCTGCTGGTGGCCGAGTTCCCAGACCATGTAGAGGTTGGGGATGGACATCGCGACCAGCGTCGCGTCGGGGAGCTCGGTGGAGAGCTTGGTCAGCAGCGTCGTGTAGCCGGTCCTGAAGTCGTCGACACTCGTCATCGTGTCCATGTCGCGGCTGCACACGTCGTTGCCGCCGAGAAGAAGGAGGACCAGCTGCGGGTCGGCGGCGATCACGTCGTCGGCGTTGCCGATCCCGTCCGCGAGAGTACCCCCGTCCTTGGCCGCGTTCTCGGTCTCGGGGAAGGTGCCGGTGGCCGCGCCGATGCGCAGGGCGACCGAGCCCACGCCGGGGTCGTCGCCGGTGGCCCAGCTACGTGCCGGGCACCATCCTGGCTCGTCACAGGCGTTGACGCCGAGCGTGACCGAGTCGCCCAGCGCTCCGACGGAGGTGACCGACGAGACCGCGCCGGGGGTCGCGACGTCGCCGAGGTCGACGGGGTCGGGGTTCGGCTGGCCCCCCGAGCACCCTGCGAGAACGAGAGCGAGAGCCAGGGTGGCAAGCACCGCCACGCGCGATCGGCGGCGCGTCATGCTGACGCTCGGCTGGTCTGGTCGCGATTCCACGTGCGCTCCTTGGATTGCTTGATCGCGCGACGCGCGAGAAGGTTCGGCGCCGTCCAGCTGACGCAGTAGACGGCGAACGGCAGCCACAGCGAGGGACGACGCGCGACGCGCGCGACCAGGCCGCCGCGCGAGGCGGTGCTCGGGGCGGACGCGTTCTGCATCGACGAGGGAAGCTCCTGGTTGCCGCGTGCGATGCGCACCGAACGGTTGATGTGCGAGCGCATGTCGCGGGCGCTGCGCACCGTGAACGCATGGTCGTCGAGCGTCGCGCGCTCGGCGGGCAGAAACAGCTGCTGCACGAAGCGGTCGTCCGCGATCACGTCGGGCCATTCGGCGAACCGGGCGCGCCCCGCCTGCGAGAGCGCGTACACCCCCGAACCGATGTGGCCGGACCGGCGGTAGTCGCTCAACTCCCAGATGCGATAGTGCTGACGGACCGCCCACGATGCCGCGGACGTGTCCACGACGAGCCGCGGCGAGGCGATCTCGACCCCGTCGGTCGAGAGCACGTCGGCGAGGGCGAAGAGGGCATCGGCGTCGATCATCACGTCGGCGTCGACGTACGCCCGCGGGAAAGCGGATGCCGCGGCATCCGCTGCGTTGAGCGCGGCGATCTTCGAGGCGGCCGCGATCTCGACGACCTGGACCCCGTCGTGGGCGCGGGCGCGGGCGGCGGTGTCGTCACTGCATCCGTTGGCCACGACGACGATCTCGAACTGATCCGCTCGTGGGTCGGCCGTCACGGTCGCGAGGAGTCGGTCGATCACGGCGGCCTCGTTGTGTGCCGGGATCACGACGCTGAGGCGTCGTCCGGTCATGCCGCCGCCGCTTCCCGGATGGGCTCAGTGAACTCGGCATCCTTCGCCGTTCGATGCCGGTTCTTGCGTGGCGCCTCGGTGATCAACCACGCGCCGATCGCGAGCAGCATGAGATGCACGAGGAACGATTGGAAGAAACCGAAGGAGTCGAAGAAGAACTGGGCTGCGCAGAACCCGCCGATCGAGATGGCGATCGCGAAGGCGAGCATCGCGTGACGGGGCTCGGCCGCGTCGCGGAAGGCGAAGACGATGAGCATGAGCGGCGGCACCAGCATGTAGGTCGCGAAGCCGGCCACGCCGAGGGCGCCCGCCTCCATCAGCACCGCGAGCACCTGGTTGTCGAGGATGAAGGAGTTCGCCTCATCGCCGATCACGATCCGGCTACCGAATCCTTGACCGAAGAAGGGTGTGATCTGGATCTCCGCCATCGCCGGTTCCAGATCCGCCAGCCTCCCCGCGCCGGCCATGCCGGCCGATGTGTACTGCGAGGCGATGAGGGAATCGACATCGAGGAACGACAGGACCATCGAGTCGACCTGAGCGGGGATGACCAGGGCCGCGAGGAAGAGCAGGGGCAGACCGATCGCCAGAAGCAGCAGCGCGATCTTCGGTCTCAGCAGGAGTGTGACCAGCCACATCACGCCCATGACGACGACCGCGGTGCGGGAGATCGCCGCGAGGATGCCGCCGAAGATCAGCACGAGCGCGATCGAGTAGACGACGCGACGGTTGAACTCGTTGCGTGGCCAGATGGCGTACTTCGCGAGATAGATGACGATCGGGATGAACATGCAGAGCATGACGGCCAGCGCGATCGGGTGCTGCGCCGACCCGTATGCGCGCATCACACCCGCACGCGTCGCCTCGCCCGCCTCACGAAGAGTCATGAGGGGGAGGAAGGTGCCCAGCATGAGGAACACGTTCACTCGCGCGACGCGTTCGATGATCGCGAAGAACGAGACGATCACGGCGGACCACGTGAGGAACAGCAGCAGCGCCTGCACCATGCGTTCGCTGGTGAGCAGCTGCCGGACGCTGAACAGCACGGACAGCAGTACGCCCAGCTGGAAGAAGCCGGACATGGAGGTCATCGCCAGGCCCTTGTTGACCAGCGGCATCCCGTTCACGATGAACGACACGAGCAGGGTCGCGAGGAAGATCCCCAGCGGCCATCCGAACGCGATGGGCCGCCAGCGGCGCTTGGGGTCGAACAGCAGCGCGAAGGCCAGCGCGATCGCGACGACGAAGATCATCACGCGGTAGGGCTCGAGCGCGAACGGCAGCGGAATCGGCAGCGAGTACTTGCGCGCCGGGATGAACATGATCGTTCCCGCGAGCAGGAACATCATCGCCGGCCACGTGAACAGGATCTTCCGAAGCAGCACGACGAGCGAGATGCCCAGCAGGACCGCTCCCGCGATCAGCGGCGGGAGGAAGATCACTGCCGCCAGCACGAGCGCCGTGAAGATGAGCACCAGGCTGACGATGAGCACGATCTGACCGACCGTGAAACGGACCCGTTGCTCCGGCGACGGCTTTCGAGAGTCGGCCGTCGCCGGAGGGTGAAGAGAACTCGAGGTCATTGCGGATTACCCAGAGGTGCCGACTCGCTTGCGCGGGTCGTCCGGCTCATCCTTCGCCGTCGTCCGACCGGCTGCGCGACCGCCGCTGCGGCACCGGCTCGAGGCTGGTGTCCAGCAGGAAGTCGTCGAAGTCCTCCGCTCTCGGGCTGTTGTGCCCTGCGGTGAAGTGGTCGTCGACGGCGAAGTCGTCGTCGTACACATCCTCGTCGTCGTCGTACACCTCCTCGTTGGCCGCGCGGCGGCGAGCGATGCCGGAACGGATGCCCGCGATGATGAACGCGATGACGACGAACGCGAGGAACACTCCGAAGAAGGTCACGACGATCGGGATCGCCGGGTTGCTGGACTCGCCTTCGACGGCCTCGTTCAGGCCGAGGACTTCGACCTGAACGCGCACGTTCGGGTCGAGTCCGCGCGCGTCCTGCCGTGCGGTGAGGTCGGTGACGAAGGCGTTCGCCGCCGTCTGCGAGATGAGCTCGGCGCGCTCGGGCGTTGCGGCGGTGCCGATCGCCTCGAGAACCGGAAGGTCGTATCGGCCGGGGAACTTCTCGTCGCCCACCGGCTGCGTCGTCCGTCGGACGGCCGAGATGGACTCGGTCTCGTCGTCGAGCGGTCCGATGGTCGCCTCGACCGCGGCCTGGATCTCGTCGCTGGCGATCACGTAGGCGTACACCATTGCCGCGTTGGAGAGGTCGTTGGCCACCGGCTCGCTGACGCCCTCTTCTACCGGGACGCCGGGGATCTCGGCTTGGTAGATGGTGTCGGATGGGCTGGTCACCAGCATCGTGGTCGTGGCGTTCCACGTCTGAACGGCGCGGGAGACGACCTGGCCGTTGCTCAGAGTGAAGCCGGCGAAGAATGCCGCGGCGGCGGCGACCAGCGCTCCGAAGACGAGCAGCCATTTGTATCGCCAGAGAACCGTCGCGTAGCCCGGAGTTTCCATTTCATGTCCCCTTTTCGCGTGCCTGTCGCTTCTGAATCGTTCGACAGGTCCCCACCGACTCCTAACTCTTGTACCGAACGGGGACGTCCGGCAACTGAGCGAAGAGTCTCTGTCCAGCATATCGTGGCTTGGAAGTGTTACCAGCGCCGGGCCAGAATGTTGCGCGGATGTAAAGGTTCGGCCGTCCAGGAAACGGCTACGCCCGGAACCTAGACTGATAACCGGAAGAAACGGCTGCGAGGGATGGAGGGTCGGATCGATACGTCACGTCCGCAGCGTCAGGACGCAGAGCGACTCACTGTTCTTTACAGTTTTCCGCATGCCCTGGGAGCGCCGGGTATCGGCTGGACTGCGTGGAATCAGGCGAACGAGCTCGTGCGCGCCGGTCACGAGGTGCACATCGTGGCGGCGAGCATCGCCATCCCGGTGCCGGGCGCTGCTTCGACGCGGACGACCCTCACCGCGTTCTCGCGGCGCATCCCGCACCGCGTGCTGGGCCGTGACCGTGCCCTCGCGTATCACGATGCGGTGGTGTCGAGGATCGTCCGGCGGGGCGGCATCGACGTCGTCCACTCGTGGCCGCGGGCATCCGTACGGACGTTCCGGGCGGCGGCGCAGCAGGGCATCGCGTCGTTGCGGGAAGTCCCCAACACGCACACCGCCAATGCCTACGAGGTCGTGGCCAGAGAGACGGAGCTGCTGGGACTGTCGACTCCGCGCGGTGCGAGCCACACCCACGACAAACGCCGGTTGGCGATCGAGGAGAAGGAGTGGGCCACGGCGACCGCACTCCTCGTGCCGTCCGAACCGGTCGCGCGGTCTTTCCTCGAGCGCGGGTTCGATCCGAATCGCCTGCTGCGCCACCAGTACGGGTGCAGTGTCAAGGTGGTCAGGCCGCCGCGCGGTGACCGGCCCTTCACCGCCGTCTTCCTCGGCCGCGGCGACCCGCGCAAGGGCTTGCACTACGCGCTGCGGGCGTGGGTCGCCTCTTCGGCCAGCCGGCACGGCCGGTTCCTCGTGTACGGCCACATCGAGCACGAGTACGGGAGGTACCTCGCCCCCCTTCTCGACGACCCGAGTGTCGAGGTGTGCGGAGTGACGTCGGATCCGATGACCGTCCTCGCCAACTCGGACGTGCTGCTTCTTCCCTCCGTGGAGGAGGGAAGCGCCCTCGTGACCTACGAGGCGCAGGTCGCCGGCTGCGTGCCGTTGGTGTCGGTCGCCGCCGGCGCCGTGCTGACGAACGGGGTCTCGGGGCTCATGCACGAGGTGGGGGACGTCTCCACCCTGTCCCATCAGTTGGATGCGCTCTCGTCCCAGCCCGACCGTCTGGCGCAGATGCAGGCGGCGGCGCTGGCTCGCGCGGATGACCTCAGTTGGGCCGCGGCGGTACGCCTTCAGGTGAAGGCGTACCGCCGGGCGATGGGCATGATGGCCGACTCGCCGGCGCGTTGACGAGCGCGGCGGCTATCTCAACCGCGTGCGCGGTTGATCAGGTCCACACGGATGCCAGGTACTCGTCCGTCGGGATCGGCGCGAGCTCGTCGAACTCTTCCGCCCCCCAGTCGGCCATGTCGGCGTCGTAGGTCCACTTGCCGTCCTGGATCGCATTGTTCTCGAGTGCGCCCTCGCTGGAGACCTTGCAGTTGCTCACGACGGCCCAGCTGCTGCGGTGCATCGACCCGAAGATGAGCGAGTCGTTCGCATAGAGATGCTGGGGCTCGCCGATGCCGTTGATGGCCTGAGCCATCTTGGGCGTGTCGGCGCCGTCGGGGGTGGGGTAGCGCACCTGGATCGCGGTGGCCTGCGAGGTGAGGAGCGTGTGGTCGAGGGTGGCGAACGGCGATGATCCCTTGTACGGGTCGTCGTCGGCGACACCGCCCAACTGCAGCGCGCAGTTGAGGGAGCCGAACACGGCGGTGTCCCGCAGGGTCAGACCACGGTAGGAGCCCGTGCCGTACATCTGCAGCGAGTCCACGTGGTCATCGGCGCCCGAGGGCCGGAACACGGGGGCGCCGTAGCATCCCTCCCACACGCAGTCGGTGATCAGACTGCCTTCACCCGACGCGTAGCCGAACGGGTCGACGATGTCGGCCTTGGCGTCGGCCATGACGATCTCGTACGCGCCGCACTCCCTCGTGGTCTCGCCGTAGGACGCGGCCATCCGGAAGCCGTAGGTCATCTTCGAGTGCGCCCACGCGGACCGCGTGCAGTTGGTCATCAGGATCACGACGCCGTCGAGTCGGGCGAAGGTGACACCGTGGACGCCGACCAGCCGCGCCTCGTCGTCGATCGTGACACTGCCGCGTCCTTCCAGGGGCGACACGAGGACGTTCTGCGCCCAGTCGGCGCTCCCGATGTCGGCGAGCACGCCGGCGGAGCCCGAGGACGAGCCCCCTCCCGGAAGCGTCCCGGGGCGGATCTTGATGTGGACCCCGGCCGCGGCCTGCTCGGGCGTCACGGCCGCGATCGCTTCGGAGATCGCCTCCCAATCGCAATCGACCTCGGTGACGGCGACGTTCTCGTCCCCGAGCCAGGGGGTGTGCGCGGGCCAGTGCGTGCCGTTGGGACCGAAGGAGCGCACGACTTCGGGACGCGGGCCGGGCGCCGACGGGGCGCCGGTGGTGCCGCCTCCTCCGGTGGGGGACGACGTGGTCGGCGCCGGACTCGGAGAGGCGGTGCAGGCCGCCAGAACGGCGGCCGGAGCGGTCAGCAGGACGAGGCCCACGAAACCGCGGCGGCTCATTGCTGGGTCGTTCTTCGGGTTCGGCATATCGCCCTTTCCGCGTCGACCAACCTGCCGACGCAATACGAAAGTCTCGCCACCATGGGCAGGTTTCCTTGCCCCACGGCGCGGCAGCGCCACTGAAGAGCTCAGCGGTTCTGCGCTTCTAGGATGTCATCTGTTGTCGGATCGACCACCTGCGGACGCGTTTTTCACACTCGTGAAACCAGCTTCCCACGTGGCGTTCAGGTTCGGCGGCGCACCCGTTCCGGTCTCCGGCGCACCCGACGCCGCGTGTCTGCGCCGTGCGGATCGGCATCCGTTAGCCTGGTGATCCCGGCCGCACGGGAGCGGCCTGCGGCGGACCGGACGATCGGGGGGACTGTCATGGCTGAGCGGATCGGCATCATCGGCGGGGGGATCGTGGGCATCGCGCTCGCGCGCGTTCTCGCGCAGCGGGGCGTCGGCGATGTCGTGGTCATCGAGAAGGAGGGCCGGGTCGCCGCCCACCAGACCGGACACAACTCCGGTGTCGTCCACGCGGGCATCTATTACGCGCCGGGCTCGCTGAAGGCGCGGCTGTGCGCGCAGGGTCGGCTGGCGATGCGCGACTACTGCCTCGACAAGGGTCTTCCCTATCGCGAGGTGGGCAAGCTCGTCGTCGCCGTCGACGACAGTGAGCGGCCCGCGCTCGACGAGCTCGAACGCCGCGCGACGGCCAACCGCGTGCCGGGACTGGCGCGAGTGGATGCCGCGGGCATCCGCGAGATCGAGCCTCACGGCGCGGGGGTCGCGGCGCTCCACTCCCCGCATACCGCGGTCGTGGACTATTCGGCGATCACGAGGGCGATGGCCGACGACGTGGTGGCGGCCGGGGGCAGGATCATCCTCGACACCGCCGTGACCGGCGTGCGCATCGAGTCGGGGCGGGTGCGATTGGAGACCACCCGCGGCGATCAGCTGTTCGATCGCGTGATCGCCTGCGCGGGTCTGCAGTCGGATCTCGTCGCGCGGATGACGGGGGCCGACCCCTCGCCGAAGATCCTGCCGTTCCGCGGCGAGTACTGGCAGCTCGACCACTCGCGCACGCATCTGGTGTCGGGCATGATCTACCCGGTGCCCGATCCGAGCTTCCCCTTCCTCGGCGTCCACTTCACCCGCGCCGTGAACGACTCCGTGCACGTCGGCCCGAACGCCGTGCCCGCCCTCGCCCGCGAGGGCTACTCGTGGGGCCGGATCTCCGTTCGCGACACGTGGGACTCCCTGGTGTGGCCCGGTTCGCGCACCCTGGTGCGCAAGTACTGGCGCATGGGCGCCGACGAGATCGCCGCCTCGCTGATCAAGAGCCGGTACTTCCGGAAGGCCCAGATGTTCGTTCCCGAACTGGAACTGCGCGATCTGACGCGCAAAGAGGGAGCCGGGGTCCGCGCTCAGGCGCTCGGGCGCGACGGGTCTCTCATCGACGACTTCGCCGTCGACAGTCACGGGCCCGTGACGATCCTCCGAAACGCTCCGTCGCCGGCGGCGACGTCGTCGATGGCGATCGCCGAGCACCTGATCGAGAACCACATCGGCGAGCTGCGCCCCCGCTGACCTAACGTCGCCGCGCGCCGGCCGGCGACGATTCGCCTCCGCGTTCCTCGTGTACACTTCCACGCGAGCACGGTGGGGATCCGGGTGGCGGGCGCGCTCCGTCGCGTGGGTGCGCGCGCCGATCGAATCATCGCTTTTGCCTTGGGAGACAAACCATGACCGATATCGCCATGTCTGCTGCGGAAAGAGCGGAGGTTCCGGTCGTCATCTTGTGCGGTGGCATGGGCACCCGCATTCGCGAGGCGAGCGAGAAGTTGCCGAAACCCCTCATCGAGATCGGTGGCCGGCCGATCCTCTGGCACATCATGAAGATCTACTCGGCCCACGGCTTCCGTCGCTTCGTCCTGCCGCTGGGCTACAAGGGCGACCAGATCCGCGACTTCTTCCTCGAGTACGGACAGCAGGGCCGCGACGTCACGGTGAGCCTCGCCACCGGCGACGCCAGCTGGTACGGCGATCGGCTCACCGAGGACTGGGAGGTCACGATGGTCGAGACCGGCATCGAGACGGGCACGGGTGCCCGCATCAAGCGGGTCGAGAAGTACCTCGACCACCCCTATTTCTTGCAGACGTACGGTGACGGGATCGGCGACGTCGACATCGCGGCTCTCTACGACCAGCACGTCGCGAGCGGCAAGATCTCCACCGTGACCGGGGTGCACCCGACGAGCCGATTCGGCGAGATGCACGTCGACGGCGGCAGCGTCGTCGAGTTCAACGAGAAGCCGACGATGGCCGACGGCTGGGTCTCGGGCGGGTTCTTCGTCCACAAGCGGGAGATGGTCGACCGCTACCTCGACGACGACCCGGATCTGCTGCTCGAGAAGAGCCCGCTGCAGCGGCTGGCGCACGACGGCGAGCTGGGCGTCTTCACCCACGAAGGCTTCTGGATGGGCATGGACACCTTCCGGGATTGGAAGGAGCTCAACGGCCTGTGGGCCGACGGGCAGGCGCAGTGGAAGGTGTGGGCATGAGCAGGATCCTGGTAACCGGCACGGAGGGCTATCTCGGCAGCGTCCTCGCCCCGGAGCTGTTGCGGGACGGGCATGAGCTCGTGGCCGTCGACACCGGCTTCTACAAGGCCGGCTGGCTGTACAACGGCGTCTCGGCGTCGCCCCTGACGCTCGCGAAGGATGTCCGCGAGATCACGGCGGAAGACCTCGAGGGGATCGACGCCGTGGTCCACATGGCGGAGTTGTCGAACGACCCGCTCGGCCAGTTCGCGCCCGACCTCACCAAGGCCATCAATCATCAGGGCTCGGTGCGGCTCGCCACCCTCGCCAAAGAGGTCGGCGTGAACCGCTTCGTCTACATGTCTTCGTGCAGCGTCTACGGCGTCGCCGAGGGAACGGTCGACGAGACCTCGCCGGTGGACCCGCAGACGACGTATGCCGAGTGCAAGGCCCTTGTGGAGCGCGACGTGTCGGCCTTGGCCGACGACGACTTCTCGCCGACCTTCCTCCGCAACGCCACGGCGTTCGGGGCATCGCCGCGGATGCGGTTCGATGTCGTGCTGAACAACCTCGCCGGGCTGGCGTGGACGACGAAGAAGATCGCGATGACGAGCGACGGCACCCCCTGGCGTCCGCTGGTGCACGCGCTCGACATCGCCCAGGCGATTCGACGCGCGGTCGTGGCCCCGCGCGAGGACGTGCACAACCAGACCTTCAACGTCGGATCCAACGATCAGAACTACCAGGTGCGTGAGATCGCGACCGTCGTGGCCGACGTGTTCCCCGGCTGTGAGGTCACGTTCGGGCCCGAGGGCGGCGACAACCGCAGCTACAAGGTGAACTTCGACAAGATCGGTGAGGTGCTCCCCGGGTACCGCACCGAATGGAATGCCCGTCGCGGCGCGGAACAGCTCCTCGCGGTGTTCTCGTCGGTCGATCTCGACACCGCCGACTTCACCGGCCGGGGGTTCACCCGCCTGAAGCAGCTGGAGTACCTGATCCGCACCGGACAGGTCGACGATGCGCTGTTCTGGAGGGCCGCATGATCATCACGACGACCGACGTCGACGACGTGGCCATCATCGACCTGGACAAGCGAGCCGACGACCGCGGGTTCTTCGCCCGCGCGTTCGACCGGCAGGAGTTCATCGACGCGGGCCTGGAACCGCTCATCGAACAGGCGAACATCTCGTTCAACTTCCGTGCCGGCACGCTTCGCGGAATGCACCTGCAGATCTCGCCGCATCCCGAGACCAAGCTCATCCGCTGCACGCGCGGAGCCATCGTCGACACGATCGTGGATCTGCGTCCTTCCTCTCCGTCGTACCTCCAGCACGTCTCGGTGGAGCTGACCGCCGACAACCGGCGGGCCCTGTACGTGCCGGCGTACTTCGCGCACGGCTACCAGACGCTCGTCGACGAGAGCGAAGTGACCTACCAGGTCAGCGGCGCGTACGCGCCGGGCTTCGAGCGCGGGCTTCGCCACGACGATCCGGATCTGAACCTCGAATGGCCCGTCCCCGTCGTCGAGATCTCCGACAAGGATCGCAGCTGGCCGCTGCTTTCCACCTGGAGTGAAGCGGATCGTCGCTCTGTGACGGGGGAGGCGCTGTGATCCTCGTCGACAAGGCGCTCCAGCAACGGGAGGATTCGGGCACCCCGATCCAGGTGGCCCTGATCGGCGCCGGTTTCATGGGTCGCGGCCTGATCAATCAGATCGTCAACAGCGTTCCCGGCGAGCGGATCGCCGTCGTCGTCAACCGCACGCTCGAGAAGGCCGAGAAGGCGCTGCGCGAAGCCGGTGTCGAGGACATCCGCGTCGTGACCGACATCGACGGTGTCGAGACCGCCATCGCCGAGAACGCCGTCGCGATCACGCAGGATTACACGCTGGCGACCCGCGCGGCATCCGTCGATGCCATCGTCGAGGCCACCGGCGCGGTCGAGTACGGCGCGCACGTCGTCGTCGACGCGATCGAGCACGGCAAGGACATCGTCCTCATGAACGCCGAGGTCGACGGCACGGTCGGTCCGATCCTCAGCAAGCGGGCCAAGGCCGCCGGCGTCGTGCTGACCGGCTGTGACGGCGACCAGCCCGGCGTGGAGATGAACCTCGTGCGGTTCGTCAGGGGGCTGGGTCTGACCCCGCTCGTCTGCGGCAACATCAAGGGTCTCCAGGACGAGTACCGGACCCCGACGACGCAGGCCGGATTCGCCGCCAAGTGGGGGCAGGACCCCTACATGGTGACGAGCTTCGCCGACGGCACCAAGGTGTCGTTCGAGCAGGCGATCGTCGCCAATGCGACCGGAATGACGGTCGAGCGACGCGGGATGCGCGGTGCCGACCACGCCGGGCACATCGACGAGCTGACGAGTGCATACGACGTCGAAGAGCTGCGCCGCGCCGGAGGCTATGTCGACTACGTGGTGGGAGCCAAGCCCGGCCCCGGCATCTTCGTGCTCGCGACGCACGACGACCCCAAGCAGCGCCACTATCTGAACCTCTACAAGCTCGGCGAGGGCCCGCTCTACAGCTTCTACACGCCGTATCACCTGTGTCACTTCGAGGTGCCGACCACGGTCGCGCGTGCCGTCATCTTCCGTGACGCCGCGCTCGAGCCGCTGGGCGCGCCCACGGTCGAGGTCGTCGCGGTCGCCAAGACCGACCTCGCCGCCGGCACGGTCATCGACGGACTGGGCGGATACTCCACGTACGGCGTGGCCGAGCGGGCGGACATCACCGCCGGCGAGCGTCTGCTTCCGATCGGCGTCGCAGAGGGTGCGCGGGTGGTGCGCGACGTCGCGAAGGATGCCGTGCTCACCTACGACGACGTGGAGCTGCCCGAGGGTCGGCTCATCGACCGCCTCCGGATCGAGCAGGCCGCCGAGCTGCCGGCCACCGTCGGCGAGTCCGGCGGGGTCGGCGCGGTCCGGTGAAGACGTTCGTCCTCTCCCCGTCCAGCAGGTCGAACTCGCTCGGCCGTGGCATCAGCATGGCGTTGACGGCCGCGGAGCTCGGCGACGTCGAGCTCTGGGCGGTGGAGGACGGACCGGTATGGCCGCCTTCGAAGAAGTTCGCGCTCGACGTCAACCTCTTCACCGCCGACACGCGTACCGGCCTGATCGACAGAATCGGGGAGGCCGCGCGTACCGACGGCGATGTGCTCGTCTGGGTCTCGAAGGGTCTGCATCCGCTCGACCTGGTCGCTGAGGCCGTCGCCGCCGTGCCGGGCGTGACCGTGATCCAGGACTTCGACGAGGACGATCTCGCGCTGATGGTGCAGCATCTGAAGGGGGACGTGCGGCGCTGGCTGGATTACCCTCCTCTCCACCCGCGCGGACCCATTCGCGTCAAGCGCTCGCAGGCGAGGGCGGCCCGCGCGGCCGTCGCGACGAGCTTCACGAGCGACGCGATCCGCAACGTGTACGCCGCGCGCGGCACGATCGGCGGCAAGCCCGCCGGCCGCATTCCGCACACCCGCCCCTATATACCGGCGGACCGGCCGCCGGTTGCTCGGGAACGCGCTGCCGCGGATCCGCTCACCCTCGCTTTCCTCGGGTCGATCCGCCCGCACAAGGGCCTGCAGTCGATGGTGAGGCTCGCCGAGGCGATGCCCGACGCGAAGTTCGTGACCTTCGCGGCGTCATGGCGTCCTCCCGAGCACGTGCGCGACCGATGGACGGAGTTGCCGGCCGACCTTCCGATCGTCGAAGCGTACGAAGGGGTCGATCTGCTGCTGGTGCCGCAGGACCTGCGCAGCCCGGTCGCCCAGACACAGCTTTCGGCGAAGGTCATCGATGCCGCGCAACTCGGACGCGCGGTGGTGGGTTCGCCGACGGCGACGCTCGAGGAGTACTGCGCGGGATCGTATCTTCCCGTTGACGACTGGAGCCGCGTCGACGACATCGTTCGGCGGATTCGTGAGGCGGATGTGTTTTCGCTCGGCCGGCGGCTTCGCGGTGTCTACGACGTCGAGTTCAGCCCGCAGGCGACGGCCGGGCGACTGCGGGATCTTCTCAACCGTGCTGCCGTGAAGGGTTCGAATCAGGCGTAGCGGCGGCCGTGATTCGTCGCACATTTTGCCTGGATACGGGTCTGGTATCATGGCGGTTTGCCGCAAGAGCGAAGAAGGGCCACGAGTGACTCTCTCGAAAGAATATCCCGAACCCGGTCAACCCGACGCAAGACACGCCGATGATTCGTCGCCCGTCGCAAGCGGTTCGGGCACGAGCGCCTCGTCGTCGGGAACTCAGCGACCGACCCCGTCGGGAAAGAAGCCGGCATCCGGTTCCTCCTCTTCTTCTGCGGCCAGGCAGGCTCCTCGCCCCGGGCAAGGTCGTCCCGTGACGTCGGCGGGGGGATCGGCGGCGAAAGCGGGCCAGAAGCCCTATCCCGGGCAGAAGCCGACCGGCTCATCGGCCCAGAGGCCGACCGGCTCGTCGGCCCAGAGCTCGTCGGCCCAGAGGCCGACCGGCTCGTCGTCGAAGCCCGGCGCAACGCAGCACAACGCCGTCAAGG
>NZ_JBASZT010000361.1:0-2676 GCF_049661145.1 Microbacterium sp.
CGCAGCAGCAGCGCCGCGTCGAGGCTTCCGGCGATTCGTTGCAGCGCACCGGTCACCTCGGCGGGAAGACCCGCGCCGTCCCCCGCCACCGGGATGAGCGCGATCGCGCGATCGTCGGCGTCGCGTCCCACGACGGCTTGGCCGAGCGGAGCGACGTGACCCGCGGCATCCGCCAGCACGTCGAGCGCGAGCTGCTGCGACGCCTCCCCCTCGCCGGCCTCGCCCACGAACTCGGCGGCGACGACGATCGTACGGCCGTCTGCCTCGATGCCCGCCTGCCGAAGGTACGGCATGAGCTCGGGATCACCGTCGTCGCCCGCGATCAGCTCGATCACGCGGGTGGCAGCGTTCGCCTGCTCCTGGACGTGCGCGCGATGCTGCACGCGATAGAGGCCGACGACGCTCGACAGCTCCCGCACGACGTCGAGGATCGCCGGATCCCACTGCCGCCAGTCACCCTCCGTCACCAGCAGCCAGGCGGTCGCGGGATGATCGCCGACCGTCTCGATCACGAACACCGTCAGCACGACCTCGCCGGACGTCTCGTCGCGCACGAGTGCGGGTGAGGGACCACCGGCAGCGTGGACGGCGACGGCCTCGTCGCGCGCAAGGTCGGGGAGCGGCGCCGCACTGGACGCGACGGTGCGACCGGATGCCGAGATGACCCACAACGGGCGCCCGAGATCGCCGGCGATGCGCTCAACGAGGTCACCGAGCATCTGGCCGCGATAGACGTCGAGCAGCAACTCGCGCTGGCGCACAAGCCCCGCCGCGAGCTGCCGGACCCGCGTCGCCGCCTGCGCGTTGGAGACGAACGCCGTCACGGCGGCGAACGACACATCCCGCGGCACCAGCAGCAGCGGCAGTCCGTAGCGGCGGCACGCCGAGATCACGTCGTCCGGCACATAGCCGTGACGCGCATCGCCGACCAGCAGCGCCGCCGCCCCCGCCTCCACCGCGCGCCCGACGAAGGTGTCGCTCGAGGCCGGCCCATCGTGCCACACGAGACCGGTCAGCAGCAGCTGGCCGCGCGACAGGTAGCGGCGCGGATCGATCAGATCGGTCGTATACGTCCACGTGAACTCACGCCGCAGGTCGTCGGCGTCGGCATAGAGCACGCTCACCTTCAACGGCCCCGCGTCCAGGAGTTCCTGCAGCTGCATGGCACCACGCTAGTGGCGCGCCGAGCGGCGGGTGGCCACCGACGAACTCGAAAGTCTCGTGACACGACCCAGGCTTTCTTGCCCCACGGCGCGGCAGCGCCACTGAAAAGCCGCCGCGACCGCCGCGCGGCGCGCATCTGCTAGGGTTTCGACATGTTCGCGAACTGGTGGCTCACCCGCTGAGGCGGAGTGTTCTCGAACCGATGAACGACCGCCCTCCAGGGCGGTCTTTTCGTTTTCGCGACGCGGCCGCCCATCGGAGAGACCCGAAGGACAGAAGGCCCGCACATGCTTCAGCTCACTGACTCACGCCCGTTCGCACTTCTCGCGCGCGACGCCGACACCGTCGAACTGCTCACCGGCGACATCGTCGATATGCCGCTGCTCGCCGACATCCCGCTGACCGACCCGGTCACCGGCGCACCGCGCGAAGTGCTCGCGCTCGTGCCCTACCGGCAGGTCGTCGAGCGCGGGTTCGAGTGCCACGACGACGGTGCACCGCTGCGCTGCCTCGTCGTCACGGAGCACCAGCGCCTCCCCCGCGACGAGGTCGTCGCGGCGCTCCCCACCGCACCGGTGGTCCTGCGCGACGGCGGATTCGACATCGCCGACGAGGAGTACGCCGACATCGTCCGCGACGTCATCGCCGAAGAGATCGGACGCGGCGAGGGCGCCAACTTCGTCATCCGCCGCGACTACACGGCATCCGTCGAAGCCGACCCGCTCACCGCGGGCCTCACGTGGTTCCGGGCCCTGCTGGAGCACGAACGCGGCGCGTACTGGACGTTCCTCGTCTCGACGCCCGGTCACCTGGCCGTGGGCGCGAGCCCCGAAGCGCACGTCAGCGCGACCGGCGGTGTCGTCACAATGAACCCCATCTCGGGCACCTTCCGCCATCCCGCCGGCGGTGCGACCCCCGACGCTCTCGCCGAGTTCCTCGCCTCCACGAAGGAGACCGAGGAACTGTTCATGGTCGTCGACGAAGAACTCAAGATGATGAGCGCCGTCTGCAGCGACGGCGGTCGCATCACCGGGCCGCACCTCAAAGAGATGTCGCGGCTGACCCACACCGAGTACATGCTGCGCGGGCGCAGCACGATGGACCCGCGCGACATCCTGCGCGAGACGATGTTCGCCCCGACCGTGACCGGCTCGCCGATGCAGAACGCGTGCAGCGTCATCACCCGCCGCGAGCGCACGCCACGCGGCTACTATTCCGGCGTTGCGGCCCTGTTCACCCCGACGGATGCCGGGTCGACGGATGCCGGGTCGGATGTCGGCGGCCAGGGTGCGGACGCGGTTGCCGGCGCGGTTGCCGGCGGCGCGGCCACCCACGACCTCGACGCGCCGATCCTCATCCGGACGGCCTACCTGGTGGACGGCAAGCTCCGCGTCCCCGTCGGTGCGACGCTCGTGCGGCACTCCGACCCGCACGGCGAGGTCAGCGAGACCCACGGAAAAGCCGCGGGCGTGCTCGGGGCGATCGGCGCGGTGGCGCGCGACGAAGCGGCCG
>NZ_JBASZT010000362.1:0-16946 GCF_049661145.1 Microbacterium sp.
ACCCCAGGCCTTCCCGCGACCCGAAGCCTTCCCGCGACCCGAAACCGGTCCGCGACCCGAAGCCTTCCCGCGACCCGAGGCCGCCGCGCCAAGCCACACCCCCGCGCAACCCGAAGTCGGCCGGCGGGGGCCGGTCGCGCACGCCGATCGTGCTCGGCATCATCGCCGGCATCCTGTTCGTCGCGGTGATCGTGACGATCGTCATCGCGCTCACCAGACCCGGCACCGCGTCACCCGTGGCGACCGCGTCCGCCACGACGCCGCCGACGACCGCCCCGCCGACGGCGACGCCCACCGAGACCCCGGTCGCGCCGGAACCGGCAGCGGTGCAGTTCACCGCAACCGGCTTCATCCTCGTCGACGACACCGGCGAAGGGATCTTCACCTACGCCTGGGCGGACGACGCTGCAGGTGCCGTAACTACGCTCACGGACGCGTTCGGCGCTGAGCCCACGACCCGAGTCGAGCCCGGCAACGGCGGCGACTACCCCGACTACACGGTCTACCAGTGGAACGGCTTCATGCTGTTCGACATGATCCAGACGGCCGGCGGCACGCCTCGCGCCGAGTACGCCCAGCCCTCGTACGTGCTGATCTCACGAAACGAGGTCGGCGGCATCCAGCTGGTCGCCGAGCACGGGCTGACCATCGGGACGACGGTGGATGCCGTCCGCGCACTGTCCCCCGATGCGGAGATCCCCCGCGGTGCGGTCGGGGCCATCCGGTTCGTGTTCGATCAGGCGCGCTCCAGCACCGACGGCGCCCCGCAGTACAGCGTCATCGCCGACACCGACGGCTCCGTCGTCACAGCGATCCTGTACTTCCGCTACTTCCCCGCCTGACGGCCGTCGCCGCGGCGCGAGCCGACGCTTGTGGTCGCCCGGCGGGCGCCGCAGCGGCATCTTGCGTCGGCTCGCGCGCCACGGATGGCGGGTGGGGCATTGCGCAGGGGCAGCGCTGGGCGTAGTGTCGCCCGCCGTGACTGCTATTGAGGGGCGCTGCCGCGCCGCCGAGCACGGAACCCTGCCGGCGAGAGGCGAGACTCTCCCATGACGGATGACGGCCGCGACCCGGCTGAGGACACTACCCCCATCGCCAAACGCATCCTGATCGGCGAGCCCCTGACGAGCGAAGAGCTCGACGGCCAGCTCCTGCCCAAGCGCATGGCGCTGCCGATCTTCGCGTCCGACGCGCTCTCGTCGGTCGCGTACGCCCCGCAGGAACTGCTCATGATCCTGGCTCTCGGCGGCACGGCATTCCTCGCCTTCAGCCCGTGGATCGCGGCGGCGGTCGTGGCGCTGCTGATCGTCGTCGTCCTCAGCTACCGCCAGCTCATCAAGGCGTACCCGTCGGGGGGCGGCGACTACGAGGTGGCCCGCACGAACCTCGGCGAGAAGGCGGGTGTGGTCGTGGCATCCGCTCTGCTCGTGGACTACGTCCTGACGGTCGCCGTGTCGGTCGCCTCGGGCGTCGACAACATCATCTCCGCGCTGCCGGGGCTCGACGCGTGGCGCGTGGAGCTCGCGGTGGGCTTCGTCGTGCTGATCATCCTCGTGAACCTCCGCGGCGTGCGCGAGGCGTCGACGGCGTTCGCGATCCCGACGTATCTGTTCATCGGATCGGTGGCACTCCTGATCGGCACGGGTCTCGTGCGATGGATGCTGGGGGATCCTCCCGTCGCCTCCAGCGCCCAGTTCGCGGTGCATGCGGAGGACCTCAGCCAGGCCGCGGTGATCCTCCTGATCCTGCGCGCCTTCTCCAGCGGATGCTCGGCCCTCACCGGTGTCGAGGCGGTCTCCAACGGCGTGCCCGCGTTCCGGCCGCCCAAGGTCCGCAACGCGCAGGCGACGCTCGTCATGATGGGGTCGATCGCGATCCTCATGTTCTCGGGCCTGACCCTGCTCGCGCTCGTCGCCGGCGTGCACTACGCCGAAAACCCCTGTCACCTCGTCGGTTTCGACTGCCGAGCGGCGGTGCAGCCGAGCCTCATGGCGCAGGTCGCCGCCGCCACGTTCGGCGGCGGCAGCATCCTCTTCTTCTTCGTGCAGGCGGCGACCGCAGCCGTGCTGCTGCTCGCCGCCAACACCGCATTCAACGGGTTCCCGCTGCTCGGCTCGGTGCTCGCGCAGGACGGCTATGCGCCGAAGGCGCTGCGCACGCGCGGCGATCGGCTGGTGTACTCGAACGGGATGATCATCCTGGGCCTGGCCGCAGTCGCAGTGCTCATCGTCTTCCAGGCGCGGTTGACGACGCTCATCCAGCTGTACATCATCGGCGTGTTCGTCTCGTTCTCGCTCGGTCAGCTCGGCATGGTGAGGCACTGGCGACGCGAACTGCGGCTGCTGGCCCAGTCGCGGGCGAAGCTGGCGGGCGCGGACCGCCGCGCGGCCAGGACGGGACTCGTGCTCAACACGCTCGGCGCGACTTTCACGATCGTCGTGCTCGTCATCGTCACCATCACGAAGTTCACGCACGGCGCATGGCTCGTGTTCCTCGCGATTCCCGTGCTGTCGGTGCTCATGGTCGGCGTCCACCGGTACTACCGCGACGTCGAGCAGGAGATCGCGATGGACGACGACGTGCACTTCGGCTCGTCGGGCGACGTCGCGATCGTGCTGGTCGGCAGTCTGCAGAAGCCCGTCGCGAAGGCCGTCGACTACGCCCTCTCCGCGCGGCACGACAAGGTCTTCGCAGTGCACGTCGCCGTCACCGCCGACGAAGCGCGCGATGTGCAGGAGGAGTGGGAGTTCCACCGGATGCCGGTGCCGCTCCTCGTGATCGAGTCGCCGTACCGGCACTACTCCGCACCGCTCGCGCGCTTCATCGCCGAGTACCGCGCGAAGCACGGCCCGTCGCTCGTGACGGTGTACCTGCCGCAGTACATCGTCGGGCACTGGTGGGAGAACCTGCTGCACAACCGGCGTGCGCGGCGCATCGCGCAGCAGCTCATGCTCGTGCACGGCGTGCAGATCACCCTCGTGCCCTGGCTGCTCGACTCGTCGGAGCTGATTTACGGCCGCCGCTCCCGGCCGTCCGCGGGCGACGACCGGGCGGGCCTCATCGCGACGTACGGCCTGGTGTCACACATGGACGAGGAGAGCTGAAGCGGCATCCGCCTGCCGCGCGGAGCCGCCGGCACGGCTCGCGCGGCCGAAAGCGGCTCGCGCTGCCGAAAGTTCCGCAGCGCGAGCCACATTCGGCAGCGCAACGCGGCAGCGGGGGCTTCGCCTCGCGCTACCCCCGCCGCCGAGAAGACCTCATCCCTCACCCATCCAGTCTCGCATCGGCGCGGCGGGGTCGACGGCTCTGCGCCAAGTCAGCCACCGGCCGTCGGGTGCGTCAGCTTTTCAGTGGCGCTGCCGCGCCGTGGGGCGAGAAAGTCTGGGTCATGTTGCGCGACTTTCGGGTCAGTCCGGCGCGAATGGGTCGGCCTCGTCCTTCAGCTCGCGGAGAGCCCTCGTGCGCGCACCGATCTCACGCAGCACGGGTGCCGCGCCGTAGTAGCGGCCCCGCTTGTCGCCGACAGGCTCGAGCAGCCCCGCGTCGACGAGCGCTTTGAAGTCCCGCGTCGCGGTCTGCTCCGATACGGTCTCGCCCGCGTCGGCGAGCGCGGCGAGGTAGGTCGCCCGGCGCAGTCGGTATCCGAAGACGGCGTCGAAGAGCGCGGGGAGCGTGCGCTCGGGTACCCCGAGTTCCAGGGTGATCCGGTCCAGTTCCTCCCACACCCGCTCGCTGGTCTGCACACGCCGTTCCAGCGTCTGCGCCTGGCGCAGATGCGCGGTGAGCATGAACCGCAACCACGGTCGCGCGTCGCGCTCGGGGTGCCACCCCCCACCGCCGACGCGCGCGAGCACGTCGTAGTAGGCCCCGGTGTTGCGGCCGAGGTACTCCTCGACGCTCATGAACACGGGGGCGAGCGTGCCGTCGGCGGCGAGCACGAGGCTTTGCAGGCAGCGCGCCATGCGTCCGTTGCTGTCTTTGAAGGGGTGGATCATCACGAGATTCAGGTGCACCATGGCGGCGCGGACGATGGCGGCCGCCTCTCCCCGATTGATCTCTCCAACGAGGCTCGACATCAGCGCCGGGACGAGCGCGGCATCGGCACCCTCATGCACGATCTCGTTCGTCAGTTCCCGCTGCACGTACACCGGTCCCACCCGCCACCGGCCAGGCCGGTTCTGCAGCGCATAGCTCGTCATCATGAAGTGCAGGCTCTTCACGAGGTCTTCGGAGACGAGCAGATCGTCATCCTGGACAAGTTGCAGAACGTACGTCATCGCGCTGCGATATCCGGCGAGCGCGAGGGCCGTCTCGGTGCTCGCGTCGAGTGGCTCTTCGCCGAGAGCGACGGCGGCCGCGTCGTCCAGACGGGCGTCGTAACCCTCGATGCTGTTCGAGCCCTGGATGTTCCGCGCAAAGGTCATGCGGCGCAGCGCGCCCGACCAGCGACGCGGCTCATAGAGGGAGAAGCGCAGGCTCGTCTTCAACTCGCCGATCTGCGCGAGCACCTCCTGCTCACGACCGTCGAGATCAGGCGTTGCGAACAGCGCGTTGCCTCTTTGGCTGCGGTTGACCATATGACTATTATTAAACATCATTGAGTCACACGGTGCTGCGTGTTCGATTTTTTCGTTTAGCTACGTAGCATGGATGCCTTGAGCACCTCGATCGATATGCCCCGCGGTGCCCGCCAGGCACAGACCTATCTCCCCGAGACTGACGCCCGCGAGGAGATTCTCGATTTCGCCTTGTTGTTGCGCGAGATCGAGGTCCTCCGTACACAGAACTCGTCCAGGGCAGCACTCGTCGATCCCCAGGGCAATGCCCGCCCCATCCCGGATGAGATCTTCCGCATCCTCGACCAGGTGACGAATGCGCTCGCCGCGGGCGAGGGCATCACTGTCGTGCCGCAGGGTGTGAGTATGACGACGCAGCAGGCCGCAGACTTCCTTGGGATCAGCCGTCCGACGCTGGTCCGCCTGCTGGAGGCGGGCGACATCGCCTACGACAAGCCCGGCCGGCACCGCCGCGTCCGGCTGGGGGACCTGATCGCCTACCAGGAGAGCTTCCGCGCCGAGCGTCGCGCCGCGATGCGCGAGTTGCAGCGCGCCGGTCTCGACGCGAGGGCTCAGGTCCGTGACCCTGCTGACCTAAAGCGACTCTCCGAGCTGGACGCTGAGTGAGCGATCGTCGATGGCGGTCGTCGCTAACAGCGCATCGACGCCAGTCCCGGTTCAGGGACAATCCGATCACCTGCTCGCCGGCTACATTGGTCACAAGTTTGCGAACCATCGAGAGGTCCTGCACCGTGACCAAGCGGCAGATCAACGTGGTCGGCGCTGTGCTCGTCGACGATGAGCCTGTGGAACTCTGTCTCTACGACTATCTTCGAGCCGCGGCATCCGATGCCAGCTGATGTCGTGTCGGGGCCGGACGAACCACGCGTCGTCAATTCGATCCAGAGGTTCATCGACATTTGGCGCGACCCCGCTCTTGCCGCTGAGGTAGCCCGACAGCTCACATGCGACGAAGTGGACGCGCTCGTTGCGCTCTTCTCCGTCGTGGGACGCGCCGACCTCGCGGACACCTGGATCGAAGCGCACAGCCCGGGAGACGATGACGGCGACGCGCATCCAGTGCTTCTCCTCGGCTAGCTCAACGCGCGGCCGAAAGTGGCTCGCGCTGCGGAAAGTTCGGCAGCGCGAGCCACATTCGACAGCGCAACGCGGCAGCGGAGGCTTCGCCCGCGCACTACCCCCGCCTCGCGTTGTACACGTCCACGCCGCCCGCATCAACGGCATCCCGGTATGTCTGGAAAACCTCGAGCGCCTCATTGCGCAGGATGCCGTCGACCACACGGATGCCGCGGGCTTCGAACCGGGCGGCCCAGTCCTCGCGCATCGGTCCCTCGTCGAAGGTCGTGATCCGCTCGAGCTCCGGGCCGGACCCCGCCACGACGAGGGTGCGCACACCCGACCACAGCGTCGCCCCGTAGCACTGCACGCACGGTCGCCAGTTGACGACGAGTTCGTGGTCGGGCTGGTCCGCGGCTCCCAGGTCCCACCCGCCGACGGCGCGCTGCGCGAGCCCGAGCGCCGTCACCTCGGCGTGCCCCGACGAGACGCCCGTCGCGAGCACGACGTTCACGCCGACCGATACGATGCGCCCCGTGCCCGACTCGGCGACGAGCGCCGCGAACGGACCGCCGTTGCCCTCCCGCCAGTTGCGGTCGGCCAGGCGGTGCACCAGCCGCATCCGGTCTTCGAGGTCGGGGATCACGTCGGGCACATCGGCCAGCTCGTCGTCGATCCACGCCGGCAACGCGATGGTGTACTCGTGGGCGGTCAGGTGCATATCGTCCTCAGCTCTCATCGTCCCCGGCGTGGTCGCCCGGCGGCGCCGTCAGTCTCCCGCCGTGTCGGCCGCAACGTCGCCCGCTGCGTCGGCGGCAATGGCCGCGCGCACCGCCTCGGGGGTGTCCGGCATCAAAGCCATGAGCGCGCACAGATACTCGAAGAAGCGCTCACCGTCGATGCGCGTGGGCGCGACGATGTTCGGGTTCTCGCTCCGCCAGTCGCACACCGTCGCCCCGCGCGTGAGAGTCGAGCCGGTCTCGACCGACATGCGATAGCGCTCTTCGCGCTCGACGATGTCCTCGTCGAGCGCGAGCAGCACCGAGAGGGAGTCGGGATGCGTGGAGCCCGCGAGACCGGCGGCGATGTCGAAGTCGAACGTGGTCTGGTTCGCCCGGACGAAGAACGCCGACAGCGTCGTCCCGACCGCCGCGATCCGCTCGATGCGCTCCGCATCGAACACGGCATGGTTGAGAGTCAGCGGGTCCCAGCTGACCACCTGGATCTCCCGGAACGGCGCGTCGAGCACGATCGCCGCCGCCTCGGGGTCGACGTAGATGTTGAACTCGGCGGCCGGCGTGATGTTCCCGCGGCCGTTGAGCGATCCGCCCATGATCGTCAGCCGTTCGATACGCGACGCGAACCCCGGGTCCATGCGCACGGCGAGCGCGATGTTGGTCAGCGGCCCGATCGCGACGATGCGCAGGCGCCCGGCATCCTCCTTCGACAGCGCGATCAACGCGTCGACAGCATGCATCACTGCGGGCGCGTGGCCGTCATCGGGACGACGGATGCCGCCGACTCCGTCGCCGTGCACGTCCGCCGCGCTCACCCACGGCTGTACGAGCGGCGCGGAGGCGCCCAGGTGTACCGGAACCTCCCCGCCGCGGCCCGCGAGCGCGACCGTCAGCAGCGCGTTGTGCACCTGCTGCTCGAACCCGACGTTGCCGGCGACCATCGTGACGGCGCGGAGGTCAGCACGGGGGTCCAAGAGCCCCACGAGCAGGGCGAAGCAGTCGTCCGCGGCCGTGTCGGTGTCGATGACGAGGGGGATCACGGGCGGCTCCTGAGTCGTGCTGCATATGGGCGAACGAGGTCTGACGCTACTGCGCCGGAGGTGTCGCCGTGGCGCCATGCGACTCGGGCGGCGGACGTTTTACACGCCCGTAACCGCGGCGCCGGTGTGCGCAACGTGCGCATGGTCAGGTGACAGCAGGCAATCTGGCGTCACGACGGAGGACCCATGACCAAACAGCTCATCCTCGGCGCGTTCGAGGAGTTCACCCCGAACTTCATCGGCAACAGCTGGCACCACCCTCGCGCGAACACGAGCGGGTTCGCGTCGCTCGGGTTCTGGACCGACATGGTGAGAAAGCTGGATGCCGCGGGGTTCGACTTCTTCTTCGTCGCCGAGGCGATCGGCTACCCCATGAACGACGAGGGCGAAGTACCCGAGGCCGTCATCCGCGAGGCGGTGCAGTTCCCGGTGCACGACCCGCTCGCGATCATGTCGGCGCTCGGGGCGGCCGCGCCGCGCATCGGGCTCGTGGCCACGGCATCCACCACTGCGCAGCAGCCCCTGCTCAACGCACGCACGTTCACGACGCTCGACCACCTCACCGGGGGGCGCATCGGCTGGAACATCGTCACGAGCGACAACCAGCAGGCGCTCGTGCGACTGCTGGGGCGCACGCAGGTCACGCCGCACGACGAGCGCTACGCTGCCGCCGAGGAGTTCGTCGATCTCGACCTCGAGCTCTGGGAGGGCGCGTGGGATGACGATGCACTGCGCGCCGACAAGGCTGCCCGGGTGTTCGCCGATCCCGCGAAGGTCCACCGTATCCGCCGCGACGGCCGGTACTTCCGGTTCGACGGCTACTTCCCCGCGACACCGTCGCCGCAGCGCACGCCCGTGCTGTTCCAAGCGGGTACGTCCGAGGCGGGCACCTCGTTCGCGGCGCGGTTCGCGGAGTGCGTGTTCGTGCAGGACCGCAACGCCGGCCGCCTCGCGGGCACGATCGCGAAGCTGCGCGCCAAGGCCGTCGCCGCGGGACGTCCCGCCGATTCGGTCAAGATCGTGAACGGATCGTCGTTCGTCATCGCCGAGACGGATGCCGAGGCGCAGCGCCTGCGCGCGGAACTCGACGCGACGCCGACGCGCGAGGCGACGGCGGCGCTGTTCCTCGGGTGGTCGGGGGTCGACCTGGGCCGGCTCGACCCCGCCGCGACGCTCGACGACGTCTCGACCGAGGTGGGCCAGACGATGCTTGCGCTGTGGCGCAACCCCGACGGCACGAGCCCCACCATCGGGGACATCCTCGACTCGCTGCCGTCGACCTTCGGCGGCATGAAGTTCACCGGTACGGCTGCGTCCGTTGCGGATCAGGTGGCGGCGTTCGTCGAGACGACCGACATCGACGGTTTCCTCGTGGAGAACTGGTACGGCGGCGCCGACGGCTACACCGAGTTCACCGACCTGCTCATGCCGGTGCTGCGCGAGCGCGGCCTGCTCCCCGCCACTCCGCGGACGGGGACGCTGCGCGAGATGCTCACCGGCACCGGCTCGCCCCGATTGCCGGACTGGCACCCGGGAGCGCGATACCGGCGCGGGTGAGCGCCTGCGCCGGTAGGGGCGGGCCCGAGCTTCGGAGGCGCTGAACTGCGAGTCAGCACGCCCACCACCCACACAACGGCGCCTCCGAAGAAGCCGGCTGCAACGGAGCCGGGGCGTATGCCGGGGCGTAGCCTTGATGGGTGACTTCTACCACCGCCACCGTGTCGACCGCGTCCGCCGCGCCGACCGCGACCGCTCAGCCGACGGGCGCGACCGCGACCGCGCAGCCGACGGCACCCGCGCCGCTCGATGCCGCCGCGCTGAGGGCGGACTTCCCGATCCTGGACGAGCAGGTGAACGACCACCGCCTCGTCTATCTCGACTCCGGGGCCACGAGCCAGCGGCCGCTCGCGGTGCTCGACGCCGAGCGCGACTTCCTGCTGCACGCCAACGCCGCCGTGCACCGCGGCGCCCACACGCTCGCCGCCGAGGCGACCGAACTGTTCGAGGACGCGCGGGCCACGGTGGCCGGGTTCGTCGGAGCCGCCCCCGAGCAGCTCGTGTGGACGACCGGCGCGACGATGGGCCTCAACCTCGTCGCATACTCCCTCGGGAATGCCGGCCTGCTCCGCCCCGGCGACGAGATCGTCACGACGACGATCGAACACCACGCCAATCTCATCCCGTGGCAGGAACTGGCCCGTCGCACCGGCGCCGTGCTCCGACACATCCCCGCACACGACGACGGCACCCTCGACCTGGATGCCGCCGCGGAACTCATCGGCGAGCGCACCCGCGTCGTCGCGTTCACGCATGTCTCGAATGTCCTCGGCATCGTGAACCCGGTCGCAGAACTGGTCGGGCTTGCGCGACAGGTCGGCGCGATCACCGTGCTGGATGCCTGCCAATCCGCCCCTCACCTGAGCCTCGACCTGCCGGCGCTCGGCGTCGACCTCGCCGCCTTCAGCGGACACAAGATGCTCGGGCCCTACGGCGTCGGCGGTCTCTACGGCCGCACCGAGGTGCTCGAGTCGCTGCCGCCCTTCCTCACAGGCGGGTCGATGATCACGACCGTCACCCTCGACCGCGCCGAGTACCTTCCCCCGCCGCAGCGGTTCGAGGCGGGCACCCAGCCGATCGGACCCGCGATCGGGCTCGCCGCGGCGGCCCGCTACCTCGACGGCATAGGTCTCGACCGGATACATGCCCACGAGAGCATGCTCGCGGCGCGCATGCGCGCCGGGCTCACCGAGATCCCCGGCATCCGCCTGCTCGGCGACGCTGCCGGAGCCGACCGCGTCGGACTGTGGTCCTTCGACGTCGAAGGCGTGCACGCGCACGACGCCGGACAGTATCTCGACGCGCTCGGGATCGCGGTGCGCGTCGGCCACCACTGCGCCGCTCCCCTGCACGCGCGCTACGGTGTCACCGCGAGCGTCCGCGCGAGCACCGCCCTGTACACCACCACCGACGACGTCGACGCGCTGGTCAACGCCGTCGCCGGCATCCGCCCCTACTTCGGGCTCTGAGGCGTTGGCAGGAGCATCGATATGAACGACCTGGACGCCCTCTACCGCGAGCTGATCCTCGACCACTCCAAGCATCCGCAGCACTTCGGGCTGACCGATGAGGGGGATGCCGACGGCAAACCCGGCACCTTCGGGACGTCGTACCAGAAGAACCCGGTGTGCGGCGACGAGATCACGTTGCGCGCGCGCATCGACGGCGAGACGGTCGCCGACGTGACCTGGGAGGGCAGGGGCTGCTCGATCTCGCAGGCCTCGGCGTCCATGCTCGCCGACCTCGTCGCCGACGAGGGCCTCAGCCGTGCCGAGACCCTGCGGCTGATCGAGGGCTTCCGCGAGGCGCTGCGCTCGCGTGGCGCGATCGAGCTCGACGAAGACGTCTACGGGGATGCCGCGGCGCTCTCGGGCGTCTCCAAGTTCTCCGCCCGGGTCAAGTGCGCGATGCTGGCCTGGGTCGCTCTCGAGGACGCGATCGCGAAGGCCTGAATCCACTCAACCCTCGCGGAGGAACGCAATCGCCGCCGAGCGGAAGACCCGCGAGCCGGGCGCGTTGAAGTGGTGACGATCGGGGATCTCGACGAACCGGCCCTGCGGGCACGCAGCGGCGAGCGCCCTGGAGCCTTCGATGACGGCATCCAGCGAACCGGTCGCGAACATCACCGGCTGCTGCGGCGCGTGCACGGGGTCAGGGTCGACCGTGTGCGACGACCGCATCCCCTCGGCGATCGCGAGCAGCGACCGCAGGTCGTTTCCGGGCACCCGCTCGGCGAGCGCCAGGTAGTTGAGGGTGACCCGGTCGGTCACCGGGGTGCCATCGGCGATGAGCCGGCGCACCTGAGCGACATCGAGACGCGCCAGCGGGATGCCGTCCGGAACCCCGCCGAGCACGGCGCGGGGGACGCGCGGCGAGAGGTCCTGCACGACCTCCCAGCCCACCCGCGCGCCCAGAGAGTATCCGACGTAGAACGCCTCGTCGACGAGGTACGTGTCGAGCACCGATTCGACGTCGAGTGCGAGCTGCCGGATGTCGAACGCGCTCGCCTCGTGCGGCTTGTCGCTCGCGCCGTGCCCGCGCTGGTCGAGCGCCAGCACGCGGAACCCCGCGGCGGTGAGGTCGCGCACCCAGCCGGTCGCGACCCAGTTGTCCTTCGTGCTCGACGCGAACCCGTGCACCAGGGCGACGGTCGGGGCGGCATCCTCTCCCCACGAGTACGTCGCGATGCGGTAGCCGTCGCCGACCATGAGGAACTTCGGTTCGGGCATCTGGGTGAGGAACTGCGGGCCGGTCACGTATCGATTCTTCCGCATACGCCGACGCCCGAGCCCGCTCTCACCGCGTCCGTCGCTTCGCGCGCGCCGTGCCGCGCCGGCGATGCCGGGCGGGTGCGACGAGATCGGTCGCACTCTGCTGCGGCAGCGGGATCGACTGGGTCGTGACGACGGCATCCACCACCATCGAACCGTCGCGGGGACCGACGACCGCGATCGGAGTGGTCAGGGTCGGCTCATCGGGGTCCACCGGCATCCGCGCCAGCTCCCGATGCGCGCGGACGTAGGCCGGCGCGAGGATGAAGACGGCTCCGATCCAGGCCAGCGGGTTGCTCCACACGACCCCGAGGTAGCCCAGCACGTGTCCGAGCACGACGGCCGCGCCGACGCGCATCGCGAGCTCGACGACCCCGGTGACCGTCGGGATGATCGTGCTCCCGAGCCCCTGCAGCACACCGCGCAGGACGAACAGCACGGCCAGCGCGGTGTAGGTGTAGCCGTTGATGTGCAGCATGCGCGTCGCCATCTCGACGACCTGCTCCGAGCCCTCGCCGACGAACAGGCGCACGATCGGGGTGCCGAACGCGATGAGCAGGATGCCGAGGACCACGGCGGACGCGACGGCCATCCAGATCGCCTGCACGACACCACGGCGGATCCGGTCGGGACGGCGCGCGCCGAGGTTCTGCGCCGCATACATGGATGCCGCAAGACCCAGCGACTGCAGCAGCGCGACCGCCAGACCGTCGACCCGCGACGCGGTCGTGTAGGCGGCGACGGCATCGGCGCCGAGGCGGTTGAGCGCGATCTGCACGACGAGGGTGCCGATCGCGATGATCGACGCCTGAAAGCCCATCGGGAGCCCGAGCCGCAGATGCTCGGCGAGATCGGCGCGGGTAACGCGCCCGTCTTGGTTCCCCGAGGCAGGCTTGCTCGCCACGCGGCGCGGCAGCGCCCCTGATAAAGCGACGCGCCAGTCGGCGCGGCGCAGGTGCAGCACCGGGACGCGGCGTCGCACGAACTCCAGGCACAGCAGGACGGACACCGCCTGTGACACGACCGTCGCGAGAGCCGCGCCCCCCACTCCCCAGCCGAGGGGACCGACCATGACGATGACGAGCACGACGTTCAGCGCGCACGCGATCGTGAGGAAGACCAGCGGAGTGCGCGAGTCGCCGATAGCGCGGATGATCGCGGCGAGGTAGTTGAACGCCATCATCGCGCCCGCCCCGAGGAAGCTGATCTGCGTGAAGACGGTCGCCTCGGCCATGAGCTCGGCAGGCGTCTGCAGGAGCGTGAGCGCGGGACCGGCCAGGAGGGGCGCGCACGAGAGGATGACGCTCGCGATCGCGGTGAGGATCGTCCCCGCCGCGACCGATCGGCGCACCGCCGCGTAGTCGCGCGCGCCGAACGCCTGCGCCGTAGGAATCGCGAAACCGCTCGTGAGTCCCCACGCGAACCCGAGCAGCAGGAACAGCAGGCTGCCGGTCGCGCCGACCGCCGCGAGCGCGTCGACGCCGAGGTGTCGGCCCACGACGATGGCGTCGATCACCTGGTACAGCTGCTGCACGACGTTGCCGATGAGCAGGGGCACCGAGAAGGCGAGGATGACGCGCCACGGACTGCCTGTCGTGAGCGAACGTGCCATGGTGTGCCTTCGGGATGTCGGAGCGAGTGCGAGCGGGCGGGGATCGCGCGGGTTCGTGGCGTGATGCCGCGAGCGCGGGTTGTCGGGTCAGCTTTTTCAGTGGCGCTGCCGCGCCGTGGGGGGCGAGGAAGTCTGCCTCAGGTGGCGAGACTTTCGCATCAGCTTTTCAGTGGCGCTGCCGCGCCGTGGGGCGAGAAGGTCCGGCTCATGTCACGAGACTTTCGCGTTAGGAGTGGCGTGGTTGCGGGGCGGGTCTGCGGATGCCGCGGAGACGGCGAACGGCGCCCCGATCGGAGCGCCACGGCATCCACCCTATCGAATCGATTCGAGGCGTCGCAAGTCGGCAATCGAACGCGTATGAACTGCGGTGGATCTCGTGAGGATGCGGACGGATGCCGGCGCTTCGCGCAGTACTGTTGCACGCATGTCTGTTGGTCTGCTCGCGGTCGTCGATGACATCCTCAGCGCTGCGCTCAAGGCGTCGGCGAAGTCGGCGGGCGTCGTGATCGATGACGCCGCGGTCACGCCGCAGTACGTGCAGGGGTTGACACCCGCGCGCGAGTTACCCGTGGTCGGGCGCATCGCGCTCGGGTCGCTGGCCAACAAGTTCCTCATCATCATTCCGATCGCACTGCTCCTGACGGCGTTCGCGCCGTGGGTGCTGCCGTGGCTGCTGATCGTCGGCGGCACCTATCTGTGCTTCGAGGGCGCCGAGAAGGTGCTCGAATGGTTCGGATTCCATCACGGGCATGAAGAGGAGGGCGCGCGGGACGAGAAGCGCCTCGTGGCCGGCGCGATCCGCACCGATCTGATCCTGTCGACGGAGATCATGCTCATCGGTCTGTCGAACATCGACCCCGGGCTCGGGTTCTGGATGCGCCTGGCCGTGCTCGTACTCATCGCTCTCGCGATGACCGCGCTCGTCTACGGCGCCGTCGCGCTGCTCGTGAAGCTCGATGACATCGGTCTCAAGATGGCGAAGAACCCGTCGGAGCGGGTACGCCACACCGGCACGCGCATCGTCCGGTCGATGCCTGCGGTTTTCCGTGTCATCTCGATCATCGGCACCGTCGCGATGCTGTGGGTCGGTGGGCACCTGGTGCTCGCCAACCTCGGCGAGGTCGGCTGGCATGCGCCCATCGATCTGCTCCACGGAGTCGAACACGCCCTGGAGCCGTGGGGGCCGGTGATCGTGTGGATCGGCGACACCCTGATCTCGGCGATCGCCGGACTCGCGGTGGGACTCGTGATCGTCGGGGTCGTGCTCGTGATCGGCAAGGCCTTCGGCAAGAACCTGAGCTTCGCCGAGGGGCACGACTCGCCGTCGGCCTGACAAAGAGGGAACGCGCCCACTATTCCCGAGGCTCGATCAGCTCCCTTGAGCCAGGCGTGGTGCCGGCCGCGGCATGCGCCCGTAGCCCGTCCTCCACCGCGGCGAGCCATCGCCGGACGCTTGCCGTCGCCTCCGGGGTGTCGGGGTAGCGGGCGCGCAGGTGCATGCCGTCTCGCGCGGTCACGAACCACACCATGACGTCGTCGGTCGAGGCGGCGGCGGAGACATACTGCGCTTTCAGGTCGGCATCCTGCGGCACCGGCAACCGACGAAGGTCGAGCCACGACAGCGCGAACATCCCGGGCGGGGTGCGCATGCCACCGTAGGGCTCCAGCAGGGGCCCGAGCGGGTAGCCGCCCAGGGACACCGCCTCACGCACCCGTGCCACGCACGCCTGCGGATCGGGGTCATCGCTTTCCAGCACGGAGTTCGTGACGAACCAGCCAAGGGCGTCGCGCCATCGGGGCTCGTGCCTGCTGTGCACTGGGAAGACGACGCGCAACGGCTGCCCCGCCAGCCGCAACGTGACCTCTGTGAGAACCGAGATCGTGAGCGTCAGCGTGCGCACGCCGAGCGCCGCCGCCCGCTGCTCGAGGCGGTTCAAGCCGTCGGCATCCAGCACGTCGCGCACCTCGACGATCGCGGCCCCGGAAATGGGGCCGGCGTCGCCGGTGGCCGGTGGCGTAGTACGAGGCGGTTCCTCACTCGAGGGTTGAGCCTCCTGCGGAGACCGTCCGAGCGGCGGGGGGCCGTGGCGTCGGGGGGACCGCTCGAGGCCGAGATCCAGCGGAAAGGCGGGCATCATCCCACCGCCCGCTTCCATGATGGTCGCCCACCGCTCAGCGATCTCGGCAGGAGCAGGGGGCGCGGCCGCCAGCATCGCCGTGTGTTCGGCGAACGCGGCGACGGCGTCGGCGACCGGGGCGGCATCCTCGGCGGCGTCCGTCGCCTCCTCGAGCGCCGCCAACAGGTCGCGCGCGGCGACAGCGAGCGACCACATGTCCAGATGGGAATGATCGCCCGCGATGATCACGATCGGGCGCGGATCGGACTCACCGGGCGCCGGGCGCACGACACACAGCGCATGGGACGGCCGCGCGAAGGGGCGGCATATCCGGTCGAGCACACCGCGCAGGACGTCGCGCACCGGCATCCCTTCGGGGACATCGTGCTCCGTCCATTCCCCAGGGAGCATATTCGCTTCGCGAAGGCCGATCGCACCCTCGTCGTGCGTGAAGACCGTTCGGAGCGTGCCGTGGCGCGCGATCAGGCCCAGCCAGGCGTGCTCGAGGTCTCCGCCGCTGGTGGCTTCCGGGACGCGGAAGGAGAACGCCATCCACGACCCAGGACGGTCGCCCACGGCGACGTGACGTCCCTGGTCGAACGAGATCGGAACGGCATCGCCGAGGTCGCCGACGCGCGCAGCGTAGGAACGCAGCCGGCCGGGCGGCAGCGACATCTGGGTGACGGTCGTGAGGCGCATCGCGCCGTAGTCTAGGTGGAAAGTGTGAACGACGATGCTCCACCCGCCGCTGTGTTGAAGGGAGAGTGGGATGCCGCGTTTCGCCGTGCCGGGCGGGGTGCTGGATTACGACCTGACCGGTGATCGTGGGTCGCTCGTCGTGCAACTCCACGGGCTGACGTCCAGTCGTGCGCGCGATGCCCAGTTGGGCCTCGATCTGTCACGCGCCCTGCGCGGACACCGCCTGCTGCGCTACGACGCGCGCGGCCACGGACGGTCGACGGGCGACCGGAACGAGGCGAACTACGGCTGGGACCGGTTGGCGCAGGATCTGCTCGCGCTGCTCGATCGTGTCGCGCCCGACGAGCGGGTCCACGCGATCGGAACGTCGATGGGCACCGGAACCCTGCTGCACGCCGCCGTCGACGATCCCAAGCGCTTCGCGAGTCTGACCCTCGTCACCCCGCCCACGGCCTGGAAGCTACGCGCCGCCCAGGGGGGCATCTATCGCGCCAGCGCGCTGGATGCCGAGTACGGCGGCACCGCGGCGTTCATCGAGTCGACCGGCGAGTCGACCGTACCCCCGGCTCTCGCCGATGCGCCCGACACGGCGCCCGCCATCACAGAGGATCTCCTGCCGATCGTGCTGCGGGGAGCCGCGGCGACCAACTTTCCCAAGCGCAAGCTCGTGCGCACGATCACGGCGCCGACCATGATCCTCGCCTGGACCGCCGACCGCTCGCACCCGTTGAAGACGGCGCGCGCACTCAACGAGCTGATCCCCGGGAGTCGGCTCGTGGT
>NZ_JBASZT010000363.1:0-1806 GCF_049661145.1 Microbacterium sp.
CCGCGCATCGCGCTCGCGCGCGGCGCAGGGCTTCGGCGGCGTCGGCGCGCCCGCTTTGAGCCAACCGTGCCACCGCCACGAGCGCCCGGTCGAGTGGGTCGTCGTCCATCACGGAGGTGCGCAGAAAGTACGCGACCGGGCCGTCGGGGGACGAGGACATCGCCGCGACGTCGTCGTCCACGATGGCGGCCAGACGGTCGAGCAGCGCCCGCTCAAGCGCGTCCTTCGAGGCGAAGTGGTACAGCAGCCCGCCCTTGGACACGCCGGCCGCGCGGGCCACGGCATCCATTGTGGCGCCGCGTTCCCCGTCCGTGATCAACGCCGCCTCGAAGGCGTCGAGGACGCTCTCGCGGGCGCGGGGAGGGCGGGGCATGACTCCATCCTCTCGCGTCAGGCCCAGGAGGATCTGTTACTATACCGGCTGGACGGTATAGAAATCATGACATTGACAGAAGAACTCGCCCTGGCCGATGCGGAAGCACAGCGTGTGGGCTGGCGGGGCTGGGTGGCCCTGGTCGTGCTCATGCTGCCGGTGCTGCTCGTCTCGGTGGACAACACGGTGCTGAGCTTCGCGCTGCCCGACATCTCGCTGAGCCTGCAGCCCTCCAGCGCCGAGCAACTATGGATCATCGACGCCTACCCGCTCGTGCTCGCGGGGCTCCTCGTGACGATGGGTACGCTCGGCGACCGCTTCGGGCGGCGGCGGATGCTGCTGATCGGCGCGACTGGCTTCGCCGGCGTGTCCGTGCTCGCGGCCTTCGCGCAGAGCGCGGCCTGGCTGATCGCCGCGCGCGCCGGCATGGGCGTGTTCGGCGCGATGCTCATGCCGTCGACGCTGTCACTGCTGCGGTCGATCTTCACCGACCGCGACCAGCGGCGTCTCGCGATCGCGGTGTGGGCATCGATGTTCTCGGCGGGTGCCGCGCTCGGGCCCATCGTGGGCGGCATACTGCTCGAGCACTTCCCGTGGGGCGCGGTGTTCCTGTTGTCGGTGCCGGTCCTGGTGCCGCTGCTCGTGCTCGCCCCGCTCCTCGTGCCGGAGAGCCGCGACCCCCGCTCGGGCAGGATCGACCCGCTCTCGATCGCGCTGTCGATGCTGACGATGGTCCCGCTCGTCGCTGCCATCAAACACGTCGCCGTGCACGGGTTCGGCCCGACGCCGCTCCTGCTGGCCGTGCTCGGCGCGGGCTTCGGAGTCGCGTTCGTGCGTCGCCAGCTGGCTGCCGAGCGGCCGATGCTCGACATGCGCCTGTTCTCGTGCGGCACCTTCAGCGGAGCGCTGCTGGTGAACCTGCTGAGCGTCGTTGCACTGGTCGGATTCTTGTACTTCGTCGCTCAGCATCTGCAGCTGATCATCGGCCTGTCGCCCATGAACGCCGGCCTCGCGCTCGTCCCCGGCATGACCGCGATGATCGTTGCGGGACTGCTCGTGGTGCCGATCGCGCGTCGCCGGTCACCGCGGGTCGTCGTCCCGGTCGCGCTGTCGTTCTCGATCGTGGCGTACCTGTTGGTGCCGCTGGCCGTCGGCGACGGTGCGCTGGCGCTGCTCGTCGGTGCCTTCACACTGCTGGGCATCGGGATCGGCGCCGCCGAGACGGTCTCGAACGACCTCATCCTCGCGAGCGCCCCGCCTTCCAAGGCCGGCGCGGCGAGCGCCGTGTCAGAGACCGCGTACGAGGTCGGGGCCGTCCTCGGCACGGCGGTGCTCGGCGGCATCCTCACCGCCGCCTACCGCACTGGCCTCGTGGTGCCGGTGGGTCTTCCCGGCGGGACGACCGGCCACGCCGCGACTGCCGCGCGCGAGAC
>NZ_JBASZT010000364.1:0-5977 GCF_049661145.1 Microbacterium sp.
AACGCGCGATCTCGAAGTATCGCGCCAAAGGCCGAGACAGCATCGATCGGCGCACCTATCCCGCGACACTCCGCACCAAGATCTTGACTCCCGACCCCGACGGCTAACCGAACGGCATTGCGGTTAGATCAGTCAGCAGCCGTGTTGTCGCCGAGGGCTTCGGCAGCCTCCTGACGGGCGATGACGATACGGTGGCCGCCTCAAGTGGGCTGTCAAGGTCAAGAAGTTCGAGCACCTGCCCCGCGTCACCCTCAAAGGGCTTCGGCACGCGCACGCGACGATCCTCATGGAACTCGGTGTGCTGCCCAAGGTCGTGCACGAACGCCACGGGCACTCCACCATCACCACGACCATGCACATCTACAGCCACGTCACCCCGACGACGCAGAAGAACGCCGTCGAACAGTTCGCGGCCCGCCTCGCCGGAGCCTGAACTACGCGAACCGATAGAGTCGAGGGATGCGCGCACCGGGCAACCTGCCGTCCGTCGACGGGCGCCGCTTCGCCGCCGTCGCGGACACGGTCGGCGGGGAGGTCGGGCCCGAGACGGTGTTCACCTATCACGAGGCGGACGGCGAAATCTGGGCGGAGTACGCCGGCGGCAAGGTCCGCCGCGGCTACCTCGTCGGCACTCGCGACGGCGGCACGCTCCGCTTTCGCTACGCGCAACTCAACGCGAGCGGCGAGACCTCGACGGGGCGCTGCCGCTCGCAACTCACCGTGGACGAGCGTGGCCGCCTGCGCCTCGACCAGACCTGGCACTGGGAGTCGCAGCCCGGCAGCGGCATCAGCTCGGTCACCGAACTCGACTGACGGTGGGCGCACTCCACTCGCGGCAAACGCCTCGACGACCGCGCGGAACGCTCGCGGTCCAGGTTCGGGTAGCGGGAGAGTTCCGGCTCGATCTCATCGAAGGCCGCCTGAATCGCCGTCCAGGATGCGCCCGACCCCATCCACTCTTTCTGGCCGATAACCCCCGGTAACCAACGAAGTAGCCCCTCACCTTGGATATGAAATCCCTGGTGAGGGGCTACTTTCATACTGTGCGCGAGGGGGGACTTGAACCCCCACGCCCTAATACGGGCACTAGCACCTCAAGCTAGCGCGTCTACCTATTCCGCCACCCGCGCATGGGTGTGGTTGTCGCAAAGCAGTGTCAACCGAGGATCGAGCCTAGCACGTCCGCCGCGCTGTCATACACAGCCGACACGATACTGTCGGCGCTATGCCGCCGACACTCCGAACACGAGACCCAACAGGTACGTGATGGCGGCCGCGCCGAAGCCGATCGCAAGCTGCCGCAGCCCGCGTCGCAGCGGCGGCGCCCCGGAGAGCAGCCCTACCATCGCTCCAGTCGCCAGCAGCGCGAGTCCGACGAGCACCAGGGCGAGCACGACGGCTGCGAGACCGCTGAGACCGAACAGCCATGGCAGCACCGGGATGATCGCACCCGACGCGAAGAACAGAAAGCTGGAACCCGCGGCCGCCAACGCGCTGCCCACGACCTCGTGGTCGCCACCGGCGACCGGTATCGGCCCCGTCAGGGGGGCAGCGTCCGCACTCCGTGCCGCTTCCAGCACCCGGCGCGCACGTGCCTCGGCATCCGCCTCGGACATACCGCGCGTGCGATAGACGAGCGCCAGCTCGTTTGCATCCAGGTCCAGGTCGGGCAGCACCTCATCGGCGTAGTCGCTCGGCTCGGTAGCGTCGAGCAGCTCACGTTGGGAGCGGACCGACACGTACTCCCCCGCACCCATCGACAGTGCCCCCGCCAGCAGGCCCGCGATACCACTGAACAGCACGAACTGCGCCGCGACCCCGGTCGCGCCGATCCCCATGACGAGGGCGAGGTTCGACACCAGGCCGTCGTTCGCGCCGAACACTGCCGCCCGGAACGTCCCCGACAACCTCCGCCGTCCCCGCGCCGCGAGGCCGCGCACCACCTCCCGATGCACGCGTTCGTCGGCCGCCATCCGCGCCGTCGCGTGCGGATCGTCGGCATACGGAGAGCGACCCTCGGCGTTCTGCGCCAGCGCCAGCACGAAGATAGACCCGAAGCGCCGCGCCATCCAGCTCAGCATGCGCGAACCGACGCTCGGGGCCGGCAACCGCGGCGGCTCTCCGCCCAGCAGCTCCAGCCAATGGGCCTCGTGCCGGCCTTCCGCGTCGGCGAGCGCCAGCAGGATATCCCGTTCCTCGCCCTCGCGCCGCTGCGCGAGCTCTCGGTACACGCGCGCCTCGCCGCGCTCATCGACGAGGTACCGCGCCCAGCGCCGACGGTCGCGTGCGGTGGGCTCGGCAGAGGTGGTCACGGCACCCCACGCTATCCGCGGCGACGACGCGATCCCGACCGGATGCCGGGATTGCCAGCATTTCGGGATTCCGAACCGCGACTCCCGTCGGGCCGCGCCGGGTCAGGACCGCACGCGCCGGCGCAGCACGTCGATGCGCGCCTGCAACTGGGCGACCGTCGCACGCGCAACCTCCGGGCCGCCGCACACCCGCCGGAGCTCCGCGTGGACGGCGCCGTGCGGCTCGCCGGTCTGTCGCGCATACAGGCCGACGAGGCTGTTGAGCAGCTGCCGCTGCTCCCGCAGCGTGCGGTGCAGGGCGGGTGGGAGCCCGTCGGGACGAGCGGCTGCGTCGGCATCCGTCGCCGTCCCCCCCTCGCTCCCCTCGCTCGCCTCCCGGGCCCGGCGATGCCGGCTCTGCCGCGCCTGCCGCTGCATGAGCAGCTCGTGCACGTGCTCGGGCTCGAGCAGTCCCGGCAGCCCCAGGAACTCCTCCTCCTCGGGAGTGCCCGGCACGGCGAGCTGCCCGAACTCTCTGCCGTCGTACAGTACGCGATCGAAGTGCGCGACCGAGCCGAGAGCCTGGTAGCTGAACTCGTGCTCGAGCTCGTCCGACGCCTTCTCCTCGCGTTCCGCCTCGGCCAGCAGCGTGTCCTCGAGGCCGTCGTCGTCACCGGACTCCCGGTCGAGGGCGTGGTCGCGCTCGCGCTCCAGCTCTCCGGCGAGCGCGAGCAGCTGCGGCACGTTGGGGACGAAGACGGATGCCGCCTCGCCGCGCCGCCGGGCGCGGACGAAGCGGCCGATGGCTTGGGCGAAGAACAGCGGGGTCGAGGCGCTCGTCGCGTACACGCCGACTGCCAGGCGGGGCACGTCGACCCCCTCCGACACCATCCGCACCGCCACCATCCACCGGGTCGTCGCGTTCGCGAACGTCTCGATGCGGCCCGAGGCTGCCTTGTCGTCGGACAGCACGACCGCCGGCTCCTCCCCCGTAAGCTCGCGGAGGATCCCCGCGTACGCCCGCGCTGCGGTCTGATCCGTCGCGATGACGAGCCCCCCGGCGTCCGGCACGTCCTGTCGCACTTCACTCAGCCGCCGGTCGGCGCTGCGCAGCACGGCGGGGATCCAGTCACCCTCGGGGTCGAGAGCGGTCCGCCAGGCCTGCGCTGTCACGTCCTTCGTATTGTCCTGCCCGAGGTGCGCTTCGAGCTCATCACCCGCCTTCGTCCGCCAGCGCATCTTTCCGGCGTAGACGAGGAACAGCACGGGACGCACGACGCCGTCGGCCAGCGCCCTGCCGTATCCGTAGTTGTAGTCCGTCCGCGACAGCCGGATGCCCTTCTCGTTCGGGTGATATTCCACGAACGGAATGGGCGCCGCGTCGCTGCGGAACGGTGTGCCCGAGAGCAGCAGTCGCCGTGTCGCGCGGCCGTACGCCTCACGCAGCGCGTCGCCCCAACTGAGGGCGTCGCCGCCGTGGTGCACCTCGTCGAGGATCACGAGCGTGCGGGCATCGATCGTCAGCCGCTGATGCACCGACGCCTTGACGGCGACTTGCGCGTACGTGACGGCGACGCCATGGAACTGGCGCGCCGGCGCATAGCTCCGGTTGCTGAACCGCGGATCGAGGCGGATGCCGATGCGGGCCGCCGCGTCAGCCCACTGCGTCTTCAAATGCTCGGTCGGCGCGACGACGACGATGCGGTCGACGACGCCGCGGCGCAGCAACTCGGATGCCAGGCGCAGCGCGAACGTCGTCTTTCCGGCACCGGGGGTCGCCGCCGCGAGAAAGTCCCGCGGGCCCTTGCCCACCCCATCGGGGCCGTCGGCAGCGAAGTACGCGTCGAGCGCTTCGGCCTGCCAGGCGCGCAACCTCTGCGCCGTGCCCCACGGCGCCCGCTGCGGGAACGCGGGCGAGAGGTGCTCGGCGGCGAAGCTGCCGAAGCGCTCCTGCACCTGTTCGGCTGCCGCCTCCGCCTCGTCCACGTGTGAAACCCTAAACGACCCCGCCGACGTGACGGCGCGGGTAGCCTCGAAGCGACCACGAGTCACCCTTTCGTATCAGGAGCGGAATGAGTAAGAACGAACCGACCCCCGACCAGCATCGCTCACCGTACGTCCCGAACGAGAACTCCCATCCATGGCGCCGGATGGTCGCGATCGGCGACTCGTTCACGGAAGGGATCGGCGACCCCATCCCTGGCACCGCAGACGGTCACCGCGGCTGGGCGGACCGCGTCGCGGAGGTTCTCGGCGCCCAGGTCGACGACTTCGCCTACGCGAACCTCGCCGTCCGCGGCAAGCTGATCGCGCAGATCGTCGCCGAGCAGATCGAGCCCGCGCTCGCGCTAAGCCCCGACCTCATCACGTTCTCCGCGGGCGGCAACGACGTTATCCGTCCCGGCGCCGACCCGGATGCCGTGGCGGCGCAGTTCGAGGATGCGGTCGCCCGCCTGAGCTCGCAGGGCGCGACGCTCGTCGTGTTCACCGGTATCGACACCGACTTCACGCCCGTTTTCCGCGGCATCCGTGGCCGTGTCGCGATCTACAACGAGAACGTCCGCGCGATCGCCGACCGCTATGACTGCATCGTCGCCGATCAGTGGGCCCTCAAAGAGGTGCAGGACCCGCGCTTCTTCGACGACGACCGGCTGCACTACAACGCGCTCGGCCATCACGAGGTCGCGCGCATGGTGCTGCGGGTGCTCAACGTGCCCAATGACCTGCAGCCCCTGCAGCCGGACCCGCTGCCGACGCTCACGTGGCGTGAGGCGCGCACCAACGACCTCGTGTGGGCGCGCACGCACCTCGTGCCGTGGGTGTTGCGGCGCCTGCGCCACCAGTCCTCGGGCGATCACATCACCGCCAAGCGCCCCGAACCGCTGCCGGTGATCGTCGAGGCGCCCGCGCAGAACCGCACCGCCGGTCCTGGCTCGCTCGTCTGAAGCCCCGAGGCAGCGCACGGTCGCCGACCTTCAGGTGGCGCGTCCCGCGGAAACGCTGGGGGCATACCCGCGGAAAGCGTCACCTGAACAACAGCCCCATGGATGCCGACGCGAGACCGGCGGGTCAGCTTTTCAGCGGCGTTGCCGCGCCGTGGGGCGGGAAAGTCTGGGTCATGTCACGAGACTTTCGCATCAGCTCTTCAGGGGCGCTGCCGCGCCGTGGGGGCGAGAAAGTCTGGCACATGTTGCGGGACTTTCGGGTCAGCGCAGGGCCCAGAGCGCAACGGCGGCGGCCGCGGCGACGTTGAGCGAGTCGACGCCGCCCGCCATCGGAATCGTCACGACCGTGTCGGCCGCGGCGAGCGCGTGCCGCGACAGACCGTCCCCCTCCGCGCCCATCAGCAGTGCGACGCGATCAGGACGGGAGGCGGCGAACACGTCCAGCGACACGGCCCCCTCAGTGAGAGCGAGCGCCGCCAGGTGCAGACCCGCCTCGTGCAGGATGCCGCGGCCAGCCGCCCATCCCCCGTCACGGCCGTCGCCCGGCAGCCGGGTCCACGGCACCTGGAACACGGTACCCATGCTGACGCGGACGCTCCGGCGGTAGAGCGGGTCCGCGCAACGGGGTGTCACGAGCACCGCATCGGCCCCGAGCCCGGCCGCCGCCCGAAAGGCCGCCCCGACGTTCGTGTGGTCGACGATGTCCGCCAGAATGAGCACGAGGCGCGCGCCGGCGACAAC
>NZ_JBASZT010000365.1:0-1786 GCF_049661145.1 Microbacterium sp.
GATCGGCGGGGCGGCGAGCGGGGCGGCGATCGACGCGGGGCCGATCGGCGGAGTCGCATGAGCGCACCGATCCGCGTCGTGCTCGTCGATGACCAGGCGCTGTTCCGCGCCGGCATCCGCATGGTCGTCGCCTCGCAGCCCGACCTTGACGTCGTCGGCGAGGCGGGCGACGGCGTCGAGGGGCTGCGGGTGATCCGCGCGACGCGTCCCGACGTCGTGCTCATGGACATCCGGATGCCGGTGATGGACGGCCTCACCGCAACCGCCGAGCTCCTCGCCGACACGACTTTCGGGCAGGCGCCGCCGCGGGTCGTGATGCTCACGACGTTCGACCTCGACGAGGCCGCGGCGCGCGCGATCCGGCAGGGCGCGAGCGGATTCCTGCTGAAGGATGCCGACCCGGAGTTCCTGCTGGCCGCGATCCGCACGGTCCACTCCGGGTCGGCGGTGATCGCGGCATCCGCCACGCGCGAGCTGTTCGCACACTTCGCAGAGCAGGCGCCAGCCGCCGTGCCCCCCTCGTACGGCGACCTGACCGAGCGTGAACGGGAGATCTTCGCGCTCGCCGCCCGCGGACTGTCCAACGCCGAGATCGCGCAGCGTGAGTTCCTGTCCGAGGCGACCGTGAAGACGCACATCAGCCGCATCCTCGCGAAGCTCGCCCTGCGCGACCGGGTGCAGCTCGTGGTCTTCGCGTTCGAGCACGGTCTCGTCTGACCTGCCCCGCCGGTCTGGTCGGCATCGACTTGCCGCGTTCGGTCGCTTCCAGGCTGCGGAGCCGACCAATCGCGGCACGTCGGGAAAGCCTCGATCATCGACGTGCCGCGTTTGGTCGTCTCGGGGCCGTGGATGCGGCAGAACCCGGCACGTCGGGCACGCGACCACCGAGGGCAACCGGGGCCGTCGGTCTCGGGCGATCGCTGTCGCGAAAGCTCAGCGGCGGCGGGGCCGCATTGTGGGGTGTCGAAAGCCGCGGGTCCCGGAGGGACACTTTCGGATTAGCAGGCTGGATTGACTCTCCGGGCCCTCCGTGCGGCCGAAACGGCCGGTTCAGCCTGCTTTTGCGACAGTTTTTCAGGGGCGCCGCCGCGCCGTGGGGAGATCGAGATCATGTCTCATGACTCGGTTGCGATGGTCTCGATACACCCGCGGCTTCGCCGCGGGCACTCGACCACCGGAGTGGGCGCTGTTCGACCCCTTCGGCCGTGTGGAGCGGGCCCCGGATCATCCTCCCGATGTACGCGCGCGCGACCGAAGGCGGACGCGCCGCGGCATCCGGCGTCCGTAGCGTCGGAGGCATGGAGATCACGACGACCGACCTGGGCCTCGCGGCCCGGGTGCAGAACCTCAGCAAGACGTATGGCGCGGGCGAGACCGGGGTGCGGGCGCTCGACGGCGTCACCGTCGGCATCCGCCGCGGCGAGTTCACCGCGATCATGGGACCGTCCGGCTCGGGCAAGTCCACGCTCATGCACATCATGGCCGGCCTCGACGCGCCGACCGGTGGCCGCGCGTGGATCGGCGACACCGAGATCACGGGCCTGAGCGACCTCGAACTGACGATCCTGCGCCGGCGGCGGGTCGGGTTCGTCTTCCAGGCGTTCAACCTCGTGCCCACCCTCGACGCGCTCGGCAACATCCTGCTGCCGTTCGACCTCGACGGCCGCACGCCCAGCGCGCTGGAGCGCGCCCGCATCGAGAACCTCATCGACTCCCTCGGGCTGCGCCCCCGGCTGCGGCACCGGCCGCACGAGCTGTCGGGCGGGCAGCAGCAGCGGGTCGCGAT
>NZ_JBASZT010000366.1:0-17034 GCF_049661145.1 Microbacterium sp.
GCGGGCAGCAGGCCCAACTCCATCGCGCGCGTCACGGCGCGGGTGCGGCCGTCGACCCCGAGCTTGGTGAACGCCTTCTGCAGGTGCGTCTTGACGGTCTCCTCGCCGATGTACAGCGTCGCGGCGATCTCCCGGTTCGAGCGTCCCGCCGCGACGGCGGTCAGTACCTCCAGCTCGCGCGGGCTCAGCGTGGGTGTGGGAGGCGCCGCGGCGGCGCGCACGAGCTGCGCGGCGATCGAGGGCGCGAGCGCCATGCCGCCGGCCGCGACGGAGCGGACGCCGGCGAGGATCTCCTCCTCCGGCGCGGCTTTCAGGAGATACCCGTGGGCGCCGGCCTCGATCGCGGCGAGGATGCTGTCGTCGCTCTCGTACGTCGTCAGCACGACCACGCGCACCTGCGGCTGGTCGGAGAGGATGCGCGCCGTCGCCTCGTCGCCGGCGAGGCCGGGCATCCGCAGATCCATGAGGACCACGTCGGGATGCTGCGCCGCCGTCAGCTGTACGGCTTCGACGCCGTCCGCTGCTTCGCCGACGAGCTCGAGATCCGCCGCGGAGCGGATGAGCGCGGCGATGCCGGAGCGCACGATCGGATGGTCGTCGGCCACCAGCACGCGGATCATGTCGTGACCTCCGCGGGGTGTGCTCCGGCATCCGCCTCGTCAGGGGATTCGTCAGCGGATTCGTCAGGGGATTCGTCGAGCGGCACATCGACCGGGACGGTCGCCGTGATCGTCGTTCCGTCCGCACCGCTACGGATGTCCCACGCGCCACGGGCCTGAATCAGGCGTTCACGCATGCCGGGCAGGCCGTAGCCGGTCGACGGCGCGGCCGGGTCGAAACCTATGCCGTCGTCGGTGACGCGGAGGACCGCCCGGTCGCCCGCCGCGGTCAGCTGCACCGTGACGGCCGTGGCCCGGGCATGTTTGCGGACGTTCGCGAGCGCCTCCTGCGCGACGCGCAGCAGGACCACCTCGCGATCCCGGCTGAGCGTCGGCAGCCCGTCGATCCGGACGTCGACCGCGACGCCGCTCTCGGCGGCGAAACGCTCGGCGACACGACGCACGGCGGCCGGTGCGCCACCGCCCTCGCTTTCCTCGGCCCAGGGCGGCGGCGCGGAGGCGGTGACGAGCGCCCGCGCCTCCGCGAGAGCATCGCTGGCGAGCGTCTCCAACACGGTGACCAACTCACGTGACTCGGCTCCGGCATCCTCGGCGTCCTCGGCGTCGGCATCCGCGGCAACCTTCCCGGGCAAGCCGCTCCGCAGGCGTCGCAATCCCATCACGAGCCCGGTCAGATCCTGCGCGACCGTGTCGTGCACGTCGCGCGCCCAGCGCTCCCGCTCGGCGGCGGCCCCGGCTTCGCGGCTCGCCGCCGCGAGTGCGGTCCTCGTCGCCGTGAGCTCGGCGACGAGCGCTCTGCGGGCCTCGCTTTCGTCGTGGATCGCCCAGACCCACAGGCCCATCGCGATCGCGAACACGAGCGATAGGCCCGCCGAGATCGCTCCGCTCGTGATGCCTTCGACGCCGACTCCGCGTGCCACGAGGAATCCGGCGGCGACGGACGCCGCCAGCGCCGTGCTCGCTCCGACCGCTTCGCGGCGGTTGCGCGAGGTGGTCCAGATGATCGGGTACCCGATGGCCTGCACCGTGGCCAGCAGAGGAAGTGCCGTCACCGCGAGTCCCGATCCGATGACGACCGCCGTCTGCAGCGCGAGAGCCGCGCCGCGGTCCGCCGCCAGCTGCGCGCGCCGTCCGAGGGTGAACCACGCCGTCGCGATGAGGACGAGTCCCGCCATGCCCGCGATGGCTCGCGGCACCGAAGGCTGGGCGAACCACGCGACCATCAGGCCGAGCGCGCATGCCGCACCGACGATGAGGTCCCACCAGCGACTCCGGGTCACTCACCCATCCTTGCGGATCCAGCGGAACGTCAGTCGGCAGGCGACGAGCCCGACCACGAGCCACGCCGCGAGCACGAGGGCGCCCGTCGCGAGTCCCCAGCTGCCGCCGGGCTCTGCGGCTTCGAAGGATGCAGGGAGGAATGCGGCGCGCATTCCGCTGGCCATCCACCGCAGCGGGAAGACGCCCGCGACGGACTGCAGCCACTCGGGGAGCATCGTGAAGCTGAGATAGACGCCGGAGATGAACTGCAGCACGAGCGCGATCGGGATGATGACCGCGGTCGCCGACTTGCCGCTGCGCGGCAGCGCCGAGATCGCGATGCCGAGGACCGCGCTGGTCGCGACCCCCAGCAGGAACACCCACGCGAACGTGAGCCACGCCGAAGCATCGGTCGGCAGCGGCACCTGGAACGCGATCGCCGACACCGCGATGATGAGCGCGGACTGCAGGACGGCCGTGACGAAGACCTGCCCGATCTTGCCGATGAAGTAGCTCGTCACCGGCAGCGGCGTGCCGCCCAGGCGCTTCAGCGTGCCGTCGCTGCGCTCCACGGCGATGTCGACCCCGAGGTTCTGCACACCGGACAGCAGGATGCCGGCGGCGAGCATGGCGGGCAGGTAGTACGCGGCGGCGGTGACCTCGTCTCCCGGAGGGCCGAAGCTCTGGCTGCTGAACGCGGTCGAGAAGATCGTCAGCATGAGCACCGGGAACAGGAAGGTGAAGAAGACGGTGTCGGTCTGCCGGAAGTAGCCGAGCACCTCGTAGCGGATGCGCGACAGTCCGATCCGCAGTGCGCGACCCGCGGGCAGCGGCGTGACCCAGGCGGATGCCGGGGTGGCGACGGCGTTCATGCGAGTACCCCCTCAGCGACAGTGGGCTGGTGCGCCGCGACGAGCTCGAGGTAGATGTCCTCCAGGCTCGGGCGGATCACCTCCAGCCCCTCCGGTTCGCCGCCATCGGGGGCGCGGTCGGCGAGGGCAGCGACGAGTCGGGCGGGGTGGTCGGTGCGTTCCTCGCGCAGCGTGCCGTCGGCATCCCGCCACCGCACGATCGGCACGCGGGCGCTCGCGTCGCCGAGTTCGTCGATGGGGCCGAGCGCGACGATGCGTCCCGCGGCGATGACACCGGCGCGGTCGGCGAGCTGCGCGGCCTCATCGAGGTAGTGGGTCGTGAGGAGGATGCTGGTGCCCTCGCGTTTGAGGCCGCGGATGAGGTCCCAGAACTGCCGGCGCGCCTCGGGATCGAACCCGGTCGTCGGTTCGTCGAGGAACAGCAGCGCCGGGTTGCCGATGATGCCGAGGCCCACGTCGACGCGTCGGCGCTGCCCGCCGGACAGTCGGCGGATCTGCACTTTCTCGCGGCCTTCGAGTCCGACGGCGGCGATGACCTCGTCGACATCCCGCGGGTTCGGGTAGAAGCCGGCGAAGTGGGTGAGCTGCTCGCGGACGGTGACGAGTCCGGTCTCGCCGGTGGTCTGCAGCACGATGCCGAGCCGCGCCTTCCAGTCGAACCCACCGTGCTGCGGGTCGACGCCGAGCACACTGACCCGGCCCGCCGTGCGATCGCGGTAACCCTCCAGGATCTCGATGGTCGTGGACTTGCCGGCGCCGTTGGGCCCGAGGAGGGCGAACGTCTCGCCCTCGCGGATGTCGAAGGAGATGCCGTCCACGGCCGTGAAGTCCCCGTAGCGGCGGGTGAGGTCTTCGACCTCGACCGCGCTGCGGGTGCTCGCTGTGCTCGTGCCGACTGTGCCCATGCTCCCAGCCTGGCCTTGTTGCGGTGCGGGCGGCATCCCCCGATCGGGGGACTCCGAACGCGGCGCGGAGCGAGCCGATGCGGCACGTTCACGCCGATACCTGCGACGAGCGGTGGCCGCCGCGCCTGCTCGGGTTGTCCACAGGGCGCTTGTCTTCGAGTTGTCCACAGGTCTGGTTTGGCGGCGTTGATCGGGGGTTTGGATGTCGGTGGCCCTCGTCAGAATTGGGGGTATGAACGGCACCGCGACCACCCTCGACGCACGTGTGGAGTCCCCGCTCGAGCGTCTCGCCGGGCTGGATGCCGAGTTGAGTGGGCTTGTCGACGAGATGCTGGCGGACGGCGGGCTGTCGTCGGCAGACGATGCCGACGTGTTGCGGGTGCTGGCGGTCGCGGGGCGGGTGCAGCGGCGCGCGGAAGCGCTCCAGGCTGCCGCGGCGGCGGTTGCGGATGAACGGTCGAACCCGGCGCGGCCACGGGAGGAGCGGATGACGACCCGTCACGGTGCCCGCACGGTGGGGGAGCTGGTGCAGCGGGTGACGTTGTGTTCGAGGGTGAGCGCCAACGATGTGGTCGCCGCGGGTCGTGCCGCGTTCGGGGGTCGTGACCCGTACGGTGAACAGCTCCCGGCACGGTTCCCGGCGGTCGCTGCCGTGTTCCGTGCGGGGCTGGTCGGTATCGACGGGCTCCTCGCGGTCTCGAAAGTGCTCGGCGGCGCTGCCGGGCGGGTTGATCCCGACGCGCGAAACGCCGCGGATGTGGAGTTGGCGGCCGCGGCGATCGGGTGCGGCGCCGACGGTGCCCCGGCATCCGACGCGGACATGCTGCGGCAGATGGCGCACGTGTGGTTGGCGTGGCTGGACCCTGACGGCGTCGAACCGAAAGCCGACCGTGCCGAGCGGCGGCGGTCGTTCCTCTTGGGGCGAGAACGCGACGGGCTCGTGCACGTGTGGGGCGACCTGCTGCCCGAAACGGCCGCGCAGCTGCAGCTGGTGTTCGACAGCATCCTCAACCCCGCTGCGCAGCCGGCAGGGCGGATGTTCCGGGCGGAGGGCGACGGGCAACCCGCGGATGCGACGGCGGATCGGCGCACCCGTGGGCAGAAGCAGCACGACGCGCTCGCGACGTTGTTGACCAGGGGTGCCGCGTCGGGATGGGTGCCGTCGCTGGGCGGTGCGGCGCCGACGCTGGTGGTGTGGGCGCGGGAGGGAGACCTCACCGATGCCGGCGGGTCGGGTGTGGCGCATCTGCCGGGGCAGGACGCTCCCGTCCCCGCCGGAGTCGCCCGGCATGCCGGCTGTGACGGGGCGATTCTCCGTGTCACCGCGGATCAGGGCGGGCGGGTGGTGTCGCTGGTCACGAAGGATCGGGTCTTCAACCATCAGCAGCGGAAGGTGATCGCCGCCCGTGATGGGACGTGTGTCATCCCGGGGTGCCGGGTCCCGGCATCCTGGTGTGAGATCCACCACGTGGTCGAGCACTCCCGCGGCGGGCCGACGTCGACGGACAACGGCGTCGCGTTGTGCTGGTTTCACCATCACACGATCGACACCGGCGTGTGGCAGGTCCGCACGCGAGACGGGGTGCCCGAGATCCGTGGACCGTCCTGGTGGGACCCCCACCGGGCGTGGCGCCCGACCACCACATCACCGCTACGCCTCCGCGAACGCATCGCACGATGAGCTACGGGCGTGGTCGCGGTCGCGGCTCGTTTCAGGGGGCGAGGAGGAGGTATACGGCGGTGGCGGTCGTGAGGATCAGCACGATGCTGTCGAAGGTGCGCTGAGTGAGCCGGCCGGCGACGAACCACCCGAGCAGGGCACCGACGACCACGGCGGGCACGAGGAGCAGATCTATCCACAGTCCCGCGGGGGTGAGGAGACCGAGGCCCCAAGCGATCGGGAGTTTTGTGACATTGACGATCGCGAAGAACCACGCCGCCGTGCCGAGGAACGCCTTCACGTCGAAGCGTGCCGCGAGGAAGTACAGCGACATGACGGGTCCGCCGGCGTTGGCGACCATGGTCGTGAAGCCGCCGAGCACGCCATAGCCGACGAGAGCCGCGCGTCCGTCGGCGACCGGGACGGCCGCCGCGGGCCGGCGCCGCAGCCACACGGTGACGACGACCAGGAGCAAGAGTGTCGCTCCGATGACCCGCCGCACGCCGGTGTCGTCGGCGATCGCGAGGAAGCCAGCGCCCAGCGCCACCCCGGCGACGACAGCGGGTGTGAGGCGGAGCAGTGTCGCCCACTCCGCGTGCCGCCGGTATAGGGCGAGAGCGAATATGTCGCCGACGATGAGGAGCACGAGGAGCGTCGCCGTCGAGGTCTTCGCCGGGAGCACCGCCGCGAAGATCGCGACCGCGAGCGCCCCCGCGCCGGGGAGCGCCGTCTTCGAGATGCCGACGACCACCGCCGCCGCCGCGAGCAGCACCCAGGACAGGACGCTCAGGTCGGTCATGCCAGGGTGCTCCGGAGATCGCTGTGGGGCGCTCCCGTCGACGAGGGCGCCCCACAGACGATACAGATCACGCGCGGATGCTGGAGATCTCGTGCAGCGCGCGCCGCCGCCGGTGCAGCAGCGCTCCTGCGCGTCAGCTTTTCAGCGGCGCTGCCGCGCCGTGGGGGCGAGAAAGTCTGGCACATGCTGCGAGACTTTCGCATCAGCGGATCGACACGAGCCGGTCGAGGTCGTCGCCGGGCAGGGTGCCGGCCGTCGCAGTGACGGTGGCCTCGGTGAGCTGCGCGGCGCCGCTCATGACGTTCAGGAAGGCGGTGTCCGCGGCATCCCGTCCCGTCGCGATGCGTGTGAGGGTCCCACGTGGCGCGAGCGTCGTGGCGTCGACGACGTGCCACGCGTCGTTCACCCACGCCTCGGCGACGGCGTGAAAGTCCATCGGGTCGAGGCCCGGTGCGTATACGGCGACGAGGCGCGCCGGGACGCCGCTCGCGCGCAGCAGCGCGACGCACAGGTGGCTGAAGTCGCGGCATACGCCCTGGCGGTTCAGCAGCGTGCGGACGGCGCCATCGGTCGGCAGGCTCGAGCCGCTGACGTAGGCGAGCTGGGTGCCGACCCACGACGACACGGCGGTCAGGAGGTCCTCAGGGTCGTCGATCCCCGCGAACTGCGCCGCCGCGGTCGGCGCGAGGGCGTCCGACTCGGCGTAACGGCTCGGGCGGGAGTAGACGAGCAGTTCGGTCTCGCTCGCGGTGAGCGGCTCGGCCCGTCCGTCGATCGTCGCGGCGTACTCGACGACGAGTTCGCCCGGGGCGGCGGTGAGGCGGTGCAGTCGGCCGCCGTGCTCGTCGGGCAGTTCACGAACCTCGACGCCCACGCCGTCGAGCAGGGCGGAGAAGGTCTCGGATGCCGGGACGTACGCGTCCGAGACGGCGATGGCGAACACGAGGTCGGCGGTGTCGGTGACGTTGAGGACGATTCGGCTGGTGACAGTACGTTGCATGGTCCTAGCGTCGCATGGGCGGGCGACCGCGGCCAGGCCTTGACAACCGGGGGGCTGGCGGGGCTCGGTTGTTGCGGGGTCGTGAATGGTCGCTTCGGGGCTGGGATTGCGACCAGGTGTGGCCTCTCCGTCTCGCCGGTGGGCTGGTGTGAAGCTGGCGGGGTCGTGAATGGTCGCTACACGCCTGAGATTGTGACCAGATGCGACCCGGCGGCGACGCGGCGATGTGCGGCGTAGGCGGGCGCGCGCGGCGGGGAGTGGCGGCGGGGGAGCTGGCGAGATTTTCCGCATCTCGCGGCGCCCTCACGGAGAGGGCGGGCGTCGCGCAGCGCGTCAGCTTTTCAGGGGCGATATCGCACAGCGCATTGGCCTTTCAGGGGCGCTGCCGCGCCGTGGGTGCGAGAAAGTCTGCCCAGGGATGCGGGACTTTGGCGTCAGTCGAGCTGCTCAATGCCGCGCAGGCGCACCTCGTCGAGATCGAGGTGCGCCTCGACGCGACGCATCACGAGATCGTCGATCGTGCCCTCGCGGCGCAGCCGCAGCAGCACGTCGCGCTTGCGGTCGAGGATCGCGAGCTTGAGCCGGGTCGCCTCCTCGAACCGGACGATGGGGGAGCGCTGGGTCAGGTCGATGCCGGTGCTCGTCGCGAGCATCTCCAGCGACGTGACGGATGCCGACGCGGACCCGTCCGCCGTGGTGCTCGCCAGGATCGGCCGACGAACGGCGACTCCGCCGGCATCCGTCGCCACGCCCTGACCGTCCCCATCGCGCCCACCATCCGGACCGCGGTCGCCGCCCCCACCGTCGACGGGGCCGCCGACACTCGGGTCCGGGGCGCTGGGGGCGTCCAGCATCCCCTCGAGTTCGACGATCTCCGCGTCGTCGTTCGCGTTCTGCCGCGCGAAGGCGCGGGCGTTGGCGAGTTCGAGCAGCTCGTAGCCCTCGCGGCGCGCCCGATCGCGCACGGCATCGCTGATCCCGTGCTCGACGGCGAGGTCGTCGAGGGCAGCCAGCGCCGCGCCGGAGATCGTGCGCTCGGCGAGCTCGTACTCGTCCTCCGCGACGTCGTCGGCCGGCAGCCGGGCCCACCGCACGACCTGCGGCAGCAGCGGGCCCTGCACGAGCAGGCTCAGCAGGATCACCCCCGCCGTCACGAAGACCACGGCATCGCGCCCTGACAGGTCGCCCGCGCCGGTCACGGTCGCCGGCACCGACAGCGCGATCGCGAGCGAGACGGCGCCGCGGAAGCCCGCGACCGTGCTCACGACAAGGCCGCGATTTCCGGGTCCGCGAAAGCCCGCGGCCGCGCGTGCGACGAGGCCGCGAACAGCATCCGACCGCTGCCCTCCCGCCGCGGCGCGTGGGCGTGAGAACGGTGCGAACAGCAATTGGAACACGTACCTCACGGCGATGAGCGCGAGCCAGGCCGCCACCGTGACCGCCAGCAGCAGCCAGATCTGGCGGGGCTCGATGTCGTGCACGACGTACTGCACTTCGAGTCCGATCAGGACGAACAGCGCGCCGTTGAGCAGGTACACGCCGAACGGCCACGCCGCGACGGCCTGTCGGCGGGATGCCGCCGTCGTGATGTGCGGCAGCATCCAGGCGACGATCAGCCCCGCGAACACGACCGCGAGCACGCCGGACGCGTGGACGAGTTCGGCGATCAGGAACGCCGCGAACGGCACCAGCAGCAGGGTCACGTTGATGACGATCGTGGAACGCGAGCGCCGCAGCGCGAGCCAGGCGAGCGCCGCGATCGCGATACCCGCCGCGGCGCCGCCGAGATACGAGACGAGCACCGTCAGGGTCACCGACCACGCCGTCACGCTGTCACCGAGTGCAAGAGAGAGCGCGATCGCGTAGAGCACCAGCGCCGTCCCGTCGTTGGTGAGACTCTCCGCTTTGAGCTTCATGAACATCCGCTGCGGCAGCAGCCGCCCGAGCGCGGCGACGGCGGTCGCGTCGGGCGGGGCCACGGCGGCACCCAGGAGCAGGGCGGTGGGCCACGGCATCCCGAACAGCGTCGCGATGCCCGCCACCGCGAACGCCGATGCGACCACGAGCAACGTGCTCATCGGGACGATGTAGCGCAGCGACCGGCGGACCGCGCGCAGCGACGTCGTGAGGCTCTCCCAGAAGAGCATGACCGGCAGGAACAGCAGCAGGACGGTCTCGGGTGGCAGCTGGATCTCGCGCAGCTGTGGCACGAAGCCCAGCAGCAGGCCGATCGCCACGAGCAGCAGCGGCGTCGCGACGCGCAGCCGCGGCGCGAGGGCCGTGCCGGCGAGGATGGCGAGCCCCAGCAGGACCGTGATCTCGAGACCTTCCACGGCATCCTCCTCACCCGCGGGCCCCCTGTCGACCCGCTGACCCGCTGACCCGCTGACCTGCTGACCCGCTTCGACAACAGCGCCGGAGGGGGCTTCGGCATTCCCTGCCGACGACGCAGACCGGGACGGATGCCGGGTCTGCGCCCAGCGAGCGAGAGCGCGCGCGGCGCCCGCGCGATGAGGTCCGGGGTGCGCTCGACGTGGTGCGGCGTCGCTCCGACGTCGGTCAGATGGATGCCGTCGGCGGATGCCGAGCGGATGAACCCGTGCAAGGCGGATCCGGCGCAGTCCACGCGGAGCGGGACGAAGGAGTCGTTCACGACCGTGCGGAAGCGATCGATGCCGTCGATGCGGCTCGAATGGAGCGGGGAAATCACGGGAAAGGGGTATCCATCTTGGTGCCTCCGCGGTGCGTCGGCTCTGCCTCGTGGTGGCCCCGGATGCTGTCGGCTGGCAATGGTCACATCTTGATGCTCAGGGAGCATCAAGATGTGACCATCCAGCGGGAAACGAACCGGCGGGCACAACCACCACCCGACCTGCTCGGGTCACCAAGATGGATGGCCCACTCACGGGAATCGTCGACACGGAGACCTGGCCTCGTCGCCGGGGTGTAGCGAGGCGCCATGAAAACAGCACGAGCCGCAGCGTCGTGTGCCTCCCAAATGCATACACTCTTTGTATGGCTTCGCAGACTTTCAACATTTCGCTTCCGAAAGAACTCGTCGAGCAGCTCGATGAGCAGGCGCGGCGCGAGTTCTCCACGCGCAGTGAATACATCCGCCGTGCTGTCGTGAAGCAGCTGCGGACCGAACAAGCACTCCAACACGTGTTCGACCGGGCGAACGAGCGGGGGCGGCGTCTCGGCTACGCCTCCGAACAGCAGGTGTACGACGTCATCGATGCGTGACGCTCCGGCGGAGCGGGTCGTCGTCGACGCGAACGTGTGGATCTCGGCGCTCGTGTTCGGGGGGACGCCTCGTCGCGTGTTCGAGGACATCGTGCGGGAGGGGCTGGTCCTGGTCGTCAGCGCCGAGATTCTCACCGAGGTCCGCCGTATCGTCGCAGTGAAATTCCCCGACTTCGTGGCGGACGTCGAAGCGTTGCTTCGCGTGCTCAGTGAGCAGACCGCGACCGTCGCGCTCGGCGCCGTCACCATCACGGCATCCCGCGATCCCGACGACAACCGTGTGATCGAGACCGCCGAACTCGGTGAGGCGCCCCTGATCGTCTCCGGCGACAGTGACCTCCTCGACCTCGGCAGCTATCGGAGTATCGCAATCACGCGGCCGGCCGACTGGCTCACGGATCGCGCAGCCGCCGCCGCACAGCACGACTCTGCAGAGCGCTAGCCACCGCAGCATCGCGGGTGCGGCGACTCCTCACTCTACGCGCCGGCACTCGCCTGCCCTGCCCCGTCGCCGCGGCCGTCGTCGCCGAGAGGGCCGGTTGCCGCCGAGAGGGCCGGTTGGCGCCGACCGGGCCGGTTCTGGACGGCGCGTAAGGGGTGCGGTCGGTGCGTACCGGCGCACTCGGCGAAGGAAGGCGAGGTACGGCGAGGGGAAGGCGAGCGACGGCGCGAGGGATGCCGGGACCTGGCCCGCTATTGGCCGGTCACACTCGACCCGGCCACGGGCGCGCCGTCGCGGTAGCGCACGGTGCCGCGCTTCGCCGCCACGATCACCGGGGACAGGTCGACAGCGGTGATCGCCGGATCGGCGCGGAGGGCGCTGAGCGTGGCGTGCAGCCCGTCGCGGTCGGCGTGGGCGAGTTGGGCGACCAGGCGCGAACCGTCGTCGATGACCCACCGCGCGCTCGGCTGCTGCGCGATCGTCCGCCCGACCTGCTCGATCGAGGACGGCGCGGCCGAAACGGCGATGACCGTCTCGATCGGAAACCCGAGGAGGGCGGGAGCGACGACGGCGCGAATGGAGACCTGACCGAGTGCGACGGCGCTCTCGATGCGGCGGCTCACCGTCGAGGTCGACATTTCCACGGCGCTCGCCACGTCTTCGAGTCGGGCCCGGCCGTCGTGGGAGAGCGCGTCGATGATTCTGCGGGTGGCCTCGTCGGGGGTGACATAGCCGCCGGTGTACGGCGGCGCGTCGGTCGGTGCGTGCAGCGCGCGCAGCTCGTCCTCCGTGAGGATGCCGGGGGACCAGCCCCCGACGGTGCGATAGAACGTCAGTTCGGGGGAGGCGTCAATCGCCGTGACGTCGCCCTGGCGGGCGAGGTCGGCCACGATGTCGCCGAGTTCGTCGTGGGCGTGGAAGTACTCCCCTACGACCTGGGCGGGACCTGCCAGCACGCTCACCCACAGCGTGCGCTCGTCGTCCGCGATGTGGTCGGCGACGGCCCTCAGCGCCCGGGGATGGCACTGCACTCGCAGGAACGTCGCCTCGCCCGAGTCACGGTTGCGCGGATTGCTCTGCGCGTGGATCAGCACGACACCCGACTCGATGAGGCGCGAGCCGCGCCGCGCCACCCGCCGCTCCGGCTCGCCGAGCACGTTCGCGATCCGTCGCCACGACGCCCTTCCGTCGCGCAGCAGAGCTGCAGTGATCCGGCGGTCCAGTGCGTCGAGGTGGGTCACGGCTCCATGCTCGCAGAGTCTCGCCGGCCCGCCGTCCTCTCAGCCGAGTATCGCGGGGGCCTCGCGCCACGCGGGGACCCGCTCTTCGAAGGCCGCCGCGACCCGCAGCAGGAACTCGTCGCGGCGCGGCGCGGTCACCAGTTGCAGGCCCACGGGGAGTCCCTCGTCGGTGAAGCCGCACGGCACGCTCATCGACGCTCCGCCCAGGGGCGTGAAGCGCCACGCGGCGCGCATCCAGTCCAGGTAGTCGTTCTGCGGCACGCCGTCGACCTCGCGCACCCAGCGCTCCTCGACGGGGAAAGGAGGGACCGTCGCGGCGGGCGCCGCGATGACGTCGACCTCGGTGAACAGCTCCGCGAACCGCGCGAACGCCTGCGTCCGCAGCTCGTCGGCCCGCGCGAGATCGGTGGCGGTGAGCGAGAGCCCCCACGTCGTGTTGGCGACGAGTTCGGGCGCGAGGATCTCGGGCGTCGTCGCGACGGCGTCACGGAACCCGGCGGCGTAGCCGTGCGCCCGCGGGGTGCGAAACGCCTCGTCGATGCCGGCCAGTTCCGCCTCCAGCGAGTTCTCGATGACCGTCGCGCCGGCGGCGCGCAGTTCGGGCACGGCGCGCTCCTCCAGGACGCGGCGGACGGCCGGATCGATCGCGAGGCCACCGACGGACGGCGACCAGAGCACGCGCAGTCCCGCCAGAATCGACTGGTCGGGGGCCTCTTCGGCGACCCGCGCGAAGCGCGAGCCGTCGCCGGGGAAGGTGATCGGACTGCGCGGCGATTCGCCCGCGATGACCGACAGCAGCAGCGCCGCATCGCGGACGGTGCGCCCCATCGGCCCCTTGACGGGCAGCGTGTTCCACAGGTCGCCTCCGGGGCTCATGGGCACGACGCCGGGCGTCGGGCGGAACCCGACGACGTTGCAGAAGGATGCCGGGTTGCGCAGCGATCCGCCCATGTCGGAGCCATCGGCCACCGAGACCATCCCCGCGGCCAGCGCGGCGGCCGCACCGCCGGACGAACCGCCCGCCGAACGCGTCGGGTCGTAGGGATTGCGGGTCGGACCGAAGACGTCGTTGATCGTGTGTGAGCCGGTGCCGAACTCGGGTGTGTTCGTCTTGCCGATGGGCACCATCCCGGCGCCGCGCATCCGCGCGACGACGTCGCTGTCGCTCGTCGAGATGTTGTCGGCGAACCGCCGGGAGCCTCGCGTGGTGCGGAAGCCCGCGGCATCCTCGAGGTCTTTGAACGCTGTCGGCAGGCCGTCGAGCGGGCTGCGCAGCTGCCCCGCGGCGCGTCGGGCGTCGGAGGCGTCGGCCGCCGCCTCGGCGATGTCCCGGTCGATCGAGACGACGGCGTTGACCCTGTCGTTGACCTGATCGATGCGGTCGAGGTGGAGCTGCAGCAGTTCCCGGGCGCTGATGGTGCCCGCGGCGAGCAGGTCGATGTGCTCGCGCGCCGTCGCCCGGCACAGGTCGTCGGTCACCTGCATCCCGGTCACGCTGCCTCGTCTGCCGGCGTGACGGCGAGGAAGGCCCCGATCGCGGTGAGTGCGGCCGTGATGCCCGTCGTCATCGCCTCACGCGGATCCGGCGCGAAGTGCGGCGAGTGGTTTCCGGCCGGCGACGCGCCGTCCGCGAACAGCGCCGAGTCGAAGGCCCCGAAGCCCCAGAACACCGTCGGCACGCCGATCGCGTCGCCGAACCATCCGGCATCCTCCGAGCCCATCCCCAGTTCGTCGGTGAGGACGGCATCCGTCCCGGACTGCTCCGCGAACGCGCTCATGACGCGCGGCGTGAGCTCTGGGTCATTGACCAGGCGCGGGAAGGAGTTGAGCTCCGCAATGGTCGGCTCCGGTGCGCCCGCGGCGGCGGCCTCTGCGGAGATGATGCGGCGGATCGACCCGAGCACGTGTGCGCGAACCTCCTCGTCGGGCGTCCGCACGTTGATGCTGAGCTCTGCGGATGCCGGGATGATGTTCTCCTTGAGTCCCGCGTGGAACGTGCCGACGGTCACGACGGCGGGTGTGCGCGGGTCGAGCTCGCGCGAGACGATCGTCTGCAGCCGGACGACGATCCACGACGCGAGGACGACGGGGTCGATGGACTTCTCCGGCTGCGAGCCGTGTGCCTGGCGCCCGTGCACCGTGATCCGCCACGAGTCGGCGAGGGTCGCCATGCGCCCGGGGCGCAGCGCCACCGCCTGGCCCGGGAGCGGCATGACGTGCTGGGCGAGCACGACCTCGGGGCGCGGGGCGCGATCCCACAGCCCGTCGGCGACCATCTCCTTCGCCCCCCAGGCCGTCTCCTCGCCGGGCTGGAAGAGGAGCACGATCGTTCCCGACCAGGCCTCCGGGTGGGCGAGCAGGACCTCGGCCGTCGCCAGCAGCGACGCGATGTGGGTGTCGTGGCCGCAGCCGTGCATCACCGGGGCCGTCGAGCCGTCGGGGAGGATGCCGGTGGCCTCGCTCGCATACTCGAGGCCGGTGTCCTCGGCGATGGGGAGGCCGTCGGTGTCGGCGCGGAAGGCGATCGTCGGGCCGTCGCCGTTCCGCAGCAGGCCGACCACGCCGGTGCCGCCGCAGCGGAAGTTCTCGATGCCGAGGGCGTCGAGTCGCCGCTCGATGTAGGCCGCCGTCTCGTATTCGCGTGAGGACAGTTCGGGGTGGGCGTGGAGGTACCGGTACTCGTCGATCGCCGCGGTCAGGATGGCTTCGTCGGGGAGGAGCGTGCTCATGGGATGATCCTTCGTTTGAGTCTCGCATCAGGTAGGCAGACTTTCTCGCCCCACGGCGCGGCAGCGCCCCTGAAAGTTGTTGCGTGACGCCCGGCTCAGTCGAGCGAGACCTCGGCAGGAGCGGTCGCCTTCTTGTCGCGCAGGAACCAGGCCAGCAGGATCGTGGCGACGACGGCGATCGCCGTGGCGACGTACATCAGCGAGGGGACGAGCGGGATGAGGACGAAGTCCACCAGCACGGCCACGATGATCGCGATGATCGTGGTGCGCACGGCCTTCATCGAGACGATGAGCTGCAGGACGACCGCGCCGAAGACCGCGGGCAGGATGTAGGCGCGGGCCACCGCGATCAGTTCGGGCGGCAGGAGCGACACGAGCCAGGTGCCGAGCGCGCCGACGAGGATCACGAGCGTCGTGAGGTGGACGATGACGGCGCCGATGATGGCCGACCCGGCGATGAGTTCGGCGCGACGCGAGCCGGGCTTCTCATCGAGGTTGGCCTGCGCGACGATCGCGGCCGGCAGCAGCTTGTTGCTGATGTTGCCGATCATGAACGCCTGGTACATCGCGGAGCGGCCGAGGATCGGGTAGTACGAGATCGGCTCGATCACCGCGATGATCGCGAAGGTGGCCAGCACCGCGCCGACGGCCGTCCAGAGCTCTGCACCGGTGATGCCGAGCCCCGTGCCGAAGACGACGTAGAGGGCGGCGGCGAGGGAGACGAGGAAGCCGGCGCCCATCGTGATGGGGCCCCAGATCGAGGTCGTGCGGTCGAACCGGCTCAGATCGCCGGTGGTCACGGGGGAGGAAGTGCTCATGTCGATGTCCTTTCCTTCGAGGTCGATCAGCCGAGCAGGCCGGAGTTCGATGCCATGACGAATGCGGTACCGAGGGCGAAGACGATGGAGATGCCGAGCCCCCATTCCCGCAGCCAGGGCTTGCCGAGGCGGTGGGCGAGGAACAAACAGATGGCCATCACGGCCGCCGAGACGGCGAGGGTGACGACGTGGATGAAGGACTTCTGGGTCTCTTGCAGGGTCAGCGTGATGAACGCGCCGAGGAGGGCGGCGCCGGGGACGATCGTCATGACGGCGGGGTTGACCTTGCGCAGCGTCGCATCGCCCTTGGAGAGCAGCGGCGTGAGGATGAGCGTCGCCAGCATCCACACGAGGCCACCCATGGTCATGGCGGCGAAGGCGATCGCGAAGATCTTCTGGGTGTAGGTGGGGCCGCCCAGTTGGGCGTCCTGCGTTCCCGCGGCGATGCCGGCCGCGGCGAGGTCGAACGCGGCCGATCCGACCAGACCGATCCGGGTGAGCACGGCGGGCGTGCCGAACAGGGGCAGCAGCGAGATCGCGACGAGGGCGACGGCGAGCGACGGGCCGATCGCGGCGACCGCTCCCGTGCGGACCGACGCGTTGACCTGGGCGGGCGTCAGGTCGGCGGCCGCCGCGGAAGAGCGGATCGCGCGGAGGTAGATGAGGGATTGCACGATGATCACGAGGAACACCCCCGCGGCGCAGAGCCACATGACGGGGGAGTCGGCGATGGCGATGATGTCTGTGGATCCGGGGTCAACAGCGTTGGGCGACATAGTGAGCTCCATGGCAGGGGTGAGGACAGGTCACGATGGGGCTCAAGTGTGACCATTAACTGAAGGATCGTTGGGTCAAATGTCGCATCCGACCGCCAATGGTGGGTTTCAGCGGCGTAAATTCCTAGGCGCGACTCTGTTACGGTGCGCGCGGTCAGTGGCCGCAGGCGCAGGCGGTGCCCCACAGGTGCTTCGTCGCGAAGGTCGCGCGGGCGGCGGCCGACGAGGCGGTTGTTCTCGCCGTCGATCGCGACGTCCAGCCGTGCCGAGAACAGGTGCTGGTGCACCGGCGCGAACACGCCGGGTGCGATCTCGGGGGCGTGCGGGTTGTCGGAGCCCCGGATGCCGGCACCGACGAACACGATGCCGGTCGCCTTCGCCTCGACCCGCGCGCCGCGCGCGCCTCCTCGCCGAGCCGCTATGTTTCACCCGAACCGCTATGTTTCGCGCTGTCGTTTCGTGGCGGCTCGGTCGAAACGTAGCGGCTCGGCGATGGGGTGTGTCGGCGACGCCGGGCAGGATGGGGGCATGGACCTGGACCGGCTGCGGCGCGAGCGGCTGCGCTCGCATCGGCTGACGGCGCCGGCGCGCACGGTGACGGATGCCGCCGCGCACCTCATGGCGACCCAGGCACAGGAGTTCTGGGGCGGGAGGTGGGCGCTCGGGGCC
>NZ_JBASZT010000367.1:0-3523 GCF_049661145.1 Microbacterium sp.
GGCCGGGGCACCGCCGCACGCGCACCCCAGAGGCGCCGGAACGCGGGTCAGCGCCCACAGCACCCGCACAGCTTTTCAGTGGCGCTGCCGCGCCGTGGGGCGGGAAAGTCTGAGTCGCGTCACGAGGACTTTCGCGTCCGTGACGCCTCCGAACCGCGGGACGCGCACCCCGTTCGTCGGTCAGTCGGCGAGCGCGAGGAGCTGTGCGAGGGCGTCGCGATCGAGTTCGAACCAGGGACCGCCGGGGTCGACGACGACGCCGGTGAGCGCGGCCTCCGAGGCGATCGCCTTCGCGAGCTGTTCCGGACGCAGCGGCAGCGGCCGGTCACCGCGGCCGAGGGCGAGGACTTCGAGCGGGTGGGAGAAGACTTCGAGCCGGCGACGACCGTCGGGAGTTTGGGCCTGGGCCAGTCCCATGCGGCCCTCGGCATCCGTTCCGCCGGCGACCCACACGGGTACCCGCGTGAGTGCTTCGACGATCTGCGAAGCCGTCTGGTCGCTGCGCGCGCCGGCCAGGAGAGCTTTCAGGACGAGGCCCGGCTCCCCCTCTTTGAGCGCCTTGTCGATCAGCGGAACGGGCAGAATCAGCCGTGCGCCGGAACTCGCGTGATCGAGGTACACCCCGTCGTACCCGCCGGCGACGGCGCCACGCAGCACGGATGCCGCAGGCTGTCCGATCGCCGAGGTCGCCGCAGCCGCCTCGGCTCGGGCGCTCTGCTGCAGCGCGGCACCGCCGGTGAAGGCGAGGAGGAAACGCTTGTCCTCGCGGGTCGCGATGGCGAGATTGAGCGGCTGGCCTGCGGCGAGGAGAGCCTGCGCGTCGCCCTGCGCCCGCACGTAGAGCTGACCCTGCAGCGTCTGCCGCATGACGTTCATGACGTCGGTGCTCTGCGGCTTTTCAGGCAAGGCGGCGAGTGCCGCCTTCAGCACGACGTTGTCGACGACGCCCGGGACGCTCTGCGTCGCCGGAGGTGCGACAGCAGCCGGCCGCGGGGGCGGCGACGGGGCACGCTGCGGGGGCGGTGCGCCGAACGTGGAGACCGAGATGCCGACGTACGGCACCTGCTCGGCATCCGCCAACGCCTCGGTATCCGCCTGCTCCACTTCGTCGTCCGGCGCGGGGTCGCGCGACTTCTCGGGCTTTCCCCGACGGGAGAACAGTGCCATGGTTCGAGCCTAAGCGAGGGTTCCGTTGCAGCGGACCGGGGCGGCACCCGGCATCAGCCCAGCGCGGTCACGCCTCCGACGATCACGCCGACCGCTGCGGTGGCGAGCGAGCCGGCCAGCACGACGACTCCCGCCCACAGCAGTGCCAGCAGCCGGCCTGGCCGCTTCGGGTCGGGACCGAGCACCGACAGGAAGAAGCCCGCCGGGATCAGGAGCGCGCTCGCCAGCACGCCCACTCCTGCCCACTGCCACGGCGCGGGGGCTCCAGAAGCGACCGTGACCAGGATGACGACGAGGCCCAGGATGACGAGGACGCCCGCGTGCGCGTGCCCGGCGCGGAAGAACGTCTTCTGCAGCGCGTTGAACGTCAGTCCTTTCGCGTGGATGCGGAGGAGGAACGTCCCGCCCGACATGATGCCGATGACCGTGAGCAGGGTCGCGCCGGCGACGATGGAGATGATCGGATCCATGACTCACTCCTTTAGATAGTTGGACTCTCCAATACTAGATAGTTATGCTATCCAAAACAAGAGGAGACAATCGGATGCTGATCTCCGACCTGTCCGAGCGCAGCGGTGTGCCGGTCGCAACCGTGAAGTACTACCTGCGCGAGGGGATGCTGCCCAGAGGGCGAACCGTCTCAGCCACCCGCGCCGAGTATGGCGACGACCATCTGGCCCGGCTGCGCGTCATCGGCGCGCTGGCGGACGTGCGAGGGCTGCCGCTCGCGCGGATCCGAGACATCCTCGCGCTCATCGATCACCCCGATGCGGCCGATCCCGTGGAGACGCTGGGGCGTGCGGTCGCGGCCCTGCCCCCGTATGTCGAGCCGGCGGGGGAGCATCCGCGTGCCCGCGCCGCGATCGCGGCGCTCGGGCTGACCTACGATCCGGACTACGTCGCCGTCGCCCAGCTGGATGAGGCGCTGCGCGCCCTCGAAGCGGCGGGACTCGATGACGCTCCGGCCACGATCGTCCGCTACAGCCGGGCGATGCACGAGGTCACGGTCGCCGAGATCGCGCCGATCGCCGAGATGCCGTTGGAGGATGCCGTGCCCTACGCGGTCCTCGGCACCGCGTTGTACGAACCGCTCATGCTCGCTCTGCGACGACTGTGGCACCACCACCTGCTCGTGACGCCAGCGGGCTGACGCTCACCTAACTCGAAAGTCCCCGAGGCAGACTTTCTCACCCCACGGCGCGGCAGCGCCACTGAAAAGCTGACGCGGGTCGCGTCCCGCACTCCTCCATATCCGCGGGGCTCATCTTGGCTGGGCCCGAAATCACGCGGGCGCCAGGCGCGCGAGCCGGCGACTTGGAGGAGTTCGGGGCGTGGCGGGAGACCCACCACACAGCCGGTCAGCCGACAAGCGCTGTGGACACGAGCCGCACGGGGAGCGGCGCCTCGACGGCGAACTCCTCGTCGCCCACCGCGCGGGTCGCCTGTCGGTAGCGGCCGTCGACGAGGTCCCATGCCGTGATCGACGGTTCGTCCGGGTCGACGACCCAGTAGTGCTGGCAACCGGCACGCTCCAGACGATCCTTCTTCAGCAACAGGTCGATGCCCCTCGTCGATGGGGAGAGGATCTCGACGGCAAGCAGCGGAGCGGCCGGAAGATCCTTCTCGGTGAAGTCCGCGCGTGGTGCGACGAGCACGTCGGGCTGCATCACCGTGCTGTCGGAGAGCACGACGTCCACGGGCGCGACGAGCACCACGAGGCCATCCGCGCGTGCGTCGTCAAGCACGCGGAAGAGACGCACGAGCACCACCTGATGCCGGATGCGCGGCGCCGGAGTCACGATGAGCGCCCCGTCGATGAGTTCGTACCGGTGTCCGTCATCAGGCAGGGCGTCCAGATCGGCGCGCGTGAGATCCCGCCCGTAGGGCAGGAACGTCGGCGCTTCTGCGGTCATGACAGTCATGGTAACCGGCCCCCTCGCTCATGGCACCCAGTCTGCGACGGCCACAGGCGGCGCAGCGCACTCCGACCACAACTGTGGATGACTCGCCGCGCCGCGCTACAGCTTCTGAATCGGCGCGACCTTGATGAGGAGCTTCTTCGGCCCCGCGGCATCGAAGCGCACGTGCGCGACGCGCTTGGCGCCCTCGCCGGTCACCTGTTCGACACGGCCGTCACCGAAGTCGTCGTGACGGATGCGGTCGCCCGCCGTCAGTTCCAGGTCGCTATTGTCGCGGACCTTCGCGGGGATGCGGTTGGCGAATCTCGTGATGTCACCCGCTGGTTTCTCCCGCCGCGGCAGGGGCACGAGGTCGTCCCCGTACCGCGACCCGCCCCCGCGCGACCCCCCGCCGGACCCACCGCGCGAACCGCCGGAGCCCCCAAGCCCCCCAGGCC
>NZ_JBASZT010000368.1:0-12753 GCF_049661145.1 Microbacterium sp.
GACCGACATCACCCCACGACCAGCACCCCCAGCATCCCGCCAACCAACGCCACAAGACAAGAGAAGCAACCACCCCATGCTTTCCCACCCCCACGACGGGCCGCGCCAGCGGCCACGAGTCACTGATACGAAAGTCTCGCGACATGACCCAGACTTTCCCGCCCCACGGCGCGGCAGCGCCCCTGAAAGGCCGCCGTCAGTAGGCCCCGAGAAGGCTGCCCCACGACTGCGAGAGACCGGGCTCGCTGATGCGCTGCGGAACGCCCCAGGGGTTGGCGTCCTGCAGCGGCGGCGGCAGCAGCTCTTGCGGGGCGCTCTGGTACGCCACCCCGCGCAAGAAGCGGCCGATCGCGGTCACCCCGACGCTGGTGGCATCGGTTGTCGTGGCGGGGAAGGGTCCGCCGTGCTGCATCGCAGAGGTCACCGAGACTCCGGTCGGCCATCCCGCGAACAGCACGCGCCCGCTGGTCTCGGTCAGCGCGTTCACCAGTTCGACGACGTCGGCCGCCTCGTCGGGTGTCGAGTGCAGCGTCGAGGTGAGGTTGCCCGGGAACAGTTCGCGCTGCACGGCGGGCAGGTCATCGAGCGAGGTATAGCGCACGACGATCGAGAGCGGCCCGAAGCACTCCTCGAGCAGCGCGTCGCGCTGCGCACGGAGATCCGCCAGCGTGATCTCGACGATCGTCGGGGTGGCGTAGCGCTGCCCGACGTCGTCGATGCGCACGCCGCCCTCGGCGAGCACGGTGACGCCGCCGGCCCCGAGTACGGTGCGACGACGCTCCTCGAACGCCCCGCCGATGCCGGGGTTCAGCAACCGGTGCTCCGCGGGCGGCTCGGGCGCGTCACCCAGTTCGGCGCCGGCGGGGACGAACAGAAAGCCCGGCTTGGTGCACAGTTGCCCGGCCGAGCCGGCGACAGAGGCGACGAAACTGCTGAGCAGGTCGGGCTCGGCGGCCACGGCGCCCGCGGTGACGTAGGCCGGGTTGACGCTGCCGAGCTCACCGTAGAACGGAATCGGCTGCGGGCGCGACGCGGCGATGTTCGCGAGGAGGGTGCCCACGTGCGTCGACCCGGTGAAGGCGGCGGCGCGGATGCGGGGGTCTTTCAGCAGTTCGATCCCGGGCTCCTGACCCTCGATCAGCTGAAAGACGCCATCGGGCATGCCGGAGTCTTCGAGTGCGGTCGCGACGATCTCTGCCGTGCGCCGGGACAGCGCGGGGTGACCCGGGTGCGCCTTGACGATCAGCGGGCATCCGGCGGCGAGCGCCGCGGCCGAATCGCCGCCGATGACCGAGAACGCGAACGGAAAGTTCGAGGCCCCGAAGTTGAGCACGGGCCCCACCGGCTCGAGCACGCGACGCACGTCGGGCCGCGGGCCGATGATGTAGTCCGGATCGGCGAGGTCGATGCGAGCGTCCAGATAGGCGCCGTCGACGATGACCTCGGCGAACAGCCGCAACTGGTTCGAGGTGCGCCGCACTTCGCCGGCGAGGCGCGGCGCGGTCAGTCCGGTCTCTGCGATGGCGATCTGGATGAGCTCGTCTGCGTGTGCATCGACGGCATCCGCGATGGCGATGAGAGCGGATGCACGGTCGCCCGGGTCGGTGGCGGCGAAAGGTGCGGAGGCAGCAGCGGCCGAGGCTGCGACGGTGTCGATGGTCATGGTGGTGCTTCTCCGGTTCGCGGTCAGCTTTTCAGTGGCGCTGCGCGCCGTGGGGGCGGGAAAGTCTGGCTCATGTCGCGAGACTCCCGCATTAGAAGACGAAGCCCTCGGGGAAGGGATCGGTCTCGTCGAGCATGTACTGGGCGGTGCCGGTGACCCACGCACGCCCCGTGATGGTGGGGATGATCGCGGGCACGTCGCCGATGGTGGTCTCCGCGACGACGCGGCCGATGAAGGTCGAGCCGATGAAGGACTCGTTGACGAAGTCGGTATCGGCCGCCAGCTCTCCACGGGCGAACAGTTCCGCGACGCGGGCGCTGGTCCCGGTGCCGCACGGCGAGCGGTCGAACCACCCGGGGTAGATCGCCATGGCGTGGCGAGAGTGCACGGCATCCGATCCCGGTGCGATGAACTCCACGTGGTGCACGTGGTTGACGCCGTCGACGGTCGGATGCCGGGGTGGAGCCTGTTCGTTGATGGCGTCCATGATCGTCAGGCCCGCCCGCAGGATGTCGTCTTTCCGGGCACGGTCGAACGGCAGCCCGACGTCGTCGAGATCGACGAGAGCGTAGAAGTTGCCGCCCCACGCGATGGAATAGGGGATCTCGCCGTAGCCGGGTACCTCGATGATCTGATCGAGGCGCTCGACGAAGCTCGGCACGTTCTCGATCGTGACCGATGTCGCGCGGCCGTTCTCGACGGCGACGCGCGCGATCACGAGGCCCGCGGGCACGTCGAGGCGGATCTCGGTCACCGGCTCGGTGACGGCGACCATACCGGTCTCGACCAGTACGGTCGCCGCCCCGATCGTGCCGTGACCGCACATCGGCAAGAAGCCGCTCGCTTCGATGAAGACGATGCCCCAGTCGGCGTCCTCTCGAATCGCCGGCTGCAGAATCACCCCCGACATCGCCGCGTGGCCGCGCGGTTCGTTCATGAGCCAGCGACGGAACCCGTCGAGGTGCTCCATGGCGTACAGGCGCCGCTCATTCATCGTCGCGCCCGGGATGACACCCACGCCGCCGGTGACGACGCGCGTCGGCATCCCTTCGGTGTGCGAGTCGACGGCTGACACTACGCGCCGTGTACGCATGGAATCACCTCTTGTCGTTGCGGGCTGTTACCGTGCGGGGAATCAGCGGGTTGCGAGGGCGGCGAGTGCGCGCTCGGTGTCGGCGCGCACCTGGGCCTCGTTCGCGGCGCTCAGCAGGCCACGGGGCGGGCGGGTCGGGCCACCGTAGGAGTTGCCGCAGATGTCCATCGAGAGCTTGATGGCCTGAACGAACTCGGTCTTGGTGTCCCAGCGGAAGACGGCGACGAGGTACTGGTAGAGGTCACGGGCCTTGTGCCACTCACCGGCGACCATCAGGTTGTAGAGCTCAACGGCTTCTTTCGGGAAGGCGTTGGGGTAACCGGCGAACCAGCCCACCGCGCCGTCGACCATCATCTCGAAGAGGTGGTCGTCGGCACCGGCGATGACGTCGATGTCGGTCTTCTCCTTGATCTCGAACACGCGGCGCACGTCGCAGGAGAACTCCTTGACGGCGACGACCTCGGGGATCTCGGCCAGCCGCGCGATCAGGTCGGGCGTGAGGTCGACCTTCGTGTCGAACGGGTTGTTGTACATCATGATCGGCAGGCCCGCCTTGGCGACCTCGGCGTAGTGGGCGAAGACCTCGTCCTCGTTCGCCTTGTAGATCGTGGGCGGCAGCAGCAGCACGCCGTCGGCACCGTCCTCGGCGGCGTACTCGGCCCACTTGCGTGCCTGGTGGCTGCCGACACCGTGCGCACCGGCGACGACGATGCCGCGTCCGTCGACGGCGTCGACGGCGACCTGAATGACCTTGCGACGCTCGTCATCGGTCAGCGACGAGTACTCGCCGAGCGAACCGTTGGGGCCGACGCCGCGGCATCCGTTGCTTATCAAGAAGTCGATGTGCTCACCGAACTTGTCGTAGTCGACGGCCAGCCCGGCGGGGGCAGACGCGTCCTCCTTGAAGGCGAGGGTGGTCGCGACGACGACGCCGCCGAGATCCATGGTCTTGTCAGTCATTCCGGGCTCCTATCCGTTGCTAGTAATATATCACATATTAGTCAGTTCGCCGAGACGAACCGGGCTGAGAACGGGTCGCTTGTGGAACGCACCATCGACGTCGCCGCCCGCGGCCGCGACGATGTGCTCGACGGCGATGCCGCACGTGCGGCCCTGACACGGTCCGAGGCCGGCGCGGGTCGCGAGTTTGAAGGCGCGCGGCGCCGCGCTGGCGTGGTCGGTCAGCGTCCGCGTCGTCACGGCCTCGCAGCGGCAGACGACAGTGTCGTCGGTGAGCCAGTGCGTCCATCCGGGCTGGATGCCGTGTGCCACGCGCAGCCGTCGCGCGAAGTAGTCCCACTTCGCCCGCTGCGCGACGAGTCGCCTGATGCGTGCGTCGGTCGTGGGCACACCGGCTGCCACGAAGCCGGCGAGCGCGCCCTCGGTCTGTGCCGCGTCGGCGCCGCCGATGCCGGTCAGTTCGCCGGCCGCGTACACGCCCGGAACCGTCGTCCGCTGTCCTTGGTCGACGCGCACGAAGCGGCCGCCGCGATCGCCGACGATGTCGCAGCCGATCATGATCGCCGCCTCGAGGCGCGGCGTGAAGCCGTGCCCGAGGGCGACGGAGTCGCACTCGATCGCCTGCTCGGTGCCGGCGATGGGCGCCCAGGTCGCGTCGAGCTTCGCCACGACGACGCCGGTCACGCGGTCGTCGCCGAGGATGCGCACGACCCCCGTGCCGGGGTGGTAGCCGGTGCGTGAGCGCAGCATCCCGGTGACGTATTCGAGGAACTCGCCGGCCTTGCCCGCGAGTTGCCAGGGCTTCGGTGCCCAGCCGGTTGCCAGCGACCGGATGCCGGATGCCTCGTAGACTCCGACGACCTCGGCGCCGGCGAGGGTCAGTGATTGGGCGACCGGCAGTAGGAACGGCCCCGCCCCGGCGACCACCGTACGCTTTCCGACGGTGACGCCGTCGCGCTTGGCGAGAGCCTGTGCGGCGCCCGCCGTCGTCACGCCCGGCAGCGTCGAACCGGGAATCGGCAGCGCCAGGTCGTGCGCGCCGGTGGCGATGATGAGCCGGTCGGCCGTGACGGTGAGGCCAGTGCGGTCGGTGCCGTCCTGTTCGCCGGTCACGGCGTGAACCGTGATCGTGGACTCATCGCGCTCGATGTGCCACACGTTGGCGCCCGAGTGCACCGTGGCTTTCGACACCGTGGCTTTCGACGGTGTGGCATTCGACGCCGCCGCATTCGACACCGCGGTAGTGAGCCGGTCGAAAGCGCCGAGCTCGTGCTGCATCTTCGGATTGGTGATGCCGGGGGCGTGGCGCCAGAACTGGCCGCCGAGGCGCGTGCCCTCATCGAGCAGGGTGACGCGCGCACCCGCGCTCAGCGCGGCTTCCGCTGCGGCAAGGCCCGCGGGGCCGCCGCCGATGATCGCAATGTGGGTCATGAGCGTACCTCGATCGTGAGCTCGTCGCCGTTGCAGGCCGTGCGCTGGCAGGCACGGACGTTCTCGGTGCCATTGACGGTGATGACGCAGTCGAAGCACACCCCGATGCCGCAGAACACCCCGCGGCCCCCGGTCTGCGCGTCGCGCCAGCTGGTCTCGCCGGCGCCGAGCAGAACCCCCGCGATGGTCTGACCCTGCCTCCCCTCGACGGGCTCGCCGTTGAGGGTCACGGTGACGCGATCAGTCATGATTCACTCCAGCTTTTTCGTGGCGCTGCCGCGCCATGGGGCGAGACGTTCTGGCTCATGTCGCGGGACTTTCGAGTGAGAGGCTTGGACGAGCGGGTGAGAACGGCGCGGCATCCACCCGGGTGGGGGTGCCGAGTACCGCGTGCGCGACGAGTTCGGCAGTGATCGGCGCGAGGCCGATGCCGGCACCCTCGTGGCCGCTGGCGTGAAACAGCCCGGGCACGCGCGGGTCTTCGCCGATGATCGGCAGGTGGTCGGGGGCGTAGGGACGGAAGCCGAAGTACGTGCGTAGGAGCATCGTGTCGGCCAAGAAGGGAAAGAGCTTCGTCGCCTTCGCCGCGATCTCGCGCACGGGAGCGAGGCCGGGGGAGTCGTCGAACCCGACGCGCTCGCGGCTCGAGCCGATCAGCACCGTGCCGCCGGGGGTCGATTCCACCACCGTCGACGTCTGCAGTGCCGCATCCGCCGAGCCCACGGCTCCGACGTAGTCGGCGTCGTAGACCTTGTGGAAGACGCGCTGCGGCATCGGGGTGGTCACCAGGATCACGCCGCGACGCGGCCGGATGTCGAGGCTCGAGCCCAGTCGCGCAGCCAGCTCGCCCGACCATGGGCCGCAGCAGTTGACCACGGCATCCGCCGGCACGTCGCCCGTCGTCGTCTGCACGCCGACGATGCGCCCGTCACCGCCGAGCCTTGCGCCCGTGACCTCTGCGACGCGAAGGCGGGCACCGGCGCGCACCGCCGCGGCGAACAGCGCCTGGGTGGCGTTCGACGGCTGCACCTGCGCGTCGTCGGGGTACGAGTACCCCACCGCGACCTCGCGGGTGAGGTGCGGCTCGCTCTCGTACAGGTCGTCGGTGCTGAGCTTTTCGGATCGGATGCCGAGGGCAGCCTGTTTGACGGTGAGGTCCGCCAGGGCGTCCGCGCCGCCGGCGAAGCTGACGACGATGCCGCCTTTCGGTTCGTACTCGGTGTGGGGGGTGCCGGCATCCCGCTCGTCATCGAGCTGCGCTGCCAGCTCGCGCCACATCCGGGTCGAGACGATCGCGAGGTCCGCCTCGGGACCGGGAACCTTGTCGCTCACCAGCAGGTTGCCTTCGCACCGACTCGAGGTCTCTCCGGCGACGCCGACGCGGTCGATCAGCTCGACCTCGGCGCCGTGCAGCGCGAGTTCGCGTGCGCACGCCGCCCCGACGATGCCGCCACCGACCACGACGACCCGCATCAGCGCGTACCGGTCCAGAGGAGCGGGGACGACACGCTGCGCCGAACGGTCTGGATCATCGAGAGTCCTCCAGGGGTGTGGGCGACTGGTATGCTGTGTGACATATTACTGCACTCACGACTGATGAGTTGACTGCTTGGCCGGGTTGCGTCGCAAGGTACAGTGTGACATATTACCCCCACGCCAGCATACGACCTCAGGTCCTCCTGCTGCCGCATAGGCTGCGACCTTGAGCGACTTCTCGCCAAGTACGCAAGTAGTTGCGTAGTATGCGAGTATGACCAAGACGGTGCCGATGAGTAGGTTCATCCAGAGTTACAACCAGCATCTGTCCGACGCCGAGCGGACGGGCGACACCATCGTGCTCCAGCAGCGGGCCGGCAGGCCGGCTTGGGTGCTGGAGACCGAGGACCGTGCTCGCGATGCACAGGCTGCGACGGACTTCCTCTCGGCTGCGCTCAGCGCCGTCGTGCGTGACGCTGCGCTGGCTGAGCGGTTCTCCGCCGAGCTTGTGTCCACACTGCCCTGGGTTGCTTTTCTCCCGGAGGATGACCGCCGGGCCTTCGCCGCTGAGGCGGCCGAGACGCTCCGTGCCTGTGCGTCGATCGGGCGGTACACAGCGTTCGCGACGTTGATCGAGGACTGGCGCAATACCGCGGAGATCTGGTCCGACCCGGAGCTTGCCCGATCCCTCAGCACTCCTGTGGACGAGCCCGTCGACCTGCCGGTGGACGCCGCTTGATGGCACGCGCCAAGCGCGGGCAGCAGGTTCCGCCGCCGCCGTCGGGCGACGAGTGGGAGTTGCGCTACGGCACCAAGGAATCGCTGGACTTCCCGGAACTCGAGAAACAGTTCCCGGGCAACTGTGCCGAGGCGAAGGAGCGGCTGCGCACGGCTCCCACCGAGCGCACCGACGTGCAGAAACCCCTCAAAGGACGGCTCGGTACTCGCGTATTCCGCGGGGTGCAGCTCGAACAGTGGCAGTACGACATCTCCTCTGGGGCGAGGCTCTGGTACTGCGTGGACCACGATGCTCATGTCGTCTGGTTGACCAACGCCGCGGCGGGGCACCCCAGCGCGACGGCGTCGAGAGGCCGGCGCGCGCCTCGAAACCGATGAACTCGCCACCCGCGACGAGCGTGTCTCACGCAACGAAGACGAGCGTGTCTCACACAAAGAACAGGGGGAGCGCCGGGGTCGTCCATACCCACCGCGAGCGCGCAGATGCGCGACGTCGAGCAGCAAAGATTGAGCGAAGAAGCGCAGGTCCGATGATCGGCTATTGCGATACGGCCTCATCGCTGAGGCCGCTCCAGACGCCGGCGATGTGGCCGATGTGCTGCCGCATGAGGGCTTCCGCGCCTTCTCCGTCGCCCGCGACCAGCAGTCGTACCAACTCGCGATGCTCCCGTGCGCTCTCGATGAGAGTGCCGGCGTCGGCGGAGCGGACGATCCCCGTCAGCCGGGTGCGCTGTCGGAGGTCTCGCACGACGCCGACGAGGTAGGGATTTCCGGTGAGTTCCAGAATCGTGAGGTGGAACGTGGTGTCGGCCTCGAGATAGTCCTGGAAGCGACGCTGCTCAGCAGTGATCTCGATCTGGGCTGCGAGCGCATCAAGATGTTGTGCGACCTCTGCCGGTACGTGACCAGCGACTTCGCGCATGGCGGGAGCCTCGAGCAGCATGCGTACCGTGCCGATGTGGCGCAACTCGTCGAGCGTGACACTCGTGACGCGGAACCCGCGGTTGCGGATGGGAGCGAGAAAGCCCCGCCGCTGCAGGTTCAGCATCGCCTCACGCATGGGAGTCGCGCTGACCCCGTACTCGGCGGCGAGCCGCGGCACGGTGAGCACTTCACCCGCGGGGATCTCGCCGACAACAATGCGTGACGCCAACGCGCGCTCCACTTGTTCTCGAAGGCTCTCGGCGGTGGTGATGATCGTGTCTTGACCCATGCTGTGTAACACAGTACTACCCACGGCCGGTGTGATCGGGCAGCGCATCACTAGCCGCAGTGACGCGTGTTCCGGGCGTCCCGCGAGCGGCGGCCGCCCTGTGAGCCCGAGGCGAGTCGAATCGCCGAGACGAAACGGGCCTCCACCAAACTCGACGCCTGACAACCTCTACGTCTGACGCGCGTTTCCCGCGGTAGAGTGCCGAGCATGCGCGGTCTGCTGTGGTGTGTCGCGGTGGCGGCTGCCGCGGTCTGGTATCGCCAGTGGCACGTGGAGTGGGGAGCTACCTCCGAGGAAAGCGCGGCGACGTTGCCCGGGGACGACGTACCCGTCTCCCGGGTTCGGAATGCGAGCGACCCGCTCGATCACCATCGATGCACCCTCGGCTGATGTCTGGCCCTGGTTGGTGCAGTTGGGCACCGGAAAGGCCGGCTGGTACTCCTACGACGCACTCGACAACCTCGGTCGCGCCAGCGCCACTGAGGTGTTGGACGAGTGGCAGCACGTGACGCCGGGTGACCCCGCCGCACCGATGAATCCCTTCGCCCCGGTCTCATCCTCACCCTGGAAGGTCGAGCTGGCCGATCCGCCTCGGGCACTGTTGTGGCACAACCGCGATGCCGGCACCTGGGTGTGGGTGCTTCGCCCGCAACCGGATGGCCGCACTCGCTTGATCTCCCGCATCCGAATCTCCTACGCCTCGGCCAGCGGTCTCGCCTTCGCGCCGATCCTCGAGCTGGCCGACTTCCCGATGTACCGGCGAATGCTGCTCGGCGTCAAGCAGCGCGCCGAGGCCCGCAGCGGCCAGCTCCCGGCCTAGCGCACGACTCTATGCTGTCCAGCCAGCAGCGAGTGCGCCCACCGTCACCATCCCGTTCGACAGCGAGTGCAGCGCCATCGGCCACAACACGCTGCGGGTGCGTTGATACACCACGCCTTGAAGAGCGCCGAGCACAAATGTGGTCGCCAACTGAGCCGGATCCAAATGGAGGGCGAGCGGCGCCAGGCTGAACCCGACGTGCCCGGCCGCGAACAGGATCGCGGCGACCGCGGACTCGACGGTGAGCGACCATCGACCCCGCCCCACTAACTTCCGGGGCCGGAGGGCTGCCAGCAGGGTGATCGGCAGGGCGCGGAAGAGCAGTTCCTCGCAGGGCCCGGTGAGCAACACCTGGAAGCCGAGCACCCCAAGTTGCAAGCCGGGGTCGGACGGCAGCGACACCCGGGTGTGGCCGGTCGCAGACATGACAAGGTGGAAGACGAGCAAGTACGCACCCCAGGCGAGCGCGAATACGCCGAGCACCGCCCACCCTGCCCGCGCATCACCCACACGCAGCCCGAAGTCGAGGCCCCACCGGCTGGCGAGCAGCCAGACCAGTGACACCGTCAGCGCCGCTTGGACGAGGTGATGCACCGAGAGCTGCACGAACCAGCCGTCGTCGACGGGCGGCACGCGGGCCGCCACCAGTCCACCTGCCTGGCTGAACGCCAACTGCGTCACCAGCAGAAGCAACACCACGGCGCCGTACACCCGCCAGGAGGGTGAGCCCACGATGATGGCTGGGGGCCACGGCCCATCAGCGGCAGGCCGGCTTGCATCCATCATCGCTCCGATCACAGCATCAGGCCGAGTTGCGAACGACGATCTGCCCGACCAGCCTCAACGAGGAGGCGGCGATGCCCGCCGACAACCCCGGCCGATGACTGGAGGCTTCCAAGACACGACCGATGCCACGACTCAACACAAGGGTGGACGGATCGGGAAGGTCTTGCCACACTCGCCGATCGGTGAAAACCCTAATGGGGCGCGGCAAGGACGGCACCCTGATCTCCTCGCGAACCAGTCCCATGCGGTCCTTCCCGACGTCGGGGGCCGGCGGCGCATGCAACTGAGTAAGGCTGTCACACCTCTCAACGAAGACCAGGAATCGCAACTCGGTCGAGACCGCATAGACGGTGATCTGGTCAGCGTGCTGGCGGCACGATGCGGTGGGCTTCATGGTCGCCTTCATCGTCGGAACAGCGATGCGCGATGCGGGAGTCTCGTGGCGAGTGATCCTCGGATCGAGCACCATCATCGCGGTCGCCCTGTTCCTCGCTCGACTCGGGCTGCCGGAGTCCCCGAGCTGGCTCATCAGCAAGGGGCGGCGTGACGAGGCCCTCTACATCGCGCGTCGATACATCGACTCGAGCGAGTTGCACGACAGCATCACCACGGAGATCGACCTGCGGATGCTGCGAGAAGCAGAAGCGCGCGAAGCGCAGCGTGAGGCGCCGACCCCGTCGTTCAAGGACCTCTTCTCGTCGCGCTATTGGCGGGTGACGCTGTTCACGGCGGGCTTCTGGTTCTGCGCGGTGTCGCCGTATTTCGCGCTTGCCACGTTTGCTGATGAGGTTCTCGCTCCGTACGGAATCAACTCGGGCGGCATCGGGATGTCGGCGCTTGCTGCCGCGGGTGTGATCACGACGGTGCTGCTGGTCGACAAGCTCGGACGACGCGTTCTTACGGTTCCCACGCAGTGGTTGTGCGCGGTGTTCCTGCTGATCATCGGTGTGTGGGCCGGTGCGCCGGTCATCGTCGTGATGGCATTGTTCTTCGCGTTCTCGTTCTTCAACGCGGGATACAACACGCTCACCAGCATCTATCCGGCCGAGTTGTTCCCGAGCGAGTTGCGTGGGGTCGGGAAGGGCTTCGCCGCCGCGGTGAGCCGCGTCGGTGCCGCGTTGGCGACATTCGCGCTGCCGTGGTCTATGACCGACCTGGGGGAGAGCGTCTCGCTGATCATCGCTGCAGGCGTCGCATTCGCGGGCGCGGCGCTGTCGCAGTGGCTGGCGCCGGAGACGAAGGGCAAGTCGTTGGCAGAGACGGCGGCGGGATACTCGCACTGAGCCAGACGAGTACCCGGCTCACCCGGATGGCGCCCTCTCCTCGGCTATCAGCGCATGCCCGGAGCGCGCCCGCTCCGCGCCCGCCCCGCGCCGAGACTGCGTCCTGCCGCCGAAACTGCGCGTGGCACTCGCAGTCTGGGCGCGCCAACGCAGTCTCGCCGAGGGGAAGGTCGCCCGCGCGAAAGCGCGCATCTTCGACGAGGTGACGACGACGAGCTGCGGCGCACGCCTCGTCGTTCTGGAGGCTGTGCTTCGATAGGAGAGTTGCCAATCACCAGTAAGGAGCGGCGCAGTGACAACGTACGGCTTCGTCGGCGTGGGATCGATCGCTTCGGCGATGGTCGAGGGTCTCTGCGACGGCGTTGCAGACGCCCCGCCGGTTGTTCTCTCGCCGCGCAGCGAAGCCCGCTCGCGTGAACTCGCCGGGCGTCTGCCCACGGTCAGCGTTGCGGCATCGAATCAGGAGGTCGTTGAGCGCAGCGACATCGTGATCGTCGCTGTGCTCCCGCAGCAAGCAGCTCACGTGCTCGGCGATCTGGAGTTTCGACCAGGACAGGTGGTCATCAGCGTCATGGCTGGCGTCGGCCTGGAGATGATCGTGGATGCGGTCGAGCCCGCGACCGAGGTTGCTCGCTCGATACCTCTGCCGGCGGTTGCGGGACGCAGAGGCGAAACGCCGATCTTCCCTTCGACGAACGCGGCGCGGCAACTCTTCAGCCGGCTCGGCGGCTACGCCGAACTGCCGAGTGAACGTGCGTTCGAAGCCGTGGCGGCGGCGTCGGCCACGGTGGCGGCTCATCTCTGGTATCTCGACAGCATCAAGGCGTGGCTCTGCGCCGAGGGCATCGACCCGCAGTTCGCGGCGCGATATGTCGCCACAACCTTTGTTGATGTCGCAGGTGAGATCAACCCGTCCCGAGTCGACTTCCGCGCGCTTGCTTCGAACCACGCCACCGCGGGCGGTTTGAACGAGCAGTTCTCCCAGCACTTGGCGCAAGCCGGGGCGTACGAAGCCGTAGCCGAAGGGCTCGATGGGCTCCTGCGACGGCTGACCGCCATAGGGTAAGGAAAATGGGCGAGCAACTCATGGACAATCGGCGCCGCAACGCGGCCGGCCGCTGATTGCAAGATCAGGTCTAGTAGTACTTGGTTAGGTCTTGTTAACTGTCTTGGGGACTGTTAACCTCGCGGCGTGCGGGTAGATGAGATCGAGCGGGTGCGGGCGGGGTTGGACGAGTTCGTGGGCGAGGTGTTCGCGTCGCTGGGGCGGAAGGATCAGCGGGCCAAGGG
>NZ_JBASZT010000369.1:0-6189 GCF_049661145.1 Microbacterium sp.
ATCCCGCCCTCGACCACGGGCATGGGGTTCGCCGGGTCCTGGTGAATGGACCCGAGGGCGCTGTACGGCAGATGCCCGATCGAATCGAGCACCGGCGCGGCCGCCGCCCGCAGCGGGGCGAGCACCCCCTCGGCCTGCTCGGCGGTACCGACGTAGGCGGTCCGCACGTGCAGCACCGTCTGGCCGCGGATCGGATCGGGCAGCTCCGGCAGCGGAGGGAGACGGACGATCGCCGCCGACGTCGACATCTCGGTCGGCAAAGTCTCGGTCCACCGGCCCCACGCGTGGAGCGCGGAGGCCACGGCATCCCCCGTGTAGTACAGTCCGCCGCCGTACAGCTCGGCAAGCGGGAGGAGCTCGATCGTCACCGCGACAACGATGCCGAGACCCCGCTTGCCGCCGCGCAGCGCCCAGAAGAGGTCGGCGTGACTGTCGGCGCTCACGACGAGGTGCTCGCCGACTCCGGTGATCACCTCGAGCTCGCGCACGTAGTCCGCCGCGTACCCGAACGTCCGCGCCACCGGACCGAGCCCACCGCCGAGCAGGTATCCGATGACCCCGACGTGGGGCGCCGATCCCGCCAGCGGGGCGAGCCCGTGCGGCGCCGCCGCGTCGAGCACCTCACTCCACACCGTCCCCGCGCCGACGCGCACGAGCCGCCGCTCGGGATCGAGGTGCACGGAGGCGATTCCCCGGGTGAGCACGATCACGCCCCGGTCGATCGAGTGGAGCAGACCGTGGCCGCTCCCGATCGCGGTGACGGGGATGCCGTGACGTCGCGCCGTCTGCACGACGTGCACGACGTCGGCCGGGCCGGTGGCCGCGACGACGATCGGCGCGGTGTGCTGCAACGCCGTGTTGAAGCACCGCACGAGGCCGCGCTCCTCGGCATCCGCTGCGCTGTGGACTCGTCCCGGCAGAAGCTCACGGAGCTCTGCGAGGGCGCGTGCGGTGGGTTCGTCGATCGTGCCGGTCTCCAGGACTGCGTCGATCATGAGGGTCTCCTTCAGATGGTTCGGATGGTTGTCGTCTCATGATCCGGATGCCGACTTGCACACGGCTGTCACAGTCATTGCACGGGGCCGGGACTCCCCTCCAGCTGCGCGCCAGCAGCGCAGGTCACCGTCTTGACATTCGGGATGGCAATTTCGTCATCACTGGTAGAGAGTTCAGGAGGACCACCATGAAAGTGATCGTGATCATCGGCGGCGGCTACGCGGGCGTCATCTGCGCGAACCGGTTGCGTTCGTCGCTCACCGACAAGGAGGCGTCACGCGTGCGGATCCGCCTCGTCAACCCGATCGACCGGTTCGTCGAGCGCATCCGCCTGCACGAGGTCGCCGCCGGCAGCCGGCAGAGCGCGGAGCTGCCACTGTCGGAACTGCTGCACCCCGACGTCGAGGTCGTCCTCGGGCTCGCCGTGCACATCGACCCGGCGAACCGGCTGGTCGACATCCGCCACGACGGCGAGGTGAGCGCGATCGCCTATGACCGCCTCGTCTACGCGGTCGGCAGCGGCGCGTCGACGGCGCGGGTTCCCGGTGCGGACCGGTTCGCCTACGCGATCGCCGACCCTGCCTCGGCGGTAGCCGCCGCCGCAGTCATCGCGGGTCGCGCGAACGGTGACCCCGCCGCTGGCAGCACTCCGCAGCGGATCGTCGTCGTGGGCGGCGGGTTCACCGGCGTGGAGACGGCGTCCGAGGTCGCCGAGCAGCGACCGGATGCCGACGTGACGCTCGTCACGTCGGGTCCGATCGTCGCGCCGATGCGGGCGCGCGCCCGTCGGCGCATCGAGCGGACCCTCGCGCGGCTCGGCGTCACGATCGAGGACCGGCCGTTCGTGACCTCGGTGGACGACGGCGCTCTCGTGTTCGCCGACGGCACCTCGCTTCGGTTCGACGTGTGCCTGTGGACGGCATCCTTCGGTGTGCCCGAGCTCGCACGGGCGAGCGGCCTCGCGTGCGACCGCGTCGGTCGACTGCGCGTCGACGAGCATCTCCGCTCCATCGATGCCCCCGAGATCCTGGGCGCCGGCGACGCCGTTCTGCTTCCCGACGAGCTCGGCGCGCACCTGCGCATGGGGTGCGCGATCGCCCTCCCGCTGGGCGGAGCGGCTGCCGACACGCTCCTCGCGGACCTCCGCGGCGAGTCGCTGCCGGTGGCGTCGGCGGGATTCCTCGTCCAGTGCATCAGTCTGGGACGCCGCGACGGATATGTGCAGGTCGTGCACGCCGACGATCGCTCGACCCCCGTCGCGTTCACCGGCTGGGCGGGGGCGCGCATCAAGGAGGCGATCTGCCGCATGACGGTCGACGGTCCGCGCAAGGAGCGCACGACGCCGGGCGCGTATTGGGCGCCGAAAGGACCCAAAGCACCGAAGGCACCGAAGAACCAGAACCAGACGCCGACAAGCGAACCGGTGGCGAGATGACGGCGGTGTACGCGTACGGCAGCAGCGGCTACCGACGCCTGTTCGGTGTGGCGTACCGCATCCTCGGGTCGGTCCACGACGCGCAGGATGCCGTGCAGGAGGGCATCGCCCGCTGGTTCGCCCTCACCGAGGAGCAGCGCGAACGGGTGCGCGAGCCGGATGCCTGGCTGACCCGCGTCGTCGCCCGCATCTGCCTGGACGAGTTGGGTTCGGCGCGCGCGAGGCGCGAGCACTACACCGGCATCTGGCTGCCCGAGCCGCTCATCGGCGAACTGGCCGCGTCGGCGGGTGCCCCCGAGCGCCGCGACCCGGCCGACTCCGTCACGCTCGACGAACGGATCTCGATCGCGCTGCTCGTCGCGATGGAAGCCCTCACCCCGGGAGAGCGGGTGAGCCTCGTGCTGCACGACGTGTTCGGCCTGTCGTTCGACGAGATCGCCGAGGTCGTGGGCCGTTCCGCCGCATCGTGCCGGCAGCTCGCGTCGACCGCACGGCGCAAAGTGCAGGCGCGGCGCAAAGCGCAGCAGGTCGATCCGATGGACGCGACGGATGCCGCCGGCACCGCCCGCGACGACGTGGTCGCGGCCTTCCTGAACGCCTGCGTCGGGGGAGACCTCACGTCCCTCGTGCGGCTGCTCGATCCCGGGGTGGTCTCACGCGCCGACGGCGGCGACCACGTGCGCGCCGCGCGCAAGGAGGTCGTGGGGGCCGAGACCGTCGCCCGCTATCTCTTGGGCGTCGTGTCCACGCAGACCCGACGCGTGACCGAGCTCGTCCCCCGCATCGAGCCGGTGAACGGGCGGCTCGGGATCGTGACGCGCGAGGGCGACCGCGTCGTCGGAGTGTTCGACCTCGAGATCGTCGGTGGCTTGATCACCGAGATCGCGATCCTCGTGAACCCGGAGAAGCTCCGTGACCGCATCGCCTGACCTCGCCGTGCTCCCCCGCGCCGTCGCCGTGCTCGGCCAGGTCACGATCGCGGGCCTCCCGGTGCGCGGCCGGCTCGCCACCCTGCTGTCGCTGCTCGTCGCGGCGGGCGGACGCACAGTGCCGGCCGACCGCATCGTGCTGGAACTGTGGCCGGATGCCGCACCGCGGTCCGCCACCACCTCGCTGCACGTCTACGTCTCCCGCCTGCGACGACTGCTGGCGGACACCGGCGTGGCACTGCTGACGCGGTATCCCGGCTACGCGATCGAGGCGGACCCGAGCGAGATCGACCTGGCCCAGTTCATCGCCGCGGCCGACAGCGCACGGCACAGCGCAGATGCCGAGGACTGGCGCCGCGCCGTCGGCTTCGCCGAGCAGTGCCGGTCGCTGTGGCGAGGCGATCCCTTCGGCGGTGCGCTGCTCGGCCCTGAGCTCGCCGAATCGGCCGAGCGGCTGGAAGCGACCCGCCTCGAGCTCATGGAGGTCGAGGCGGCGGGGCTCATCGAGTCGGGCAGAGCGGTCGACGCCGAGCGGGTGACCGCGGAACTGCTCGACCACGACGCGCTGAACGAGCGGCGGTGGCTCCTGCGGATGCGCGCCGAGCACGCGGCGGGCAACACCGCCTCGGCGCTGGCCACGTTCGAGAAGCTCCGCGCGCTGCTGAGCGAGGAGCTGGGCGTCGATCCCGGCCCGGCGCTGCGGGAGTTCCACGAGCGCCTGCTGCGGTCGGATGCGACGGCCACCGATGATCGCCCACCGTCCCCCATCGGGCGGGATGCCGAGAGAGCGGCGATCGACTTCGCCATCCGCTCGGCCGCGGCCGGGGCGGGAAGGCTCGTCATTCTGCGGGGCGAGGCCGGCATCGGCAAGTCCGTGCTCGCGGAGTACGCCGTCGCCGCCGCGGAGCGCCAGCACCTCCGCACCTCCGCAGCCGGCGCGATGGAAGGATCCGGCACGCCCGCGCTGTGGGTGTGGGAGAACCTGCTCGCGACTCTCGCTGGCAGGATCGACGGCGGTGAGATCGTCCAGAGTCTGCTGGCCCGGCTGCCGGCGGAGCAGTCGGCATCCGACGAACGGAGCTTTCGTCTCGCGCAGGCGATCGCGCACACCGTGATCGCGCACGCGGAGCGCCGGCCGGTGCTGCTGGTGCTCGACGACCTGCAGTGGGCCGACCACGACGCGCTGCAGGTGCTGATGGTCCTCGCCCACGCGATCGCGCGGCGCCCGGTGTCGATCGTGGCACTGGCACGGACCGGCCAACCCGCCGACTCGCCCCTCGGCCTGACGCTGGCACGCCTCGCGCGACTGCCGCACAGCGAAGCGTTCGAGCTCGCCCCGTTCGGCGTCGACGAGACCACCCAGCTGCTTCCCGCCGGCGCCACGCCGATCGCCGTCCACCAACTGCTGGAGTGGACGGGCGGCAATCCGTACTTCCTTTCGCAGCTGATGCGAGAGTCCCGCTCGACGCCGCGGCGTATCCCCGCCTCGGTGCTACAGCTGCTCGGCAGCAGGCTGCAGGAGCTGCCCGGCGAGACCCGCGACGTCGTCGAACTGCTCGCCGTCGCCGGGCGCACCGCCCGCCCCGGCCTGTTGGCGAGCGCGGCAGGAGTATCGCTCGCAGAGGTGACCCGTCGCGTGCAGCCGGCGGCGGATGCCGGGTTGGTCGCAGTTCCTGACGACGAATGGCGGTTCACCCACGACCTCGCCCGCGAGGCGGTGCTCGCGCAGCTGTCCGAGGACGACCGCGTCGCGCAGCACGGCAGGATCGCGGACGGCATGGCCCTGCGCGACCCGGAGCGCCTGCACGATCCGGAGCTGTACGCCGAGCAGCGGTATCTCGGTGCCGGCGGCGTGCCGTCGCGAGCCGCGTTCGAGGCGTGCACGACGGCGGCGGACCACGCGGCATCCGTCCTCGCCTACACCCGTGCCGCGGTGCACCGGGAGCGGGCTCTGGCGATGCTGGATCCGCGGCCGGACACGCTGCGCGAGCGGTTCGCCACGCTCGTCGCGCTCGCGGAGGAGCTGCGCCTGGGCGGCGACGTGGTCGCTGCGTCGGGGGCTGTGCAGCGTGCCGTCGAGCTCGCTCAGGCAGCGGACGCGACCGACCTGCTGATGACGGCGGTCAGCCTCTACGGCGGGGTGACGCTGTGGAACTGGCGGCAGTTCGAGGAGGTGCACGAACCCACCGTCGCGACGATCCGAAGCCTGCTCGCGCAACTTCCCGGCGGTGTGGACGATTCGGCGGACGCTGCGCCGCGGGCGCAGCTGCTCGGCACCCTCGCGGTCGAGGAGTACTACGCCGTCGACCGGTTCTGGGGCGGCGAGCAGGCCGCCGAGGCGGTGCGACTCGCGCGCGGCACGGGCGATCCCGCGCTGCTGAGTCGCGTGCTGAACAACTTCGTGATCGCGACGTGGTTTCCCGGGCAGGATGCCGCGCGGCTGCGCGCCCTGGACGAGTCCCTCGGCCTGAGCGGCGCCGGGCTCCCCCTCGCCACCGAGGCCGTCGCCCGGATGCACCGCGCCAGCATCCGGCTTCGCCTGGCGGACATCGAAGGATACGAGGACGATCTGGAGCGTGCGACGTGGCTCGTGCCGCGCCTGCTGCGAGACGAGCTGGACGGGCAGCTCACGGCGCAGCGCGCCGGTCACGCGGTCCTGCTGGGTGAGGCGGAGCTGGCGCTCGAGCTCATCGACGAGGCGCACGCGCGGCTGCGCAACACGACGCTGTGGGGATCGGACTGGATGCGACTCGTCGTGCGCGCCTCGGTGTTCCGGCAGGACGGCCGGCTCGGCGAGCTCGCCGACGACCTCGTGGCACGGGCGACGGC
>NZ_JBASZT010000370.1:0-3911 GCF_049661145.1 Microbacterium sp.
GGGTTGTACTTGAAGCCGCCGTCGCGGGGCGGGTTGTGCGACGGGGTGACGACGATGCCGTCGGCGCGGCCCGGGTCGTCGGCGGCGAGCGTGTGGTTGTAGGCGAGGATCGCGTGGCTGAGCGCCGGCGTCGGGACCCACGCATCGCGCGCGTCCACGCGCACGTCGACGCCGTTCGCGACGAGCACCTCGACCGCCGTGCGCTCGGCGGGCAGCGACAGCCCATGGGTGTCCCTCCCGAGGAAGAGCGGGCCCGCGATGCCCTGGGCGGCGCGGTAGTCAACGATCGCCTGGGTGGTGGCGAGGATGTGATCCTCATTGAAGCTCGTGTTGAGCGACGAGCCGCGATGCCCGCTCGTTCCGAACGCGACGCGCTCGGCGGGAACGGAAGGATCGGGATGGCGGTCGTAGTAGGCGGAAATCAGTTCATCGACATCGATGAGGTCGGATGCTTCAGCGGGCTGTCCTGCGCGACTCATGTCCCCAGTCTGTCACTGCCGCCGCGACGATGCACTGCCGGATCGGCCGGGGCAAACCGTCTGCGGCGGTGCGGCACCGGGGCGCGCGCGATCGCCCCGGACGTCAGCGGGGAGGAGGACGAGCGCGGCAACGGCGACGAGTCGTCGGGGCACCCCTTCAGCGTAGGCTGTCCCCCGTGACTTCCGCGCCTCCGACGACAGCCGTGCCTGCGGTCGCCACCCCGACCCGCCGCACGTACAGCTACCTGGGTCCGGCGGGAACCTTCACCGAGGCGGCGCTGGCTCAGGTCCCTGAGGCGCGCGAACAGATCTGGCGTCCCGTGCGCAACGTCGCCGAGGCGCTCGCCGACGTCGTGGAAGGTCGGTCGGATGCCGCGATGATCGCGATCGAAAACTCCGTGGACGGCGGCGTGTCGACGGCGCAGGATGCCCTCGCGACCATCCCCGGGGTGCGGATCGTCGGGGAGTACCTCGTTCCCGTCAACTTCGTGCTCGTGGCCCGTCCGGGTACGCAGCTGGCGGACGTGTCGCTCGTCGCGGCGCACCCCGTCGCATACGCGCAGTGCTTGCACTGGCTGAGCGCGCATCTGCCGACGCACGCGCACCTGCCGGCGGCCAGCAACGTCGCGTCGGCCGTCGGCCTTGTGGATGGCGAGAGCGATGCCGATGCCGCGATCGCTCCGCCCGGCATCCTGGAGCACTACGACCTGGAGCTCCTCGCGGAGGGGATCGGCGACAACGCCAACGCCGTGACGCGGTTCGTGCTGGTCAGCCGTACGGCGGCGCCCGCGCCGCCGACCGGCGCCGACAAGACCTCGCTGATCGTCGAACTGCCCGAGGACCATCCGGGCGCGCTGATGGAGCTGCTCGAGCAGTTCGCGACGCGCGGCGTCAACCTGTCGTTGCTGGCGTCGCGGCCGATCGGCGACGCGCTCGGTCGCTACCGGTTCGTCATCGATGCCGACGGTCATATCGAGGACGAGCGGATGGCCGATGCCCTCATGGGGCTGCGGCGCTTCAGCCCCAAGGTCATCTACCTCGGGTCCTACCCGCGCGCCGATCGCGCCGTCGTGCACTACCCGGACCGCTACTCCGACGAGGTCTTCGTCGAGGCGCGCGACTGGTTGCGCGGCCTCGTCACGGGCGAGCCCGACGCCTGACGCGCCGCCCCGCCGTCGTTTCGCGAAACCGTCGCTGCGGGTCGAGACCGCGTGTCGAACAGGGGGTCTCGACCCGCGGGCGCGGTCTCGCGGGGTTTGGGGTGGAGTCGACGCGTGGGGTGCGGTTCAGGGGGCGAGGAGTTCGAGTGTTTGGGTGCGGCCGTCCGCGGAGTCCAGGGGTTCGGCGTCGTAGGCGCCGGCGACGGGCGAGATCATGACCTCATCGACCCCGTGGGCGGCGGCGAACGTCGCCAGCGCCGCGCGCACCTCGGCGCCGGTCCCGACGAACCAGCGGCGGCGCAGGGCATCGAGCAGGGGCGCTGCGAGGGCGTCGGATGCCTCCGCGGACGCGGCCTGTTCCACGGTCTCCAGCGCGGTCAGCGGGCGGCCCCCGCGCAGACGGGCCATCATGCGGGCTTGCGGCAGCATCCGCCCCTCCGCCTCCGCGGCCGTCGGGGCGGCGACGACGTTTGCGGTGAGGAACGTCCGGGGAGCTGTCAACGTCTCGGAAGGCTGGAACTGCGTGCGGTACAGGTCGAGTGCGCGCTCCAGGCCCTCGCCGGAGAAGTGGTTGGCGAACACGTACGGCAGGCCGAGGGCCGCGGCCAGCTGCGCCGAGTAGTCGCTCGAACCCAGCAGCCACACCTCCGGCACCTCCGTCGCGGCGGGAGTCGCATGGACGGCGTACGTGTCGCCCGACGTGAAGCGGACGGTCGCGCCGTCGCTCGAAACCAACGAGAGGATGTCGCGGACGTGCTCGGGGAAACGTTCGACGTCGCTCGCGGTGCCGGTCCGGCGCAGCAGCTGCGTGATGACGGGGTCGCTGCCCGGAGCGCGACCGATCCCGAGGTCGATGCGGCCGGGCGCGATCGCCTCGAGCGCGGCGAACTGCTCCGCGACGATCAGCGGCGCGTGATTCGGCAGCATGACGCCGCCGGATCCGACGCGGATGCGGGTCGTGCGGCCTACCGCGGCGGCGACGAGCACCGGCGGCGCCGTCGATGCCACGGCGGGCATGTTGTGGTGTTCGGCGAACCAGTAGCGGTGGTAGCCGAGTTCGTCGGCGCGCTGCGCGAGCGCGAGGGAAGCCGCGACGGCTTGCGCGCTGGTCTGGCCGGTACGCACGGGGACGAGGTCGAGAACGGAAAGGGCGGGAGAGGACATCGCCCCGGGACAACGCGCCCCGGCATCCGCTCATTCCGCGCGCGGGTCCTCGGCGCCTGAGGAGCGCCCTAGAGGTTCGGGGACGTGTGTCCGCGCGGCACGGCGAGGCGCAGCCCGCCCGCGTGGATCCGTACGTCGATCTCGGTCGCCTCGCCGAACTCGTCGCCGTCGAGCTGCACAGGCTGCGCGGCGCCGGCGGCGATCTGGATGCCGGTCCCTCGCGCGTACCGCACCGTGTTGTCCTTCGTGCGCAACGCGAGGAATCGGCGCCCGGCGCGGAAACGGCGCAGGACGCTGTTGTCCCACGCGACGCGCCGCCAGACCAGCAGCCAGCCGATGGGGTTCTTCGGCTGGAAGATGACGATGTCGAGCTCGCCGTCGGAGACGGAGGCCTCGGGGATGAGTTCGAGCCCCGCCGGGAGCGATCCGCAGTTGGCGAACAGGACGCTCTGCACGTGGGCGCGATGCATACGGTGGCCGGCGACCTGGTACATCACCGAGAACGGCTTGGCACCCACGAGCGAGCGTGCCGCGCCATCGACGTAGGCGACCCACCCGACCCGCTTCTTGAGATCGCCGCTGGTGTTGGCGATCATCGCGGCATCCAGTCCCATGCCACCCATGACGACGAACGCGCGCTCCTCGCGCTCCCCGTCGGGACGGACGAGATCGGCGAAGCCGATGTCGATGGCGCGCACGTCGCCGTCGAAGGCCGCGGCGACCATGGTGTCGGGGTCGGTGAGGGGCAGACGCAGGTTGCGGGCGAGGAGGTTTCCGGTACCGCTCGGCACGATCGTCAGGGGGACGCCGCTCCCGGCCATCGCCTCGCTGACGGCGCGGACGGTGCCGTCGCCTCCCGCGACGAGCACCGCGGCGGCGCCCGCCTCCAGCGCCTCGCGGGTGATGCCGTCGCCCAGATCATCGACGGTCGTCTCGAAGAAGAGGGACTCCTTCCAGCCGGCCCGGCTCGCGTGATCGGTCACCGAGGCGCGGAGGCTGTCGGCATCCACCTTGATGGGGTTGTAGACGAGGGCGGCGCGACGGCGTTGGGTCGGGGCTGGGACTTGCGCTTGCGGAGCCGGGGCGGGCGAGTCGACCTGCGCCCCAG
>NZ_JBASZT010000371.1:0-4055 GCF_049661145.1 Microbacterium sp.
GTCCCGTGCTGATCCGCGTCGCGGCGGCGGCCGGGGTCACCAGCAGCGCCAGCACGAGCAGCGCGCCGGTGATGTGGACGGCGACGGCGACGATGATGCCGAGCAGCAGCATGAACCCGAACGAGACCGCGACGGTCGGCACGCCGCGCGCCGCCGCCGACTGCGGGTCGAGGGAGTCGAACCGCAGCGGCCGCCAGATCAGCAGCAGGCCGACCAGGACGAGCGCCGACAGGCCGATGAGCCAGCCCAGCTGCTCGTTCTGCACCGACACGATCTGGCCGGTCAGCAGGCTGAAACGGTTGGCGCTGCGGCCCCTGTACAGGGAGAGAAAGAGGATGCCGAGGCCGAGCCCGAACGGCATGAGCACCCCGATGATCGAGTTGCGATCGCGCGCCCGCGCCCCGAGCAGTCCGATGAGCGCGGCGGCGGTGAGCGAGCCGAGGATCGATCCGGTCACGACGTCGAAGCCGAACAGCAGCGCGGCCGCCGCACCCGCGAACGACAGCTCGCTGATGCCGTGCACCGCGAACGCCATGTCGCGCTGCATCACGAAGACGCCGACCATGCCGCCGACGATGCCGAGGATCAGTCCCGCCCAGACGGAGTTCTGCACGAGGGCGAAGATCTGTCCGTACTGCGCGGCGCCGCCGAAGAGGGCGTCGCCGATGTCCGACCAACTCATGCGCCGTGCACCTCGTGGTGGTGGTGCGCGGCCTCGGCCACGTCCGGCGCGCCGACGACGACGAGGCGACCGCCCGCCTGCAGCACGTACACCGGGGTCCCGTACAGGCGGCTCAGCGTCTCGGAGGTGAGGACCTCGCCGGGAGTGCCGAGCGTGAACCGCCCGCCCGCGAGATAGAGGATGCGGTCCACCGATTCCAGCACGGGGTTGATGTCGTGCGTGACCAGCAGCACACCGGCATCCCGTTCCCTGCGATGACGGTCGATGAGCCCGACGACGGCCTGCTGGTTGGCGAGGTCGAGGCTCGTCAGCGGTTCATCGCACAGCAGCAGCGGCGGGTCGTCGGCGAGCGCCTGTCCGACGCGCAGGCGCTGCTGCTCGCCGCCGGACAGCAGGCCCACGGGACGTGCCGCGAACTCGCTGCCCCCCACGGCGTCGATCAGCGCGTCGACGCGCGCGCGGTCGCCGCGCCGAGGGAAGGGGAAGCCGAACCGGTGGCCGTCGACGCCGAGCGCGACGAGGTCGCGACCGCGCAGAGAGGTGTCTCGCGGGAGCGGACGCTGCTGCGGGATATAGCCGATGCGGCGGTTCCCGGCGCGGCGGACGGGTTCGCCGACGGCCTCGATCGACCCCGAGCTCAGCCTTTCCAGGCCCAGGATCGCCCGCAGCAGCGTCGTCTTACCCGCGCCGCTCGGACCGAGGACGGCGACGAGCTCGCCGGGCTCGACGACCAGATTCAGCCCGCTCCACAGTTCTCGTCCGCCGCGACGGAGCGCGGCGGACGAGATGCGGAGCGGACTGTCGGTGGCCGTCACTGAGTGACGGCGTCCTTGATCTGGGTGGCCATGTCAGTCATCCAGCTTACGTAGGTGTCACCGTCCGGCAGCAGCTCGGACGCCTTGATGACCGGGACCCCGGCATCCTTCGCCTCGTCCTCGACCTCGGTGGTCTCGGCACCGGCGGCCTGCGCGTTGACGAAGACGACCTTCACGTCGCCCGAGCCGATCAGGTCGAGCGCCTCGAGCAGGGTCGCCGGTGGCACGTCGTTGCCCTCTTCGACGGCCTCGCTGAACTCGTCGGGCGTGACGTTCTCGAGGCCCGCGGCCTCCGCGAGGTACACCGGAACCGGCTCGGTCACGAAGAACTCCTCACCCGAGTGCGATGCGGCGACCTCATCCAGAATGGGCGTCACGTCCGCGTCGATCGCGTCGGCGAACGCCTTCGCATTGGCGGTGAACTCGTCGGCGGCATCCGGGTCGAGTTCGCCGAGTTGGCTCGCGATCTCGTCGGCGACGGCGGCCATGACCGAGGGGGCGTAGAAGACGTGCTCGTTGAAGCCCTCGACCGCCTCGGTCGGGTCGTCACCGGTCCAGCCGTCGGAGAACGTGACGGCGCTGATGACCGGAGCGGAGTTGCCCGCCGAATCGATCAGCGTGTCGAGGAACGGATCGTATCCGCCGCCGTTCTCGACGAACAGCTGCGCGTTCTTGACGGTCAGCTGGTCGGCGGCGCTGGCCTCGTACTCGTGGGGGTCCTGGCTGAAGGACGCGATGAGCGAGGTGACCTCGACGTGCTCGCCGCCCACGGTCTCGACGATGTCGCCGTAGACGTTCGTCGATGCGACGACGTCGATCGTGCCGTCTGCGGCGGCACTGGAGTCGGCGGGTTCGCCGGAGCCGGCGCAGCCCGCGAGGGCGAGGACGGATGCCGCGGCGAACGCGGCGGGAATGATCATCTTTCTTGGCATGATGGCAAGTATAACGCTACTGAGAATCGTTCCCATGCGCCGCCGCCTCTCGCGGCTGTGCCCGCGTTCAGTCCAGGAGCAGGGCGGGCTCTTCGAGGATCGAGGCCACATCGGCGATGAAGCGGCTCATGCCGTCGCCGTCGATGACGCGATGGTCGAACGAGCCCGACACCGTCGTGACGAACCGCGGCCGCACCTCACCGTCGACGACCCACGGCTTCTGCCGGATCGTGCCCATCGCGACGATCCCGGACTCGCCCGGGTTGATGATCGGGGTGCCGGCATCCATCCCGAACACGCCGATGTTGGTGATCGTGATCGTGCCGCCCTGCTGGTCGGCGGGAGTCGTACGGCCCTCGCGCGCGGTCAGCGTCAGCTTCTCGAGCGCGCGGGCGAGTCCCCGCATACTGAGATCCTGCGCGTCCTTGATGTTCGGGACGAGCAGGCCGCGCGGCGTCGCGGCCGCGATGCCGAGGTTGACGTAGTTGCGCACGCGGATTTCGGCCGAGCCGTCCTCCTTGTCGATCCACGCCGCCCCGATGAGCGGCGTGCGCCGCACGGCCCAGATCACGGCGCGCGCCATGATCAGCAGCGGCGAGACCTTGATGTCCGCGAAATCGGGCGACGCCTTCAGCCGCTTGACGAGCTCCATCGTGCGGGTCGCGTCGACATCCGTCCACACCGACACGTGCGGCGCCGTATACGCCGAGCGCACCATGCCCGACGCCGTCGCCTTGCGCACGCCCTTGACCGGGATCGCCTCCTCGCGCCCTTCGACCGGCTCGAGGGCAGCGGGCGCGGGGCTGATGGGCGCCGGAGTGGACCCCACGAACGGAGCGGATGCCGGCGCGGATGCCGACGTCACCGCGATCGTGTGCTCGCGCTCGGCGGGGGTGTCGGGCGTCGAGATGTTGCGGAAGACGCTCGCCTGCTCGGCGTGACGCACGACGTCCTCGCGCGTCACCTCGCCGGCGGGACCGCTCGGCGGCACGTCGGCGAGCGTGACCCCGAGGTCGCGCGCCAGCTTGCGCACGGGGGGCTTCGCGACGACGCCGACCGAGGCACGCACGGTCTCGGTGCGCTCCGCGGGACGCTTGCGCCGCGAGGTCGCCCCGCCCCCGGTGCCGTAGCCGACCAGCACGGCGCCGTCGCCCTCGTCGGATGCCGCGGCCGGCTCCCCGTGTGCGGAGTGGCCCGCGGCGGCATCCGGCTCGCTCGGGGAACCTGCGATCGTGATGATCGCGGCCCCGACGGTGACCGTCTGACCCTCCGGTGCCAACAGCTCACCGACCGTGCCGGCGAACGGCGACGGCAGTTCGACGAGCGACTTGGCGGTCTCGATCTCGACCAGCACGTCGTTGACGGCGACGCTGTCGCCGGGGCCGACGCGCCACTGCACGATCTCGGCCTCGGTCAGGCCCTCGCCGACGTCCGGCAGGTGGAAGGTCTGCGTGCTCATCTGGGTCTCCTTCGGTTCCCGCTCTCACTCGTCACGGTCGCGCCCCCACCATCCATCATCCGCGAGAGAACAACTCGGCGCCGAGAGTACGGGTGACACCCGTTCTCTCGGCCGCGAGATGTTCTCTCGGCCGTGAGATGTTCTCTCGCGGGCGAGCGGCGGGGCGG
>NZ_JBASZT010000372.1:0-2671 GCF_049661145.1 Microbacterium sp.
GCCCCAGCACGTCCGCCGGCGAGCCCGTCGCCGGCGGCACCCTCACGTGGGGCGTCAACACCGAGCCCGCCGCCGGCGGTGTCGACCCCATGGTCGGCACCGGCCTTGCCAACTACTTCACGATGGACCAGGTCTACGAGACACTCCTCACGAAGGATGCCGACGGCATGATCCAGCCCGGACTCGCGCTCAGCTACGAGCAGCCCGACGATCTCACGTACGTGTTCACGCTCCGCGAGGGCGTGAAATTCGCCGACGGCACCGACTTCACCGCGGATGACGTCGTCTACTCGTTCGAGCAGTACATGGCGAGCAACATCTCCAAGAAGGCGTACCTCATCGGGTTGGAGACCATCACCGCCGACGACCCGACGACGGTCACGTTCTCGTTCTCCTCGCCGAACGGGACGTTCATCGACGCCGTGTCGCACCGTGAGACGTTCTTCATCGTCAGCGAGCAGTGGTATTCGCAGGCGAGCGAGGAGGAGCGGCAGCGCACCGCGATGGGCACCGGTCCGTTCGAGCTCGTCGACTGGACCGACGGCGTCTCGCTGACCTTCGACAAGAACGAGAACTACTGGGAGGAGGGAAGGCCGTACGTCGACGAGCTCGTGTTCGAGGTGATCACCGACGAGAGCACCCGGCTCTCCGCCCTCCAGCAGGGCACTATCGACGCGGCGTGGTTCGCCGACGGCACGATCGCCGGCCAGGCCGTCGATGCCGGGTTCACGCAGGGCGACCTCGCCTACACGCAGGGCCTGCCGATCTTCATCAACCCGGAGTCCGGGCCGCTCAGCGACATCCGCGTACGACAGGCCGTGTCCCTGGCGCTTGACCGGCAGGCGATCATCGACACCGTGTTCTTCGGCGACGGCGAAGTGAGCTTCGTCGCACCGGCGGGCGACCCCAACGCTCCCGTGCCCGACGCCGACACGCCCTACTACACCCGGGACGTCGCCGCGGCCAAGGAGCTGCTGGAGGAGGCGGGACAGCCTCATCCCACCATCACGATCAACTACTTCGGTGAGGCTCTGCAGAACCAGCATCCGATGTACGAACTGATGCAGCAGCAGCTGGCGGAGGCGGGAATCACTCTCGAGCTGAACCCGATGCCCACGGCTGAGATCTCCCAGATCTTCACCACCGGCGCCTCGTTCACGGACCTCGTCTCGCTCCCGTGGAGCTACCGGGCCAACCCCGCGTTCTACTACGACCCGTTCCTCTCCGACGCCGGCGCGATGAACCACTGGAAGGGCAACCCGGATGCCGAGGAGGCGATCGCCCTACTCGCCCAGGCGAAGACGATCCCCGATCTGGACGAGCAGTCCGACGTCATCGCGCAGCTCAACGACATCGTCACCGAGAACGTGCTCGCGCTCGTTCCCGCGGCGCTGCCCCAGTACTACCAGGTATGGAACTCCGACGTGGTCCAGGGGTACACGACCGACCCGTACACGTCCCGCTACAACCTGAAGTACACCTGGCTGGCCCGCTGATGACCGCCGACTCCCCACGATCCGCCGGATCCGGCACCGTGCTCGACGTCGCCGCCCTGACGATCGGCTACCGCAACGGCTCGACAGCCGTGGAGGACGTCTCGTTCACGGTCGGCGCCGGCGAGATCGTGGGGATGATCGGCGAATCCGGCAGCGGGAAGTCGAGCGTCGCCATGGCGACGCTCGGCCTCCTGCCGGATTCCGCGCGCGTCGAGGCGGAGCGCCTCGACGTCGCCGGGACCGACATCCTCGACCTCAGCGAGCGCGAGCTGTGCGCGATCCGGGGATCGAGTGCGGCGATGGTGTTCCAGGAGCCGATGACCGCGCTGAACCCCCTCATCCGGATCGGAGAGCAGATCTCCGAGACGCTGCGGGTCCACGGCGAGCGTGACCGCCGGGTACGACGGGCGCGCGCGCTCGAGCTGCTCCGGCTCGTGCGCATGCCCGACCCGGAGCGCCGCATCGATCACTACCCGCATCAGCTCTCCGGCGGTCAGCGTCAACGGGTCGTCATCGCGATCGCGATGGCCGCCCACCCCCGGCTGCTGGTCGCCGACGAGCCCACGACGGCGCTCGACGTGACCGTGCAGGCCGATGTCCTCGACCTCATCCGGGACCTGCGGGACGCGACGGGGATGGGGGTGCTGTTCATCAGCCACGACCTCGGGGTGATCACCGAACTGTGCGATCGCGTGCTCGTGATGCTGCGCGGGCGCGTCGTCGAAGAAGGCCCCGCCGCGAGCATCCTCGCCGCACCGAACCACCCGTACACGCAGGCGCTGCTGGAGAGCATCCCGCGGGCCTCGATCCCGCCCCGCACCCCGCTGCGGACCGCCGACTTCGTGAGGTGAACGCCATGATCCCGCCCGCGGACTCCCCCGCCCCCGTTCTCGAGCTCTCCCGCATCGGCTACACGTACGGCTCGGGCGTCCACGCGTTCCGGGCGCTCACCGAGGTGGACCTGCGGGTCGACGTCGGCCACACCCTCGGTATCGTCGGCGAGTCGGGCTCGGGCAAGTCCACTCTCGCGCGTCTCGTGATGGGGGCGCTGCGCCCCACGGAGGGTGCCGTGCGGTTCCGCGGAGCGGACACCGCCGCGCTGCGCGGAGCCGCGCTGCGGCGGCATCGGACGCGCGTGCAGATGGTCTTCCAGGACCCCCACGACTCGCTCGATC
>NZ_JBASZT010000373.1:0-2092 GCF_049661145.1 Microbacterium sp.
CGCCGCGACCGACGCCGACCTCGATGCGAACCTCGCCCGGCTCGTCGCGGAGGCCCGCCGCGGCGGCACGACGACGCTCGAGACGAAGACCGGCTACGGACTCACCGTCGCCGACGAGGTGCGTTCCGCGCGCATCGCGGCGCGTCACGCGGATGCCGTCACCTTCCTCGGCGCGCACGTCGTGCCCGCGGGGGAGGACGCCGGGGAGTACCTGGACCTCGTGACGGGTCCGATGCTCGACGCGGTCGCGCCGCACGTCAGCGCCGTCGACGTGTTCTGCGAGCACGGTGCGTTCGACGAGGACGCCACGCGCCGCGTGCTGGAGACCGCCGCGGCCAAGGGACTTGCGACCCGCGTGCACGGCAACCAGCTCGGCCACGGCCCCGGCGTGCGGCTCGCCGTCGAGCACGGCGCGCTGAGCGTCGACCACGTGGGTTTTCTGACCGACGAGGACGTCGCCGCCCTGGCGGGTTCGTGGTCGGCATCCGCTGCCGGCACCCGCGGCACCGTTGCGACCGTGCTCCCCGCGTGCGACCTGTCGACGCGCATGCCCCTCGCGCCGGCACGTCGGCTGCTCGACGCAGGCGCCATCGTGGCGATCGCGTCCAACTGCAACCCGGGCACGTCGTACACGAGCTCGATGGGTTTCTGCGTCGCGACGGCCGTGCTGCAGATGGGACTCGATGTGCGCGAGGCGGTGCGGGCGGCCACCCTCGGCGGCGCGATCGCGCTCGCGATGGACGAGGACGGCTGGATCGACCCGGCAGGCCGCCCGCAGCCGCGCGTCGGCGTCATCGCCCCCGGCGCTCGCGCCGACCTCCACCTGCTCGACGCCCCGTCGATCACCCACCTCGCCTACCGCCCCGGCATGCCCCTCACCGCCGCCGTCTGGCGCGCCGGCATCCGCGTCGCGTAGGTCTCGCGCTCTGTGCCCGGGCACGACGTTCCCAAACTCCTCCAGCTCGTCGGTGCGGGTACCCGGCTCCCGCGTGATTCCGGGGTGGGCCGGGATGGCTCCGTCCGTCTTGGAGGAGTTCGGGACGGCCGACGCCGCGCACGCCTGCGGTTCGCAGCCGCACCGGCTTGAGCTGTCTGGGATCACAGACAGCGGCCGGCCGCAGACCATAGTCCGGATGCCGCCGGTTTGCTGGAATCGAAGGATGACGAACCTCGTGGCACCTCCGCAGACCCGGCCCGTGATCCTCGGCGACGCGCCGCTGACGATCGACGACGTCGTGGCGGTCGCGCGCTTCGACGCTCCGGTGCAGCTCGGCGCTGAGGCGCGCGACCGCATTGCCGCGAGTCGCCTGACGATCGAGGCGCTCGCCGATGACGACCGCCCGCACTACGGCGTCTCGACGGGGTTCGGCGCGCTCGCGAAGGTCCGCATCCCGCGCGAGAAGCGCCAGCAGTTGCAGCGCAGCCTCATCCGTTCGCACGCCGCCGGCACCGGCCCCGCCGTCGAGCGCGAGGTCGTGCGCGCGCTCATGCTCCTGCGCCTCAACACCCTCGCGACGGGGCGCACCGGCGTGCGGCCCGTCGTCGTCGACACCTACGCCGCGATCCTCAACGCGGGGATCACCCCCGTCGTGCACGAGTACGGCTCGCTCGGCTGCTCCGGCGACCTCAGTCCGCTCGCGCATTGCGCGCTCACCCTCCTCGGCGAGGGCATGGTCCACACCGGCATGGACACCACCGCCGCGCCGACGGATGCCGCGGACGCCCTCGCCGGTGCGGGCATCGAGCCCATCGTGCTCGCGGAGAAAGAAGGGCTTGCCCTCATCAACGGCACCGACGGGATGCTCGGGATGCTGTGCCTCGCCCTCCACGATCTGCGGTCGCTGCTGAAGACGGCCGATCTCGCCGCGGCGGCGAGCGTCGAGGCGCTCACCGGCACCGATGCGGTCTTCGCCGCCGACCTGCACGCGTTACGACCGCACGCCGGGCAGGCGGCGTCGGCCGCCAACATTGCCGGCATCCTCGCCGACTCTGGCCTGATCCAGCGTCCCCGCGAAGGCGAGTTCACCCGCGTGCAGGATGCCTACTCGCTGCGGTGCGCGCCGCAGGTGCACGGCGCCGCGCGCGACACCGC
>NZ_JBASZT010000374.1:0-3806 GCF_049661145.1 Microbacterium sp.
CGACCGTGAGCGCGAACCCGCGCGCCGCCGCAGCGCCGGCGATCGCCTGGAGCATACGCGAGTTGCCGACGGTGGCCAGCGTCGACACGACGAGGCCGATCGTGTCGGTGCGACCGGTGCGCAGCGCCCTCGCCGCGCGGTGCATTCGGTAGTCGAGCTCCGCCATCGCGGCTTCGACCCTTGCGCGCGTCGCCGGATCGACGCGCGGGCTGCCGTTCACGACACGTGACACCGTCTGCGACGACACGCCGGCAGCCGCGGCGACGTCCGCCATGGATGCTCGCCCCACCCGCGCACCTCCGTCCAAGAATTGTGTGTTGACGATAACATACCCCTTCTTCTAGCATGTGATCGTGAACATGGAACATCTTCCGACGTCAGCGCCGACCGGGACGCTCCTCGGCGCCGGCGTCATCAAGCGCAGCACACGGATGGCCGACGGCAGGGAGCTCGTCTACTTCGACGATCCCGACACGGCACTCGGGCCCGACCGAGCCGCCGACGCCCGCGCGCTCGGTCCGCGGCCCGACACCGCCACGATGCGGCAGGACATCCTCACGGGCGACTGGGTGTCGGTCGCCGCCGCGCGCCAGAACCGCGCCTTCCTTCCCCCGGCCGACCTCGACCCTCTCGCGCCGCAGACCCCCGCCAACCCGTCCGAGGTCCCGTCGCTCTACGACGTCGTCGTGTTCGAGAACAAGTCGCCGTCCTTCGGTCCGGCCCTGGCGGAGGCCGTCGGCGACGCTCCGGCGGCGTCCGACGCGCCGCGCGGCCTCGAGGACCTCGCCCACCTCGGTCTCGGCCGCACCCGCACGAGCGTCGGGCGCTGCGAGGTCGTGTGCTTCTCGCCCGAGCGCACCGGCTCGTTCGGCACCCAGACCGTGACCCGCGCCCGCACCGTGATCGAAGCGTGGGCCGACCGCACCGCCGCCCTGTCGGCGATGCCCGGCGTGCAGCAGGTCTTCCCGTTCGAGAACCGCGGCGAGGCGATCGGCGTGACGCTGCACCACCCGCACGGGCAGATCTACGCCTACCCCTACATCACCCCGCGCACGACCCGACTGCTGGACTCGATCGACCGCACCGCGCCGGACCTCTTCCAGCGCATCCTGGAGTTCGAGCAGGCCGGCCCCCGCGTGCTGCTGCGCGGCGAGCACTGGACGGCCTTCGTCCCGTTCGCGGCGCGCTGGCCGATCGAGGCGCACCTGCTCCCCCACCGTCACGTGCCTGACTTCGCGGCGCTCACGGATGCCGAGCGCGATGAGCTCGCCCCCCTCTACCTCCGGCTGCTGCGCGGTGTCGACGCCCTCTACGGCGACCCGACGCCCTACATCGCGGCGTGGCACCAGGCTCCCGTCAACGTCGGGCGTGACACCGTGCGGCTCAACCTGCAGCTGACGAGCCCGCGCCGCGCCGCGGACAAGCTCAAGTTCCTCGCCGGTTCCGAAGCCGCCATGGGCGCCTGGATCGGCGACGTCCCGCCCGAGACCGCAGCGCAGCAGCTGCGGGACGCCATCGAAGGAGTCGAGCTGTGACCACGGCATCCGCCATCGCGACCGACGCCACGGTCCTGTTCACCGAGCTGACCGGCGACGCCCCCGCGGGCCTCTGGTCCGCGCCGGGGCGCGTGAACCTCATCGGCGAGCACACCGACTACAACGACGGCTTCGTCTTCCCGTTCGCGATCGATGCCCGCACCGTCGTGGCGCTCGGCCCCCGCGACGACGGCCGCATCCGTGTCGTCTCCACGTTCGACGAGACCCCCGTCGAGGTCGCGCTCGCCGACCTCGATGATCTCTTCCCCGCCCGCCGCGACGAGATCGTCGAGTGGGCGCGCTACCCGCTCGGCGTCGCCTGGGCGCTCTTGTCGGCGGCGCTGTTGTCGGGGCAGGATGCCGCGGCATCCGCCACCGGCGTGGACCTCGCAATCGCCTCCGACGTCCCGGTCGGGGCGGGCCTGTCGTCGTCGGCCGCGATCGAGGGCGCCACGGCATCCGCTTTGAACGACGTGTGGGAACTGGGGCGCACGCGCGTCGAGCTCGCGCAGGCGGGGCGCCGCGCCGAGAACGAGGCCGTCGGCGCGCCGACCGGGATCATGGACCAGATGGCGTCGATGCTCGGGCAGGCGGATGCCGGCATCTTCCTCGACTGTCGCACGCTCGCGGCCGAGGTCGTTGAGCTCGGGTTCGACGCGGCGGGCCTGGAACTGCTCGTGATGGACACGCAGGTGAGCCACGCGCACTCGACCGGCGGTTACGGCGAGCGCCGCGCCGCGTGCGAGCACGGGGCCGCGATCATGGGCGTCGCCGCGCTCCGCGACCTGTCGGTGGCCGACCTGCCGCGCGCGCAGCAGCTGATGGACGACGTCACATTCCGCCGCGTGCGGCACGTCGTGACCGAGGATCAGCGCGTGCTCGACGCCGTTCGCACGCTGCGCGACGAGGGGTCGGGCGCCATCGGCCCCCTGCTGGATGCGTCGCACGCCTCGATGCGCGACGACTTCGAAATCTCCACGCCCGAACTCGACCTGGCCGTCGAGGTTGCGCGGTCGGCCGGGGCGATCGGCGCCCGCATGACGGGGGGCGGCTTCGGGGGCGCGGCGATCGCGCTGATCGAGCGGTCCCTCGTGGCGTCGGCATCCGCCGCCGTCGAGGCCGCCTTCGCCGCGGCCGGGTTCGGGGCGCCGCACGTCTTCACGGTCCGTCCCTCAGAGGGCGCGCGCCGCGACGCGTGAGGCTCTCGCGGCGGCGGGCGCCGAAACTCCACGGAATCGACCGGGATCCGCGGCCGAACGCGCTGGTTCCCGCCGTACGCGCCTGGATCCGTGGAGTTTTCGCGCGCCCGTCGAGGCCACCGGTCGCGAGAAGGTCCGCGTGTCAAGGGGTGGATGCCGCGGCATCCGCGCCGTAGCGTCGAGATGCGGCCGCGGCATCCGCCCGGCCGACACCGAACGCCGGAGGAGCCATCGTGGCCTACATCACCGTTGCGACCGAGAACTCGACCGATGTCGAGCTGTTCTACACCGATCAGGGACCGAGCGACGCCCAACCCGTCGTGCTGATCCACGGATTCCCGCTCAACGGTGAGTCGTGGGATCTGCAGCAGAGCGCGCTGCTGCAGGCGGGATTCCGCGTCATCGCTTATGACCGTCGTGGGTTCGGCGCGTCGAGCAAGGTTGCGTCGGGCCTCGATTACGACACGTTCGCCGCCGACCTGCACGCGCTGATCGAAGAGCTCGACCTGACCGAGGTCGTTCTCGTCGGGTTCTCGATGGGCACCGGCGAGATCGCCCGCTACCTGTCGCGCTACGGTGCCGGCCGCATCGCGAAGGCTGCATTCCTGGGGTCGCTCGAACCGTACCTGCTGATCACCGACGACAACCCCGACGGGGCAGGTGACCAGGCGTTCTTCGACGAGACCGCGGAGGCGGTCGCGAAGGACCGGTACGCGTTCCTCACCGGCTTCTTCCGCGACTTCTACAACCTCGACGACACGCTCGGCGGGCGCATCTCGCAGGAGGCCGTCGACGGCAGCGTGCAGGTCGCGAACCTGGCCGGCAACGCGGCGCTCGCCGCGGCTCCCCTGACGTGGCCGACGGACTTCCGCGGTGACATCCCCGCGATCACCGTGCCGACGCTGATCCTGCACGGCACCGCCGACAACATCCTGCCGATCGACAAGACCGCGCGGAGATTCCGCAAACTCGTGCCCGAGTCCACGCCGCTGACCTACGTCGAGCTCGAGGGCGCGCCGCACGGCCTGCTGCGCACCCACGGCGCCGAAGTGAACGAGGCGCTGCTCGCGTT
>NZ_JBASZT010000375.1:0-21492 GCF_049661145.1 Microbacterium sp.
AGCCTGGAGATCCGCCACCGCAGCGCAACGCGGCCACTGTCGTACCCTCATGCCAGAATCAGCACCACAACCCCGGCAACGACGCCGAACACAGCGACCCAGCCAACCGATGAAAGATCGAGGCTAAGAAAAGAAGAAGAAGAGGGTTAGAGGGATAAACGGGGTATATCCCGAGGTATGCCGCAAAGAGCGACACCATCGACACCCTGGGGGTCGAAAACGCCCGCCTGCACCCGCAACGGCGAGCCGAGTTCGGCTCTCGCAGCCACCGCGACGGCGTGCGGCCGGCAGCCGTAGCGTCTATCCCGAGCCCTCCCCCGGTGCGCACGACACCCCCTCCGCGTCCGCGACGACGGGGGGGGGTGCGCGGCTACCCAACCCCCGCGATCGCCAGATTTCGCCCCGTCGATGGATACAAACCCCGCGCTCGCGCGTGCGTGGGTTTTGCGTGGGAACATTCCACGCACGATGCCCGTACGCTCCGACCACGCTCGACGGTCCTGAGCCCCGGAATCACGCCCGAGAACGGACGTTGCGAGCATCGTCGCGGACGGCCCCGGACGCCCCGCCGTGTACTTTTAATCCGCGGGTCGTGGGTTCGAGCCCCACGGGGCCCACCCCGCGCACAAGGCTCGAACCCTTGCCCGAAGGATCATTGGGCTGGGTTCGAGCCTTGTCGGCGTTCGCGGCCCGGGCGAGGGCGTGAAGAAGGTTTGGTTGCACAGGCGCCGGTTGGCGTTGTCGCACCGCTTGTAGATGTCGGCGCAGTTCTCCAAGAGGTTCAGCGTGACGTCCAGCTGGGCGCGGGCGTCGGTGTACTCGCCGTGGCGCGTCAGCGGTTGATGTTTCGGAGCATCGCGTATTGGAGGGCTTCCGCGCGCGCTCTCCGGTACTCGGGAATCTGATCGATGCGATCGGACAAATCGTCGACGCTCGCAGCGCGCAAGAGGTCTCTGGTGAACCGCAGTGCTCGTCGAATCTCGTCTCGCGCTCGTCTCACACCGCGGAGCCCGGATGAGACGTCGGCACGATCCCGCTGAGCGGGCACCGCGCCTGGGGAGTTCAGAGTTGCGCAGCGGGCATCCAGCGTGGTCACCGCGGGAGGTGCCATGTGATCAGCCTCCTCAGGATGTCGTTGCGGGTCCTCGTCTCATCGGGAACGTCCGGGAGCAGTGCCTGGGGTGCCTGTGGTAGGTGCCCTACCGCTCTGCGCCGCGCCAGCGTCCACCGCATGCGCCGCCATCCACTTCGATCTGTCACGCAAAGAACGCTAGCAGAACGTGACATACTTGTCACGGTAAGAAGTGCGATAGCGCGTGACGACGGCGAGGGGTCGGAAATGAGGGCTGATGCGCAGGAACGCGGCGCCGGGTCCGACTGGCGGGCCGGAATCCGGGCGGGGTCCGGCCTGGCTGTGGCCACGTTCGCGTTGGCGATCAGTTTCGGCGCGGCGGCGGTCACTGCGGGGTGGCCGGCGTGGCTGATCGTGCTGATGTCGGCGGTCGTGTTCGCAGGTGGGGCTCAGTTCGCTCTCGTGGTCGCCTTCGGTGATGGTGGTGGGATCGCTGCGGCATTGGGCGCGGCGACGCTCATCAATCTGCGGTTCGTGCCGATGGGTATGACCGTCGCGCGCTTCCTCACGGGAGGTCGATGGTTCCGGTCGATCCAGGCTCAGGCCGTCGCGGATGGATCGTGGGCGGTCGCACGACGCGCCGATGGCACGTTCAGCCCGGATGCGATGGTTGCAGCCTCGCTTCTGCAGTGGCCGGCTTGGGTCGGTGGTGCGGCGATCGGCGCGTACCTGGCTCCCGGAGCCGATCTCGCCCGAGCTCTCGGGCTGGACGCGACCTTTCCCGCGTTCTTCCTGGTCTTCGTGCTCGATTCCCTCAGGACCGAGCCCACGCACCGCTTCACCGTGCTCGGCGCGGCCATCATCGTTGCCGTCATGTGCTGGTCGGTGCCGCCCGGCGTCGCCTTGCTGTGCGCAGCCGGTGCGGCACTGCTAGCCATCCGTCGAACGAAGGAGCGCGCATGACGTCCATGCTGGTGACCGTCATCGCCTTCGCGGCGATCAACTACGCCCTCAAATCGGCCGGTCTCTTGCTGCTGATGGAGCGACGGCCTCCCGATCCGGTCCAGGACGTGATCGAGGCCATGCCTGCCGCCATGCTCACCGGGATGCTCGTGGCCAGCGTCCTGGGAGAGCGGTGGGCGGGGCTCGACCCGGCAGTGCTCGTCGGGTTGTCTGCGGCGGCGATCGCCTGGTTGTTTCGGGCGCCGCAGTTGGTGGCGGTCGCGGTCGCGCTAGCGGCGACGGTCGCGGTGCGGTGGTTGTGGTGACCGGCCCAGCGCACGCGAGGTGGCCGAGTCGTTCGTTCCGGTGGTTGTGGGCGGCGTCGGCGACGTCGTTGCTCGGTGCCGAGATCGGCGAGCTCGCCATCCCGCTGTTCGCACTATTGAGCCTGGAGGCAACGCCGAGCGAGCTCGCGACGGTGCGCGTGGCGCAGTTCGCGCCCTTCATCATCCTCACGCTCGCCCTGGGAGTCGTGGTCGACCGGTTGCGACGCAAACGGCTGCTGATCGCCGCCGACCTCGGTCGTGCACTGCTGCTCATCGCGATCGTCGCCGGTGCGCTGGTCGCCCAGGTGCCGATCTGGACGCTCATCGTCGCGGTGTTCCTGATCGGCGGGCTGAACGTCCTGTCTCAGCTCGCCGACTTCTCCCTCCTGCCCGCTGTCGTGCCCCCGGACCGACTCACCGACGCTAACGCACGGCTGACCTCGACCCAATCGGCCATGTCGGTCGCCGGCAGCGGCGTCGGCGGTGTGATCGTTCAAGCGCTCACCGCGCCGATCGCGCTCGCGACCAACGCGCTCACCTGCCTGCTCTCCGCCCTGTTCCTCACCAGGGTCATCGCGAACGAGTCGCCACCGACGATCTCGACGGAACGCGTGTCGCCGTGGGTTGAGGCCAGGGCAGGCCTGGCGTTCCTGCGACGCACCCGCATCGTTCGCGATCTGGCCCTGGAAGCCGCGACCTGGAACTTCGCCAACGAGATACTCCTGCTCGGCCTGACGCTCCACGTTGTCGAGCACTACACGCTCGGGGCCGCGGTGCTGGGCGGGATGTTGATGGCATCCGGACTGGGCGCGGTGCTCGGCGCGCTGACAAGCGGACGCGCCACCCGACGATTCGGGTATGGCCGCTCTCTGCTGGTCGCCCTGCTGGTCGGGAACACCGCGCCGCTCGCGCTCGCCCTCACCGCCGTCGCACCATCGACGATCGCGCTCACCGTGGCCGCGGTCGCGCTGCTGCTGAGCGGCTTTGGCATCGGCCTCGCCGGCGCTCAGGCGGTGACCGTCCGTCAACTCGCCACACCGCGCGAGCTGTACGGACGAGTGAACGCTGCCTACAGATTCCTCAGTTGGGGCATGATCGCCATCGGCGCGATCTCCGCGGGGTTCGTTGTAACGACGTGGGGCCCCGCGATCGCCATCGTCGTCGGGGGTGTCGGAACCACGCTGGCGACCGTCTGGATCGCCACCTCCCCGGTCCGCCGACTCCGCGGCCTCAACGACGCGGAGACGATCGGGTGATGTGCGAACCCGGGCGAGGCGTGGAGCGTTCGGCGATCCCTGCCTCGCGGGAGACGATGACGCGATCCGGGCGTGGACGGGCTATCTCGCGGAAGCCGGCTTGAAGGAACGTCGAGAGCGCACCACGGAACAGAACTGCTGGCGAGAGCGCGCTCGTTCGAGCGGCAGGGTCTATCGGGTATCCCTCGATGACCCGCGCTCCGTGTCTGCTCGCGTGTCGCACGGCTTCGGCGAGCAGCCGCGAGGTCAACGACAGCCCGCGGTAGTCTCGCCGGACGACGAAGCACGTCACCGCCCAGACAGTCGAGTCGTCGAACGGCTCAGGTGAGCTGCTGAACTCTCGTGTTCGCGCCAGCCGTGCCTGGCCCGGACGTGGGCCGACCCTCGCCCAGCCGGCTGCCTCGCCATCGACGTAGGCGACGAGGCCCGGTGGAGGATCGTCCCGGAGCTGGGCACCGAGGAGCACCCCACGGGCTTGTGCATCGGTCTCTTTCCACTGCGCGTTGGTCAGTATCCACCACGGGCACTGGCAGTTCCGGCCGTCCCCGCCCCCGGTGAGAGCGTGGGTCACATCCGCGTGTCTGTCGCCGGACGCGGGCCTGATCTCGATCGATGTCATCCTTGGGTTCCGTCGCTGATGCACCTGGTTGACGAGCAGTCGCAGACGCGAGCTCATCGACTGATCGGCGTGGGGCTCCTGCGAGTCTGTCACGCAATAGACTACACTTACCGGTGACAGGTAGGTGGTGGCAATGGCAGCAACGAAGGTGGTGGAGGTTCATCCTCTGCCGATCCCGCTTCTGGTGTACATCGTCAACGAGTGGGGCGATGCTCCCAGGTTCGAGGCCCACGAGGGCACCAAGCCGTATCCGACCGCCGAGAGTCTCCGTGTGGAGAGTCCCGTCTTCTGGGAGCACTTCCCGCCCTTCGATGAGCAGACGCTGGTCGACACCGCGAACCTCATCCATCCCGTCTTCGCCTCGACGACCGGGTCGGAGTGTGCCCAGCAGCTCAACACGCTGATCGTGGAGTCCGGGATGGCTCCCGCCCTCTCGTCCGACCAGTGGACGGTGCACGAGGTCTGGAACAGCGACCGGCCCGAACGCGCTTTGCTCGCCGGGGCAACGCTCGCCCTGATCGACCACCTCCGGCACGAGCCCGACGCGAGCCGGTTGGGAACGTGCGTCGGTGACGCTTGTGTGGACGTCTACGTCGATCAGTCGCCGGCAGGGCGTCGCCAGTACTGCTCGCTGACCTGCCAGAACCGAGCGCGCACCCGCGCTTACCGCGCCGGCAAGAAGGCGTCTCCAGAGCCGGCGCCGTGAGCGTCAAACGGGGCCTGCAGGCCGAAGAAACGTGGAACCGCCTGGTCGGTCTCGCGACTTCCTGGCCTGCGACGGCCGCGACCACCTCCTACGGAGCGCCGTCGCTCAAAGTGGACGGTCGGATGTTCGCGCGCATCCGCGCCGAAGCTGACGACATGTTCGTCTTCGTCAGCACACCCGAGGAGCGTCGAGCCTGGCTGGAGTCCGGGGAGCCTGGACTCTTCGCCGAGCCGCACTACGAACGCTTCGGGCACATCCTCGCCGATCCCTCCGCAACCGACGCCGCCATCCTGAACGATCTGCTCGACAGGGCCTGGGAGCTCACCGCACGCGAGAAGACCCGCGCCGCCCGCGACGAGACGTAGCCACAATCACACCGGCGTCGACACACGCCGCAACCCGTCGATGCGTCACGTAATGATAGTGTTGTTTGCGTTGCAAGTCTTCTGATCGCACACTTCCGAAGGGCGGGTGCCGCGCGTGACCAACGACACCGAGCGAGCCGCCGAGGGCGATGCCGACCTCAGCTTCCTCAGCGTGCTCGCCGGCATTCCGGTCGCAGATGCAGACGAGGCAACGGCGTGGTACACGCGATTCCTCGGACGGGTACCGGACATGCAGCCGATGCCGGGCGTGGCCGAGTGGGTGCTCGCGGCCGGAGCCACACTCCAACTCGTGCATCGCCCACAGGCCGCGGGTTTCGGCTTCACCCGGTTGGAGGTCGCCGACCTTGATCGGGCCATCTCTGCGATCGAGGCGCGTGGCTTCACCCCGACCGATGTCGGACGATACGAGGGAATCGTGAAATACGCCGACTACCTCGACCCGTCGGGAAACGAGGTGTCCATCGTCGAGGCACTCTTCGACGTCACACGATTCCCGGCTCCGCCGGCGGCCGCCGACTGAAGACCATGCGTGTGCCCGGTACCACGAGCATTCTCCGGTCCGAGGGTGCCGGTCGCGCGTTGGCACCGGACGTCTCCCGCGGGATCGCCTTGTGCTTCATCGCGGTCGCCAACGTCATGCTCTATCTGCACGATCGACCGTACGGGATGCGGCAGCATCTTGTAGAGGACGGCGCCGTGGACCGCGGCGTCACCTTCGCCGTGGTCGCTCTCGTCGACGCACGGGTGTACCCCCTGTTCGCGCTCCTCCTCGGATACGGGATCGCTCTCCTCTCTACGCGCGATCCCGGTGCCGGCGGAGTCCGTCGGCTACGCAGGCGCGGGGTCGGACTCATCCTCTTCGGTCTGGTGCACGGCGTGCTGCTGTTCTCCGGCGACATCCTCGGACTGTATGGCCTGCTCACCCTGCTGTTGATTCCCGCTCTCGGCTGGTCCGGTCGCCGACTCCTTGTCGTCGCCGGCGTGCTGATCGTGCCTTGCGCACTGGTGCAGGGCTTGGCGTTCGCTGATCCAGGCCCGACGATGCAGCGAGCGATTCTGTGGTCCATCGGGATCACCGACCCGCTGGAGGCGCTGGCCTGGCGCCCCCTGGAATGGATCGTGGCGATGGTCGGCATGCTCGGCGTCGTGCCGGCTGTGCTGCTGGGCATCTGGGCGGCACACCGCGACGTGCTCGCCAACCCTGCCGCTTATCGACACCTGCTTGTGCGCGCAGGAGCAGGCCTCACAGTGGTCGGCATCCTCGGCGGCATACCTGCCGCGTTGGTGGCGGCCGGCGTCATCAGTGTTCCGGACGGCCCGGCAGCGGCGATCATCTCGACGTTGCACGTCGCCACCGGAATCCTCGGCGGCGTGGGATATGCAGCGCTGCTGGCGCTGGCCTGCACGATCCGCCGATTCGCGACTTCTCGCACCGCTCACGTCTTCGCCATCGTGGGAGAGCGCTCGCTGACCAGTTATCTCCTCCAATCGGTGCTCATGGTTCCCGTGCTGGCCGCGTGGACCTTCGGGGTCGGCGGGACGATCGGATCAACTGGGGCGCTCCTGATCGCGCTCGCGACGTACGCGATCACGGTTGCCGCGGCGTGCTGGATGCACGCCCACGGTGACCTACGCCCCGCAGAGATGCTGCTGCGGCGGTTCGCCAACGCTCCCTCGAAGCGGATGGAGGTCACAGGATGAGCGACAAAGAGACCCTGCCCGCGTTATCGCTGCTCGGTCTACGCAAGAGCTATCGCGGCACGACCGTTGTCGACGACGTTCGCCTCGCCGTTGCGCAGGGCTCTCTGACCGGTGTGGTCGGGCCGAACGGTGCGGGAAAGACGACGACACTGTCGATGGCGGTCGGTCTGCTGCGTCCCGATGCGGGCACCAGCCTGGTGCGGGGCATCGACCTCTGGCGACGACCGGCGGAAGCGAAGCGTCTGCTGGGGGTGCTTCCCGCCGGGCTCGCCCTGCCGGAGCGCCTGACCGGAACCGAGCTGCTGACGTACTGGGGCCTCCTGCGGGGCATCGACTTGCACGAGGTGAGGCGGCGAGCCGAGGAGCTCTTGAGTGTTCTGGACCTCGACGGAGCAGAAGATCGTGTGAGGCTCGTACTGGAGTACTCCACCGGCATGCGCAAGAAGATCGGTCTGGCGACCGCGCTCCTGCACAATCCACGGGTGCTCGTGCTGGACGAACCGTTCGAGGCGGTCGATCCCGTCTCGGCACGGACCATCCGCCGCATCCTGCGTCAGTTCGTCCAGCGCGGAGGGGCAGTGCTGATCTCATCCCATGTCATGCCCCTCGTCGAGCAACTCTGCGACCAAGTGGCACTCATCGCCGACGGACGGGTGCTCGCGGCTGGTCCGATCGACGAGGTCCGCGACGGCCTCAGCCTCGAAGACCGGTTCGTGACCTACGTCGGCGAACGGCCTGCCGTCGACGGGGAGATGTCGTGGTTGGGCACCTGATCCGGCTTCGCCGGGCGATCCAACGAAACACGCCGCCCTGGAAACGCCGCCTCGGCCTCGGCCTGGGCCTGCTCGCCGCCGCCATCACCTGGGGTGCCGCCCTGCTTCCAGCCCCGCACGCACGCGCGGACGCGCTGGCACTCTGCCTGGGCGCGTGGCTCATCGGCTGGGTTATCGGGCCGATCCTCGGCAGCGGGGCCGCGGTCCTACGACCCGAGTACTTCCTCCCCATGCCGCTGCGTCCGGTCTCGGCCTCGCTCGGCCTTCTGAGCTCTGTCTTCGCGGGAACCGGAGCACTGGTGACCGCGGTCGCCGCGTCGGCGATCGTCGCGTTCGCCGTCCTTGCAGGCAGCGTCGCCGGCGTCATCGCAGGAGTCGTGGCCGCAGCATTGTTCCTCGTGCTGACGATCGCGCTGTCGCGGATGCTCTATGCCCTGCTCGGCTCAGCCATGCGGACCGCTCTGGGCTTGCAGATCGCGGCGATCAGTTACGGCGCCCTCGTCGCCGTGCTCACCATCGGGTGGCTGCTCATCGTCCCCCTCATCGGAATCCTGCCCGCATTCCTCGCAAACGGGTTCGCCGACGACCTGCTCAGCGACGCCCTCCGACGCTCACCGGCCGGCTGGCCCGTGGCAGCGGTCGAACTCAACTCCCGCGGCGACATCGCTGGGTCTCTCACGGTCGTGGGAGCGCTCGCCACTGCGGCGCTCGTCGCGGTGACGGGGGCGATCGTGCTGCTCGCACCGCGCCCGCGCGCGGCGACGCGGAGTTCACGCCGTCACCGCCTCGGGTCGAAGAGTCCTTGGCGGTTCCTCCCGGCCTCGCTCATGGGGGCGACCCTGGGCCGTGAGCTGCGCACCTGGACACGCGATCCGTGGAGACGACTCGAGCTCTGGCTGTCGATCTGGTTCGGACTGTTCGTCGCGCTCATCGCCACCCTCGCCGGGCTCCCGAAACTCGCCGTCCTCGCGGGTATTGGGCTCGCCGTGATGGTCACGCTACGCGGCACCAACCTCTACGGATACGACGGCACCGCACTCTGGCAACTCGCCACTCTCGGCAGCGATGAGGCGATCCGTGCCGACGTGCAGGGGAGACAACTCGGCCTGGGCGCGGTGTTCGGCATCCCCGCCATCGCCCTCACCGTCGTGATGACCGTCATCACCGGCGCCTACCAGTATGCGTTGGCCGCGGTGCCTGCCATCGTGGCGCTCACCGCCGCGGGAACAGGGGTGGCGATCACCGCCTCGGTCCTCTGGCCCACCCCCGGCGTCGATCCGCATCGCCGCGCCAGCGCGGCGGACGTCGGCGACAACCCGCTCGTCTACCGCATCGCCACCTGGGTGATCTTTCTGCTCACGTCCCCGACCATCGCGCTCGCCATCCTCGTCGCATTCGATCCCGACTGGCTCGGCGCATGGGCGCAATGGGCGCTCATTCCGCTCGCCATCGGCAACGGCGTAGCGGTGTGGTGGTTTCTCGGTTCTTTCGCAGCTCGTCATCTCGCGCGGCGGCTGCCGGAGACGCTTGCCCGCTTGAGGCACACAACCACCGCGTCCTCGCTCAGCGACCTCTGGTCGACTTTGACGACAGACCGCGACGAGGATCGCCACCCGCGGCCGAGCGAGCAGAGTGACCGTGCTAGAGGCATCCCGTGACCGAGGAGGGTCGCGTTGCGAGGACGGTCCCCGCGGTTCAGTGGACCGTGTTCTTCGAGGATCACCCCGATCGATTGCCTCTTCGGAGCGCGCTCTTCGATGCGCAAGTGGAGTGTCTACGCGCGCGAGGTCAGAACATTCGTCTCGCTGGGGCTGCTCCGCTCCGACACCGACCCTCCGTGGATCGGCGGGGTCCAGATAGTCTCGGCCAGGACACGCGCGGAGGCCGTCGAATGCTGCGAGTCCGATCCGTTCTTCGTGCAGGGGCCGCGCCGAGGATACGAACTGTTCCAATGGTGCCGCGCTCCATGCTTCGGTGAGGTGGGCACGACCCTGCTGTAGGCGGCAGCCGGGCGGGGATTCACACGAGTGATGAGAACGAGAAGAGAGGAGTGGCCCGCGTGAGTGACTCCGCCGGCGAACCCACCTGGGAGAACGTCCTCCGGGCTGCCGGTCAGCGAGACCTGCTCGCTGACCACGACCGGCTCAGGTTGCTGCTCGCGTGCTGGACAGAGCTTCCGGAGAGCGCCTTCGCGAAACGCTGTGTCGTTGCGCACTACCTTGCTGACCTGCACCGCGAGCCGACGGGCGCGCTCGATTGGGACCTCCGAGCCCTGGAGGCGTATCGGTGGATCGATCATGACGACCTCGTGCCACTCGGAATCCAGGACCCGGCGGCCTTCGCACCGTCGATTCACCTCAACGTCGGCGACGACTACTTCGCACTGGGCATGTTCATTCACGCCGACAACCATGCGCGCGCCGCCGAGGATGCACTCGGTCGTGTCGCCTCCGATCCACTCAACGTCGTGATCGGACGAGGTGTGGCCGCGTTGCGAGAACGAGTGAAAGCGGCACTTGCCGAGGATGAGCGCTGATCGCTTCTTGAGCCTGATTGGAAAGCTAGCCCGAACCGGGGTTCTCGGGGAGTCTCTTGTCGAGAAGGTCGCGCAGCCACGTCGCCTGCGAGCGCAGGAGCGCGTGTTCCAGGCCCATCCCGTGTGTCACAAACGGTGATGCACCCGCGGGCCCTGCCTCGCTGATCCGCGCGTCGATGTCACCGAGCGCGCCGCCGATGGCCACCAATCGTTCCGTGAGGGCGACATGCACAGCCTTCACCGAAAGCAGGTCGGCAAAGTGGAGCGCCGCCCGGAGCTCGGCGGTGTCACCAGTCTCCGGCAGCGAGCGAAGTGCGCTTAACAACAGGACATCGTGCTCCCTGCGACCAGCCGCGGTGACGACATGCCGACTTGCGTCTTCCGGCGTGCCCTCGATCAAGAAATCGCGCCCGAGGCTGCGCAGCATCGCATAGATCGACCCTGACCTGAGGTTCGCCCACCGATCCGCCGCCATCCCGAAAAGGTACGACTGCACGTCGTACCCCGTCGCCGGCCCAAGCCGTCGCACGGTGCCGAGGACCAAGAGGCGAGTCGTCCGAGCAGGCATGGAGCCACTGTAGTAGACGATCAACCCAAATTTGGGTACCCTGGCCTTGCTGTCCAAATTTGGATACCTTGAAAAGATGGGAGATGCTCGTGATCCGAGCGAATCGTCTGCGCAAGGCCTACCGAGAGTCATCGCGATCGGCCCGGCCGTCCGAGGTCGTCGCCGTGGACGACGTCTCGTTCGACGTGGCGGAGGGCGAGATCGTCGGATTGCTGGGCCCGAACGGCGCGGGAAAGACCAGCACGATGCAGATGCTGACGACGCTTGCCCGTCCCACTTCCGGGCGAGCACAGGTGGCCGGCTACGACGTGGCGACGCAGTCGCGGCAGGTGCGAAGGATGATCGGCTACGTCTCTCAGCGCGGCTCGGCGAGCAGCGAGTCGAAGGTCGGCGAGGAGCTCGTGGACTACGGCATGCTCCACGGGCTCTCGCGGGCGGCAGCCCGATCGGGGGCGCGGGAGCTCGCGGCCCGATACCGCCTGGATGACCTCTGGGAGAGGGAGGCGGGCACCCTCAGCGGCGGCCAGCGCCGCCGCCTCGACATCGCGATGAGCCTCGTGCACGCACCGCGCCTGGTCTTCCTCGACGAGCCGACGGTCGGACTCGACCCGGCATCCAGGGCAAGCCTCTGGGAGCATGTCCGCGAGCTCCGGGATGCCTCCGGGGTCACGGTCCTCCTCAGCACTCACTACCTCGATGAGGCGGACGCCCTCTGCGACCGGCTGCTGGTGATCTCCGGCGGACGCCTGATCGCCGACGGCTCGCCTGCGCGAATCAAGCGGAGGATCGGACCCGACACGCTCATCGTGGCTGCGGCGTCAGAGGTGGACGTGTCGGCACTGGTCTCGACTCTCGGACGATCGGCCGGTGACGCTCCGCGTGTGTCCGGCCTGGAAGTGAGCGTCCGCTTTCCTGGCGGCGCCGGCGAGCTGGAAGGGGTCCTGCGCGATCTTCGCGACGCTTCCGTGAGTCCGGCCAGTCTCGAGTTGCGGCCTCCCACTCTCGACGAAGCATTCCTCGCACTCACCGCCGAGGAGAAGGCAGCATGACGGGCGCTCGAAGCACCGCAGTCATGTTCCGGAGGCATCTGCGCGGCACCGTCCGCAAGCCCGTGTGGCTCGCCGTCGGACTCGCTCAGCCCGTGCTTTACCTCGCCCTCTTCGGTCCGCTTCTGGGGGCCTTCGCAGGGCAGCTCGGCATGAGCCCGTACACGCTGCTCGTTCCCGGGCTTCTCGTGCAGCAAGCCGTGGTCGGTTCGCTCTTCGTCGGATTCGGTCTGCTCACCGACATGCGCGAAGGAGTGCTCGACGCTCAGCGAGTGACCCCCGCCAGCCGCTGGGCGCTGCTGGGCGGGCGAACTCTCCATGACGTGCTCGACTCCGCTGTCCAGGGACTCATCCTGATCGCCCTCGGCTTCCTCCTCGGGATGAAGGCCGACGGGTGGGGCATCGTTGTCGGCTTCGTCCTCGTGCTTTTGCTCACAGCGGCGTTTTGTGCCGCCGGATACGGCCTCGCGCTCACGCTGGGAAACGAGCAGGCCTTCGGAGTACTGGTCAACTCGCTCTCCCTGCCGGTACTGCTCCTGAGCGGCATCCTCATCCCGATGTCCGTCGCGCCCGGCTGGCTCCAGACCATCTCCGCCCTCCTGCCGACGACACACATCGTCACCGGAGTCCGTGCCGCATTCGCCGGCGACATCACGAGCGGTGCGGTCGTGGTCGGGCTGCTCTGGACCATCGGCATCACGATCGCCGCCTTCGCCTTCGGCAGCCGCGCCTTCGCCCGAGCCAACAGGTAACATCGGACTGTCACCCCAGGGTTGACACTTGGGCGGATGCCGATCAAAATGGACTCATGACGAGTAACCCCCGGGGTGACAGCGGTGAGCGAGAGAGCATCGACTCAAGCTGGTCGGCCGTTCTCGCCCACCGGCGAAACGAGTCGGCGGGGGCCTTTGAGGCCGTCGCAGCACGGTTCGAGGCCACCGGACTCTCGCCGACCGACGTCATGGTTCACCTGGCCGACGGCGGAGACGCGCTCTACGCCGCGGCGGCGTCGGGCGATCCCCGTTGGTCTGACCAGTACGGCGGAACCTTGGCCGTGGCGCTGCTGGCCGCGGAAGTGAGTGCTCTGATGTCTCATCTCGTCTCCCGAGCGGCTGGTGTGCGTGCGCTCAGCATCGCCGAGCTCCTCGACGACTACAGCGCCGTGACTGTGGCACGAGAGCTCGGAGTCGCGCGGCAGAAGATCTACGGTCTGGCGCGCGACGACCTCAATACCCATTTCATCCCGACGGCTCCTTGGAGGACGCCATGAATGACATCCGGGAAGTCGTCGACCTCCCCTCGATCGACAGCAAGCCCTTGCTCCACCCGCTGGACGTCCCCTCCGCCCGCGGGGCGTACCTCGCGTCGTGGTGGCTCCAGCGAGCCGCGACGCTCCCTGTCGCATTCCTCTTGGGCGTCGTGCTCTTGGTCGCGACCGGCAGCCCGATCGCGTCCATCGCCGGTCCGATCAGCAAACTCACGATCGCCATGATCGCGAGTCGGCTGGCCTCGCGGCGGGCGTGGGAGTACATCCCACGGAAGCGACAGGATCGCTCACCGCAGTCAGCACCCGTGCTGCAGATGCTCGCCGCCTTCATCGACGCTCTGGCGCTCGTGACCGGTCTGCTGATCCTCATTGCATGGCTGTCGACCCACGAGGTGGCCGAGCACGTGGTGGCCTACGCCATCGGCGCGGGCGCGGGAGTCGCGTTTCTCCAGTTGGGTGAGGTGGTCGTCGCCGTGGCGCGCAAGCCTCGCGATCGGATCGTGATCGCGTCGAGGATTCTCGCGCTCGCGGCAGTTGCGACCGCGGTCGTCGTCGCGTTCACAACTCTTCTCGCTGGTGAGTTGACTGCGGACTCTGCCATCGTCGCTCTGATCGCGGCAGCCGTGATGATCGCAGTTCAGATCGTCTGGTGGTTGATCAGGGCCATTCCGACACGCCGCCGCGTCGATGACGAGTCATGAACGCCATTTCGGTACGCGGGCTTCGCAAGTCGTTCGGTTCCCCGAGTGCATCGGCGCGATGACCGGACCTGACGGTGGCAGCATCCGCGTCCTCGGGACCGACCATCGCGCGAACCCGATGCGTATACGACGCACGCTGGGATACCAGATGCAATCGACGACACTGCGGCACAGTCGAAGGTTCGAGAAGCGTTGCGGCTCTTCGCGGCGCTCTATCCCGATCCGAGAGCCCACCAGACCTTGGATGCTCGAACCTCCGACAAGAGCAGGTCAGGAGCAGTTTGAACGCTTCGGCATGCAGCGCGGGACACGCGGTGACACGTCCCTGCCCTATAGTCACGGCATGGCAACCGCCCAGGAGCGCACCTCAAGGCGCGACGTCGCCTTTCCGTCTGGAGAGACGACATGCAGCGCGTGGCTGTACACGCCCCGCGCCGAGGAGCCGATCGCCCGGATCGTCATGGCGCATGGGCTGGGAGGTGTGCGCGACATGCGCCTGGACGCGTTCGCGGAGCGGTTCGCCTCGCACGGGTACGAGTGCCTCCTCTTCGATTACCGCGGATTCGGCATGAGCGGCGGACGAAGGCGACAGATCCTCGACGTCACCGCGCAGCTCGCGGACTGGGAAGCCGCGATCGCCTACCTGAAGGACGAAGGGCCACCCGACCGCGTCGTGCTGTTCGGCACATCGTTGAGCGGCGGGCACGTGCTCACCCTCGCGGCACGTCACAGCGAGTTGGGCGCGGCGATAGCGCAGTGTCCCTACACCGACGGGCGGGCGTCGCGGGCGGGCCTGCCGTTCGCGTCGAAGGCGAAGGTGACCGCTCGCGCGGCTTTGGACCTGCTCACCACCCCCTTCGGTCGTCGCGTCGATGTCGCCCTCATCGGCGCACCCGGCTCAGCGGCACTGATGGCGACCGACGACTCCGCGCGGCTGCTCTCACTCGTCCCGGCCGGATCCGCGTTCGAGAATCGCGTCGCGGCGCGATCCGCGCTGTGGTTCCTCCGATACGACCCGGGGCGCGTCGCCGGCGACATCACGATCCCCCTGTACGTCGCGATCTGTCAGAACGACACCGTCGCGCCGGCCGAACAGACGCTGCGGGTCGCTCGGCGCATACGCGACGCCCGAATCCGCGTCTACCCTTACCACCATTTCGACATCTACATCGGGGAGGGCTTCGAGTCGGCAGTGCGCGACTATCTCGGTTTCCTCGACGCACTCTTCGGCGGTGCTGCCGGCGCCGTCGGTAACGGAACAGGAGACGCCGTTGACTGAACCACGCCTACGCCGCTATGCCTGCGGTTCGACGCGCTTCCGACTGTCGCTGCTGTTCAAGGGCGCGCCGGTCGAACCACACGTCTTTCCCTCGTCGGTGTTCCTGTACCGTCACCCGAGCGGGCGACGAGTCCTGTTCGACACGGGCTACGCGCCGACGATGAAGGGACTGGGCTGGGCCAGCGCGATCTACCGGCGGCTGCTGCCGCCCGATGTCTCTCCAGAGGCCACCATCGACCGGCGCCTCGCCGCGGACGGGTTGCGTCCCGAGGACATCGACGACGTCATCATCTCGCACGCGCACCCCGACCACATCGGCGGCATCCGGTACTTTCCCGACGCGACCTTCGTCATCAGCCGTAACCAACTGGATGCGCTGGCGAGAACCGATCTGCGCAGCGGCATCATTCCCGCGGTCCTGCCGGATTGGTTCGACTCGGCCCGACTCCGCGTTCTCGATCGCGATGATCTCAGCGGTCCGGCCCCGGGCGGGCTCACGGGCTTCGACCTCTTCGAAGACGGTCGATTCGTCATCCTCGACCTTCCCGGACACGCCCGCGGACACCTCGGCGCACTCGTGGAGGGCACCGTGCTCCTCGCGGCCGACGCGGCGTGGGGCCGGGATCAACTGGAGGCGTTCGACCGGATGCGCGCCCTGCCACGGACGATCAGTCATGACTTCTCAGAGACTCAGGCGACCGCGCAACTCCTGCTCGCGCTCGAATCCAGCGGGATCCGTCTCGTCTTCAGTCACGACGAGTCGCCGAGCGTCCTGCTGGAGTGACGGCCGACGACGAGTCGCGCCGCGTCCACACGACGGACACGATGCCGCAACATTGGAAGACATTGCGGAAACCTTCATGGTGTAGTCTGCAAACTCATTCGGCTGCGGTCACGAGGGGCTCACCTGCCGCGGGTGAGCACCGCATGCCGAACGTCGGGGGGATTCTATGACCGTGCTACCAATTTCCATCCTTGGTACGGGGGAGGCGCTGTCGGATCGGATCGTGCCCACGTCCGATGTCGCCGCGATGTGCGGAATCAGCACGCGTGAGGCGATCAAGCGCACCGGTGTCATCACGCGCCATTGGATTCACGAGGACGACGATCCGCTGACCTATGGCCTGCTTGCAGCACGGCGGGCGATCGAAGCTGCGCAACTGGAACCCAAAGACATCGACGTCGTGCTGAACACGTCCGGAACGCAACTGCAGGCGATCCCCGACGGCGGGGCGATCATCGCCGCCGGACTGAAGCTGAAGGAGGTCTCCTCCTACAGCCTGCACGCCACCTGCCTCTCGTTCCTGTTCGGACTGCAGGAAGCCGCCTTCCTCATCTCGACGGGACGCGCCAAGAACGTGCTGATCGTCTCGACCGAGGGAGGCAGCCGCGGTCTCGACTTCCGTCAGCCCGAGAGTGCGCTGCTGATGGGCGATGCAGCCGCGGCCGCCGTGATCGGGCCGGCGGTCGACGACGGCCAGGGAATCGTTGCTTCCTCGTTCAAGACGCAGACGTCGGGCGTGAAGGATGCCGAGATCCGCGGTGGTGGTACCCGGATCCGGTCCGAGCAGACCAGCGAGCGCCTTCAGGACTTCAAGTTCGATATGAGGGGCCTGCGTCTGCTCGCCGGAGCGCTGCGGAACTTCCCGCCATTCCTGGAGTCGATCCAACCCGGGTTGTCCAAGGACGCGCCCGACATCGACCGGATCATCCCCCACCAGACGAGCAAGGCGGGCCTCGACGGCATGGCCCGGCTGTGGGGGCGGGAGCGCCTCGAGGTCACCCTGCCGGAGGTGGGGAACACCATCGGTGCGGCGATTCCGCTCACTCTCCACCGCGCCAAGATCAAGCCGGGCGAGAGGGTCCTCCTCGTCGGCACCGGCGCCGGCACGCACTACGGAGCGATCATTCTCCAATGCTGAGCGATTCGGACGTCTTCCTGACCCTTCAAGACGTCGGAAGGTCGTACGGCACCGGTAGCAACGCGGTGCATGCACTGAACGGCGTGAACCTCCGCGTCAGGCGCGGCCGGCTCATGGTCATCCTCGGGCCGTCCGGCTCGGGGAAGAGCACGCTTCTGAACCTGCTGGGAGGAATGGACACGCCGTCGACGGGGCGGATCCTGCACCACGGAACCGACGGCAGGCGACGGGATCTGTCGCGGCTCAGCGATGCGGCTCTCACGGAGTACAGACGTGCTCATGTCGGCTTCGTCTTCCAGTTCTACAACCTGGTCTCGAACCTGACGGCGTTCGAGAACGTGGCGCTCGCGGCCGCGCTCGTCACCGACCGCAAGACCGCCGACGCCGCCGCGACCCGGGCGCTGCGGGGTGTGGGTCTGGCCAAGCGCTCCCGCAACTTTCCGGGGCAGCTGTCGGGAGGCGAGATGCAGCGTGTCGCGATCGCGCGCGCTCTGGCCAAGAGTCCGGCGATGCTCGTGTGCGACGAGCCCACCGGAGCGCTCGACACGCGGACCGGGATCGACGTCATGACGATACTCGAAGCCATCGCGTACCGGACCCGCACCGCCGTCGTCGTGGTCACCCACAATCCCGCCTTCGCCGATCTCGCCCACCATCTCGTCCGCCTGCAGGACGGATACATCGTCGAGAGCAGACACAACGACTCCCCCCTGACCGTCGCCGACCTCGACTGATCGTGCCGATCCTCCTGCGACGCGTCCCCCGCGACATCCGCTCGTACTGGGCCCAGTTCGTCTCGGTGTTCCTGATGACAGTGCTCAGCGTCGCGGTGTACGGCGGTCTTGACGCGAGCTGGCGGGGAATGCAGAACGTGCTGGACGAGATCGATGCCCAGGCGAGCATGCCGACACTCTGGGTGAACGCGACGTCGACGACCACGGAGGACGTGACGGCGCTCCAAGAGTCCACCGGCGTGGACGGCGTCGCGCGGACGACGCAGTTCACGGTCCTCGACGAGAACTCCTCGGACGACGACCGCACGCTCACCGTCTCGACCCTGAGCGACAGCGGCGTCGGCGAACCCATCGTCCTGAGCGGCGACCCGGTCGAACAGGACGGCGACGGGATCTGGGTGGATGCCAGGTATGCCGACGTGAACGGGTACGAGGTCGGCGACGAGCTCCTCCTTCGCGGCCCGCAGGGAGACGCTTCCCTCGAGTTGCGCGGCCTCGTCGTACTGTCGGATGCACTCGTGTTCACCGGTCCCGGACTCGTCGCACCCGAGCCGAGCGAGTTCGGGCGTGCACTCGTCGCCGATCGCGTCGCGCAAGAGGTGTTCGGGGTCCCGCAGATCGGCAACGTCGTCACCCTCACCGGCGACGAGGGTCCGCTTCGCGACGCCGTTGGAACCGTCCTCGCAGATCGCGTGCAGTCGGTCACCGACCGGTCTTCGAACGCGTTCGTAGCGCCGGCGTTCGAGCGCGTCTCGCAGCTGAGATCACTGTCGTTCCTGTTCTCCACCCTCTTCGTGCTCGTCGCGCTCCTGGCGATGGCCACGTCGATTCGGCGCCTCGTCGACATCCAGCACACCGACATCGCGACACTGCGTGCTCTCGGCATGTCGCCCCGCGCGATCGGCCTCTACTTCGTATGGATCGCCGCAGGTGTCGTCGGCGCGGGCGCCGCGATCGGCCTGGCGCTGGCGGTGCCGCTGGCCGAGTACATCGTGAGCACGCAGCAGACACGATTCACGCTCGGTCCATGGGGACCCGGGTGGTCGTGGGCGACGCCCGCGGTCGCCGTCGGCCTCGTCGTCGTGTGCGTGGTCGGAGCGTGGACGGCCTCTCGGGCGGCGCGGCGAGTGAGCCCGGCTGAAGCACTGCGCCCGTCGATCGGCGGACGAGCCTCGAAAAATCCGTCGCGGCCGCGGCAGTGGCGCTGGGCCGGATACGGCACCCGTTGGACGCTACGAGACGCGCTGGGCAACCCGGTGCGCCTGACGATGGGCCTTGTCGCGACGACGGGCTGCATGATGCTCCTGTTCGCGGGCTTCGGCATTCCCGACAGCCTGTTTCGGGAAGTGCAACGAACCTACTCGGATCAATACCGCTACGAGACCTGGATCAGTGTGCGACCGGGCGCGACGGCGGACGAGCTCGCCGCGGTCGAAGCGGCCGCAGGGCCGGGCCAGTGGATCATGCAGGCGTTCGCCCGTGTCGAGCAGGCGGAGGGAGCCGACCGCGTCGCGATGGTGATCGGGGACGGTGAGCTCGTCGTCGTCGAGAACCCCGCCGGGGCCCGGGTCGACTTCGACCAGCCATCCCTCACGCAGGCCGTCACAGCCGCCGGCGTGCAGGTCGGCGACGAGGTCACCGTCGTGATCGGCGACAGCACGGTGCATTTGACAGCGGCCGACGAGGCGGTGGTCGCAAACCCCCAAGGCGTCCTGGTCTCGGAGGACGCGTGGACATCCGCGGGCGGCGTCTTCACTCCGACGGCCTACCTCGCAGAGGAGGCTGTCACGGCGGAGGACGTCGCCGATGCGACGGCCGTCGTCGGAACGGTCTCGCGAGAACGTCAGCGCGCGAACGCGGACTCGGTCGTCCAGGGCCTGGCCGGCGTGTTCACCCTGATGAAGGTGTTCGCGGTGCTGCTGGCCGCCGTGGCGCTGTACAACCTGGGCGCACTGAGCTTCGCCGAGCGGGTGCGTGACTACGCGACCCTGCGTGTGCTCGGCTTCCGTCAGCGCGAACTGCGGCGTTTCGCCCTGATAGAGAACGGGTTGACCACACTCGTCGGCCTGGGCATCGGGATCCCCGCAGGATTCTGGTTCCTCAGCGCGTACATCCAGATCTTCAGCACGGAGCAGTCCGTCTACGCGCCCTACATCTCGCTGTGGAGCGTGCTGTTCGCGATCGCCACCACGGCGATCGCCGCGCTCTCCACCACGATCCTGCTGTCGTCGCGGATCCGGCGGATCGACATGACGGCGGCGCTGAAGGGCGTCGAGTAGGTTCGGAGAGCCCGGCGGTCGGACCGGCCGGGTCTCGGTACCAGCCCGAGGGTGCGCTCACTCCGCACCCTCGACCAGGTCGGCGCCGGCGTGGGCGAGCTCGGCGAGCGCTGCTTGCGAGGACTCCGGCGCGACCCCGGCGACGAGGGCGGTGAGGATGCGGACGTGAACGCCGTGAGCGATCGCATCCAACGCCGACGCACGCACGCAGTAGTCGGTCGCGATCCCCGTCACATCGACCTCTGTCACGCCATGCGCCGCAAGCAGGTCGCCGACCTTCTCCCCGGCATCCGTCGTCCCTTCGAACAGCGAGTATGCGGGCACGCCCTGCCCCTTCTTGACGTGGTGGGTGACGGCGCCCGTCGCCAAAGCGGGGTCGTATTCCGCCCCGGGAGTGCCGGCGACGCAGTGCACCGGCCACGTGTCGACGAAATCGGGTCCGCCACCCTTCTCGTCAAGCGCGAAGTGCCCGCCGTTGTCGCTGTCGGCGTCATGCCAATCGCGCGACGCGACGACGAGAGCGTACTCGGACGCGTGGGCCGCCAGATGCGCGGAGATGCCCTCGGCAACGGCGTCGCCGCCCGCGACGCCGAGCGCGCCGCCCTCGGTGAAGTCGTTCTGGACATCGACGATGAACAGCGCCCTGGTCATAGTTCGAGGCTACCCCGGTCACCGCGCCCGAGACACTCCCGCCCCTGGCCAGGCGGAGCGCCGCTAGGCTGACGGGCGTGTGGTCGGCCGTGCTCGCATTCGTCGGCGCGATCGTGTACGGATCGGCGGACTTCCTTGGCGGGCTCGCGGCCCGCCGGCTGCGCGCGACGATGGTCACGGCCGTCGCGGCCGTATCCGGCGCCGTGCTGCTCGGCGTTCTCACACCGGTCCTCGACGGGTCGCCCACGGGCACAGACGTGCTGTGGGGTGCCGCGTCCGGGGCGGCGGGTGCGATCGCGATCGGACTGCTGTACGGGTGCCTCGCCATCGGTCCGATGAGCGTGCTGTCGCCCGTGACGGCTGTCGTCTCGGCAATCGCACCCATGCTGTGGGGAGTGCTCGTGAGCGGGGAGAGGCTGGGAGCGCTCGCGGTGGCGGGCCTCGCCGTTGCCCTTGTCGCAATCGTTCTGGTCGCGCTGCTGCCGGGCGAACGCATCGTGCGACCGTCGCCGCGCGCACTGCTCATGGCGACGGGGTCGGGTCTTGCCATCGGCGCGTTCCTGATCCTGCTCGATCAGACCGGTGACGACTCGGGCCTGTTGCCCCTCGTCACGAGCCGCGTCGTCAACGCCGCCATCACCGGGGGGATCGCCGCGGGCTTCGTCATCGCGGCCGTGCGCAGCGGACGGAGCGCCCGTTCGGCGGTGCTCGTCGGCGGCGCCCGTGGG
>NZ_JBASZT010000376.1:0-3673 GCF_049661145.1 Microbacterium sp.
GTCGTCGTCATCGCCCGGGCCGGATGCCGCGGCATCCGCGACGCCTGCCTCGCCCGCCCCGGGCGCTTCGCCCGGCTCGTCCAGCAGGACGCCGTGGTCGACCTCCCGCGACAGCTGGGCGGGGTCCACCGCGAGCATGAGCAGCGCGATGATCACGAGCGTCGCGATGAACGAAATGCCCGCCACGACGAGCGAGACCACCAGGACGTGCTCGCGTTCGGGCCCCGTGAGATCCTGGAAGAACCCCATCGACACGAGGGCGATGAGCCCGCCGAACAGGGCCGCCGCGAACGCGAAGCCCAGCAGCTGCACCGGCCGGAGGAGGTCTCGACGAGTGGGTCGCTCATCGGTCACTGCGACCCGCTCCGTTCCCCGGGTGCGACGGTGGCGACCACGGCCGGGCGCCGCGGCGAGAACCCCGCGATGCCCAGGAACACGGCGATGATCGCGGCATAGCCTCCGAACAGGCCGACGGCGATGGTGATGCCCGTGAGTGTGCTCGCAACATCGACATCCGGGAGAACGTACTCGAGGCTGTAGGCCGGGTTCACGAGCAGCAGGCCGAGCCCGAGGGCGACCGTGAGAGCGCCGATGAGGACGCGGTCGCGGTCCTCGCCGGCCGCGACGCCGTCGGTGCGGCGGGAGCGGATGCCGCGGATTCCGGCCACGAGCTCGGCGATGCCCGACGCGAGCGCCCAGGCGATGACCACGACGAAGAACAGCGTCGTGGAACGGATGCCGGGAATCCCCGTGACCATGCCGGCCACGAGCGCGAGGACGCCGAGGAGGATCGGCGTCGCGCGCCGCCCCTTCGGGTACACGAGCCAGGCGGCGACCAGCAGGACCAGCGCGGTCGCGACGACCCATCCGCTGAAGATGGCGAGACCGACCGGCGCGGAATGGTCGGACGAGAAGGTGACCATGATCGCGGCGACCGCTGCCAGCAGTGCACGGCCGACCTGCACGTGCCGCACGTCGAAGGTGCGCGCCGCCGCGGGCGCGGTAGCGCGGTCGCCTGCGGAGGGCATCGCCGGGGCGGCGGAGGCGTCGTCGGACACACTGACCCCATCGATCGGGACGGGCGGAAACCTCTCCAGTCTAGGTCGTCCGGCGTATGCTGCCCGCGGCCTCGCCGGTCCAGCACCCGCCGCCCGGCGCTCTCAGGCCACGGCGGTGGTGACCAGCTCACGGATGCGCTGCTCCACGGCATCCGTCAGTTCGACCACGGCGAAGGCGACCGGCCACATCGCCCCGTCGTCGAGGTGCGCGGTCTCGTCGAAGTTGAGCGTGGGGTACCGGGTGTCGAACTTCGAGGCGGGCTGGACGAAGAGCACGACCTTGCCGTCGGCGGCGTAGGCGGGGAATCCGTAGAACGTCTTCGGGTTCAGGTACGGCGCGACCTCGCCGACGATCCGGTGCACGGCGCGCGCGAGCTCGCCGTCGATGCCGGTCAGCGCCTCGATCGCCTCGACGCAGGCCTCCAGTTCCTTGGCGAGCTTGGCGGCGCCCTTCAGGCCTTTCGTCGCGCGCAACTCCTCGGCGCGCTGCTTCATCGCGGCGCGCTCGTCGGCGCTGAACCCGCTCTTCGTGTCGGCCATGATCACTGCTCCTTCGCCGGTGTCTGCCCGGGCGTCTGCTGGATTCGGATGAGGTTGCCCGCGGGGTCGCGGAACGCGGCGTCGCGCACCCCGTAGTCCTGGTCGATGGGCTCCTGCACGACGTCGGCGCCGGCATCCACGATGCGCGCGAAATCGGCATCCAGGTCGGAGCTTTCGAGGTTGACGCCGAAGTAGCTGCCCTTCGTGACGAGTTCCAGGAGCGTCTCGCGCTCTTCGTCGGAGATGTCCGTGCCGACCCCGACGGGGTGCAGCACGATCGCGGTGTTCTGGCCGGCGGGTCCGACGGTGATCCACCGCAGGTTCTCGTAGCCGACGTCGAGGCGCACCTCGAAGCCGAGCACATCGCGGTAGAACGCGAGCGAAGCCTCGGGATCGGTGTGCGGAAGGAAGGAGGAATGGATGCTGATGGACATGGCCTTCACGATAGGTCGGATGCCGCGGCATCCGCTTCTCGATTCCTGATCGGTCTCGGCTGTCGGCTCGGTCTGGTCAGGCGTTTCGCGATGCACGGCAGCATCCCCGGTTGGAACGGCGCGCCGCGCTCGCGGTAGACGCTCGGCGGCACGCCGACGAGTTCCGTGAAGCGGGTGCTGAAGGTGCCGAGCGACTGGCACCCGACGGCGAGGCTCACCTCGGTGACGCTTAGCTCGGTCGTGCGCAGCAGCGTCATGGCGCGCTCGATGCGGCGCGTCATGAGATAGGAGTAGGGCGACTCGCCGTACGCGCGACGGAACTGGCGTGAGAGGTGGCCCGCCGACAGGTGGACGCTCCGGGCGAGGGAGGGGATGTCGAGGGGCTGGGCGTAGTCGCGGTCCATCGCGTCGCGGACGCGCCGCACCCGCGCGAGGGTGTCGAGATCGATGCCTGAGGCCATGGCTCTTGGGTCTGTGCTGGGTCTGTGCGGGGTCTGTGCGGGGTCTGTCGTGGGTCTGTGCGGGGTCTTGGGCCGGGTCGATCAGACGGTGACGCCGTCGGCGCGGATGCGCTCGATGACCCGCAGGACGCCCGCGGTGCGTCGCTGGTCGGGGGCGGGGTCTGCTCCGCCGACGAGCTCGGCGAAGCGGGAGACTTCGTACCGCATGTTGTTGTCGGCGGCGTCGATCGTGATCTCGCGGCGCGCGCCGTCGAGCATCGTGAGGACGAGCCGACGGGGCTGGGCGATGTGGTCGATCTCGAGCGTGCCGAGTTCGCCCTGGATCTCGCTGGGCACGTCCGACCGCGTGATCTTGGAGTAGGTGACCTCGCCGATCATGCCGCGGGTATCGCTGGTGGCGGGGGCATTCGAGCCCGGCTGGACGGCGGGGTACGCGCCGATGCCCGGGTACGCGAGCAGGGCCGTACCGGCCCCGTCGACGCCGGTGACGATACGGGTCGAGACGGCGGTGACGGCATCCGGCTCGCCGAACAAGGCGACCATCGCGCTGATCGGGTAGACGCCGAGGTCCCACAGCGCCCCGCCGCCGAGCGCCGGGTCGAAGATCGCCGGCGTTTCGCCCGCGAGCACCCGGTCGTACCGCGCCGAGCGCTGGCAGTACGAGAACGATGCCCGCCGCAGCACGCCGAGCTCGGGCAGGACCTCCCGGATCGCCGCGAACCCGGGGTCGTACACCGTGCGGAGGCCCTCGAACAGGACGACGCCCGCGTCGCGGGCCTGCGCCACGAGCTCCTCCCACTGCGCCGACGCGGTCGTGGCGGGCTTCTCGACGAAGACGTGGACACCGCGCGCGATCGCGGCGCGGGCCTGCGCCGCATGGGCGCCATTGGGCGAGGCGATGTAGACGGCATCCACCTGTTTGTCGCGCAGGAGCCCGTCGAGGTCGGCCGTCGCGGTCGGGATGCCGAGGCGGTCGGCGAGCGCGCGGGCCTTCGCCGCGTCGCGCGAGGTCACGGCGGTGATCGCGATGCTGCCGTCGGCGCCCGCCGCGGCGACCGCATCGGCGAAGGTCTCGGTGATGACGCTGGTCCCGATGGTTGCGATCCTGATCACGCCACCACGATAGGCCCGCCGGGCGGGTTCGCGGGGGCGCGGGACGCGGGCGTCCGGCGGCGACGGA
>NZ_JBASZT010000377.1:0-10463 GCF_049661145.1 Microbacterium sp.
GTCGCCGCCGTGCCGCCCGCGGTGACGATGGCAAGTCCCCGGCCCCACTGCGACTGCGGCAGCAGCGACGTGGCGTACACGATCACGGTGGCCCAGAAGACGCCGTGCGCGACCGCGGCGACCACGCGCGTCGCGAGGGCGACCCCGACCGTCGGCGCGAGGGCCGTGGCCAAGTTCGCGAGCGCGAACAGCGCGAGCGACGCGGCGACGACGACGTGCCGGTCGACGCGGTTCAGCAGCCGGGTCAGCGGGATGCTGGTGACGATCACCGTCAGCGCCCACACCGAGATCAGCATCCCGATCCGCTCCGGCGTCGTGCCGAGATCGGCGGCCATCTCGGGCATGAGCCCAGCCGGCAGCGTCTCGACGGTGACGGTGAGGAACACCGCGAAGCTGAGCAGGAGCAGGGGTCCTCGCGGAAGAGGCGTGGTCGACGGACGGGCGGCGGGGAGGGTTTCGGTGGCCATGACCCGAGGCTATAGTTTGACATCAATGTCAATGTCAAGGCGGATGTCATGAGGATCGGCGAACTGTCCACGCGCACCGGCATCCCAACGCGGATGCTGCGGTACTACGAACAGCAGGGACTCATCGACGCACCGCGCGCCGGCAACGGCTACCGCGACTACGACGACGACGCCGTCGAGCGCGCGGAGCGCGTGCGCGGGCTCGTGCAGGCGGGCCTGTCGACCCGCATGACCCGCGTCGTGCTCGACATCGAACAGCAGACCACGGAGGGCCTGCCACGCGAATGCTCCCGCGAACTCGCCGCGGAGTTGGCCACCGAGCTCGCGGCTCTCGAGGCGCGACTGGCGTGTCTGTCGCGCAGCCGCGACGCAGTGGCCGAATTCCTCCGCCGCGCGAGCGTGGCCTGAGCGCCCGGATGTAAGGTCTCGGGTGCGTCGGCGATGCCGAGCGCCCGGGCCACCGCTGCGGCGCAGGTTGCCATGTAGTTCCACCTTTCCACGGTGGAACTACATGGCAACCGAGACCGACTTGGGTCAGACAGCGACGGCGGCGTCGGCCGCCTTGACACGCGTGACCAGCGCGACGAATGCCGCCACATACGACGCGAGGAACGCGGCTGTCGTCTCGTCGGTGACCTCGCCCTCGTCGGTGATGAGTCCGGGCGTGGACTGGATGAAGCCCTCCGGCTGCCCGAGCGTCGGCGCGTTGAAGTGACTGAGGATCGTCTTCAGGTGCTGCTGTGCGACCGCCGCGCCGATCCCGCCGCCCGAGGTCCCGATCACGGCGGTCGGCTTTCCGCTGAAAGATGCCTGCCCGTAGGGGCGAGCCGACCAGTCGAGGGCGTTCTTCAGCACTCCTGGGATCGAGCGGCTGTACTCGGGCGTCGCGATGATGACGCCGTCGACCTCGGCGATCGCGTCCTTGAACGCGCGAGCCTCGGCCGGGAAGTCGGCCTCGAGATCGACCGAGTAGAACGGCAGGTCCTTGATCGGGATCTCTACCAGTTCGACGCCCTCGGGCGCGAGGTTCGCGAGGGCCTTGGCGAGCTTGCGGTTGATCGAGGTGCTCGAGATAGAGCCGACGATGTAGCCGATTCTGATAGTCACAGTCGTGTCCTTCCGATGTCGTACGCCGTGCGTTTCGGCACGGTCCACCAAGACCAAACCGCGACCCGGGTGGTCCATTCCGTCGAATGAAACCTGGCGTCACAGAAGGAGCAGCGAACCTGTCCCCCTGCGGCGCCGGCACTCACACGCGCAAGATGCCGGTCGCGACGACGAGCCCACCACCGGTGATTCGCACCCGGGTGCCCTCCACCCTCACTTGCAGGATGCTGGGGCGTCCGAGCGCCGTGCCTTGGTCGATCCGCACCGTCTCACCCGCGCTGGCGAATCCAGAGTGCACGAGGAGCGCAGCCAACGGGCCCGCAGCGGTACCGGTCGCGGGATCCTCCACGATTCCGACCGTCGGGTTGAAGAAGCGCGCATACGCGTGCCGGTCAGTGCTCGGCGTCACCGCATAGAGGTAAATGCCCTCCTCCGCACCCGCTGCCGCCAGCAGGGGGCGCAATGCCTCGGCATCCGGTCGTGCGCGGTCGACGACGTCCGGCGCGACGACCGCCACCAGCAAATGCGCCGCCCCCGTGCTCACGACCTCGGCGGACCGTACCGCGTCTGACGTCAACCCAAGTGCGGCGGCGAGTTCGGTGGTCGGCGCGGTGCCGTCGAGGAACTCGGGTGACGACTGATCGAGTGTCGCCGTGGCGGTGTCATCGCCACGGGCCAAGATCTCCACCTCGAGCAGTTCGTCGCCCAGCTGCTGGAGGTACGTCGACCGGCTCGGATCGAGCCGACTCGACGTCGCCAACCAGATCCACGCGCCAATGGCGTTGTGCCCGGCGCCGACCACTTCGGCGCCCACAGCGGTGAACGACCGCAGCCGCCACTGCGCGCGGGAATCAGTCGGAGCGGGAACGAACGTCGTCTCGGACTGATTGAACTCGCGTGCGATGCCCCGGAGGGTGTCGTCGTCGAGCGCGTCAGCGTCGAAGACGACCGGCAGTGGATTGCCGGCCAGCGGACGGTCAGCGAAGACGTCGACCCAGGCGAACGGCACCCGGATCGACGCGCCACCGCGCGTCGGCGGCAGCGAGCTCACGCCGCGCGCGACCAGAGGCGGGTGACCTCCACATGAGTGCGCAGCAGATTCTCGCGCGCATCCTCCAGCGCGAGCCGCGCCTCTTCGAACGCCCGGCGGGCGTCCTCGAGCCGCGGATCGGTGTCGATCCATGCGCTGCGTGCAATGCTTCCTCGGACCATGATCCCTCCTTGACGTGCGGTGCCGACGTGCGGCGTGAACAATCGGTGAACCCACGCTAAGAGGCAGCAACGAAGACGTCACGCCCTGTACTTCACCGGTCGACACGCTGCGTCACACGGCGTCATGCACCGCACGACGAGAGGATGCCGAGGGCACGCACGACAGCGCCAGTGAAAAGCCGACTCGAAAGTCTCGCGACATGAGCCAGACGTTCTCGCCCCACGGCGCGGCAGCGCCAGTGAAAAGCTGACGCCGCACGGCCCGTGCGAGGCCAACGGCGGCGAGTCCCTCAGCGCGACGCAAGCCCCCGCCGCCGCAACGCCGCGCGCATCGTGTGACGCCCGTGCAGGCCCGACCGGTCGCGCACGCGGGCGAGCACCCCCTGCAGCCATCCGCGGTCCTGCTGCTGCGTGCGGTAGTACGCCCGCACCGCCTCGTCGTAGCGTTCGACTTCAGCAGATTCAACGGGGCGGTAGCGCTCGCGGTGCCTGACGACGCTCTGCGGCAGTCGGGGCTTGATACCCGCGGCATCCGCCGGGTCGGGATGCCCGATCCCCAGTCCCACGACGGGGAAGGCACCGGACGGCAGCGCGAGCAGCTCCGCGACCTGCTGCGGCGCGTTGCGCACCGAGCCCACGTACACGGTGCCCAGACCCAGCGACTCGGCAGCGATGACGGCGTTCTGCGCCGCGAGAGCCGCGTCCACGAAACCGACGAGGGTGCTCTCCAGGTAGTCCACGGCGTCGGCGGGCGCCGACCGGTCGGCGGCGAGATGACGGGCACGCGCCCAATCGGCGACGAACACGAGGAACACCCCGGCATCCCGGATGAACTGCTGGTCCCCCGACAGCCGCGCGATCGCGTCGACGCGGGCCGGTTCACGCACCTCGATCACCGACCAGGCCTGCAGATTCGAGCTCGTTGCGGCCGACTGCGCGGCCGCAACGATCGCCGTGACGGTCGCATCATCGACCGGCTCGTCGGTGAACCTACGCACCGAGCGATGCCGATACAGCAGTGCCAGCACATCGTCGGATCCGACTCCGGAACGGATGCCGACCGGAACCTCCCCGCCATACCTCTCACGCAGCGTCGCGTCGGTCGTGGCCGCTGAAGACGCCACGTCAGGCATGAGCAGCCTCCTGCCTCGTCCAGCCCAGCTGAGGCGCCACTGTCTCGGCGACCGAGGCGAACACGCGCTTCTTCTGCGGCACCGTCAGCTCCGTCAGCGGCGTGAGCACGAGCTCGTCGATCAGCTCGAGCGCGGGATCGGCCGACAGCCGCGCGACGATCTCGTCGGGAGCGCCCGCGTACAAGGGGCTCGCTTGTCCCCGCTGCTCGGGCGAATCGGTGTAGCGCCCGTCAGGAGTCACCAGCCGGTCGTAGAACTCCTTGAGACCCGCGAACTCGTTCCGGTCGTCGTCGTCGACGATCGGAAGAATCGACCGGCCGAGCGCGACCCGCGGCGTGCGGTCGGGGTGGTGCACAGCGAACTCCTCACGGTAGTGGCGGATCACCTCGGCCTGGGTGTCGCCCAGCGTGGGCCCTGTCGCTTCACCGTGAATCGTCGACAGAACGAGGTTCAGCCCCAGCCGTGCCGCGCGCAGCGCGCTCGACAGCGACCCGGCGCCGTACCCGAGCCGATGGTCGAGCCCGGGGCTCCGCGGGAAGGCGATCAGTTCGTCGGGCGCGTCACCGTACGGACCGTGCGGCAGCGGGACGGTCCCGTCACCGACGGCGTCGGCCTTCGGTATCGGCAGCGCCGCAATCGGTGAGTCCCCGAGCCCGTCCCCCCGGATGGCGGCCAGAATCGCGGTGAGCTTGTCTTCCACGGCCTTCGCCCGCGCGACCGGGTCGGTGACCCCGAGGACGATGCCCGAGCTGAGCCCGAGATCCAGCCGGCCGCCGCTGAGCAGGTCGGTGGTCGCGGCATCCTCCGCGAAACGCAGCGGATCCTCCCAGCCGATCGGGATGATTCCGGTGGCCAGCCGGATGCGGCGCGTTCGAGCCGCGGCCGCGGCGAGGAACGGGAACGGCGCCGAGAGCGTCCGCACACTGTGGTGGATGCGCACGCCGGCACTGTCGTAGCCCAGTTCCTCCGCGAAGGTGAACAGGTCGAGCCCGTCTTCCAGTGCGGCGAGCGCGTCGGCATCCTGCTCGTAGTTCAAGAAGACGAGGAACCCCAGATCGAAACTCACAGCAGTGCCTTTCCCTCGTGGTCGATCGCGCGGCGCTCACCGGCGCGCACGGGGAACGGCAGGTTGTTGCCCACCGGAGGAATGGGGCAGTTCCATGCGAGGCTGAACGAACACGGCAGCAGGCTCACGTCGTTGAAATCGATCCGGGTCGGCCCGGGACTCGCGTTCAGGCGCAACACGCGCCCCGCCCCGTAGGTCTCCTCCCCCGTCGTCGCGTCGGTGAACAGCACGGCGAGCCCATCGTGGTCGGGGCCCGGTGAGGTCGCAGCCAGGGTATAGGTGCGGCCGTCGACGACGAAGGAGACGTCCGCGACGACGGGCACGTCCACCGGTCGGGGATCGCGGTGGTGAGCGATCGCGACGGTGCGACCGCCGACGACAGGCACGATGTCGGCGGTGAGCACCCAGGACGGGTCGTACGGAAACGCCGAGATGCCGGCGAAGCGCCGCGCCCAGTCCGAGTTCGGGTTCCACACCTGCAGCGCGTACTTGGTGTCGTCGTAGGTGAAGATGATGCCTTCTGCGCCGTCGGGAAAGCGCGCGACCGCCGGGCCGTCAGCGGGATCGGCATACAGGACAGCGTTGCCGTCGACCATCGAGCCATTGGTGTCGCTCTTGTCGTCGGTATTTCGCAGGCGGATGCCGTCGGCCGCTGTTGCCGTCACCAGCAATCCGCGCTGGCCCGCGGGTAGCGGCGCCCAGGTGCCGGGCGCCCCGGCGACGGTCGTGCCCGGTTCGGTGACGAAGTCGCCCCACACGAAGGATGCCGGTCCACGGGGCCCGGCGGCGGCTCTCGCGTGTGCGGCGATCCGCTGCTCGTGGCGGGCGGCGACGGGGTCGGTCGAGGTCGCGGTGGTGGTCATGTCGCGACGATACCCGCGGTGCGATGGGCCGGGGTCGGGACGGGCGGCTCGGACGTCATGGACGGTCACACGGCATCCTTCTCACACGGCGTCGCATGCCGGGATTACTTCGCGTGACGCCCGGTGTCTGTCCTTGACGCAGACGCCGGCGGCTGTGTTCCGGGTGCGCCACGCTGTCTCACACCGAACGGATTCTCATGAGCTCCACCGCCGACGCGCAGCACGACACCGGCATCGCCGCCGCACCCGACACACTGTGACGCCCCCCGAGACTGGCGACGCCCAGGTGACACCCGGTGCACCGCGGCGCAAAGCCCCGCGCGCAGCGACCGATCCCCGCGCCGCCCTCCTGTGCTGCCTCGCGGCGGGATTCGCGACGCTCCTCGATGCGACGGTGGTGGCCTTCACCGCGCCGCCCGTGGCGACAACGCTCGGCGCGACGACCGCGGGCGTGCAGTGGTTCCTCGCGTCGTACTCGTTGACCTTCGGACTCGGACTCGTTCCCGCAGGACGGCTCGGCGACGCGTTCGGCCGCCGCGGACTGTTCATCGCAGGACTCGTCACGTTCCTGCTCGGTGGCATCGCCTCGGCCCTCGCCCCTGCCGTGTGGGTACTCGTGACGGGGCGGCTGCTGCAGGGGCTGGGTGCCGGCTTCATCAGCGCACAGGTCCTCGGCATCATCCAGGACACGTTCCACGGCACCGCGCGCGTGCGGGCACTCGGAGCGTACTCGGCGGTCGGCGCGGCCGCCGCGATCGTCGGACCGCTCGCCGGTGGGGCGCTGCTGGAAGCGCTCCCCACCGAGTCCGGCTGGCGGTGGGTGCTGCTGACCCCGATACCGTTCACGACCGCAGCGATCTGGCTCGGAGCGCGCGGCCTGCCGCGCGATCGACCGGGGCGGATCTCATCGGGCCTCGACCTGCCCGGCATCGCGATGCTCGGCGCGTTCGTGGTCATCGTGACGCTGCCCGTCATCGATCCGGGTCTCCCCCTGCCGATGACCCTCGGCATCGCCGCCGTCGCCGTCGTGCTCGCCGGCGCGATCATGGTATGGGAACGCCGATACGCACGGCGCGGCCGGCTGCCGCTGTTCGCCCCGTCACTCATGCGATCAGCCGGGTTCGTCACCGGCAACATCGTGGCGCTGCTGTGGTTCGGCAGCCTCCTGGCCCTGTCGACCGCCACGACGGTGTACTTCCTGCAAGCGCACAGCATCTCGGCATTCACCGTCGCCATCGCGTTCGTGCCATCCGCTCTCGCACGCATGGTCGCCTCGCAACTGAGCCACCGCGTGTTCCTGCGGGTCGGCCGCCCCGTCGTCGCACTCGGTGTCGGGATCGAGCTCGTCGGCGTCCTCGCGATCCTCGCCGCCGCGTTCGTGTGGGACGGCTGGCCACTGCTCCTCGCGGTCAGCGCGCTCCAGGTGCTCCTCGGACTCGCCGGCGGCCTCGTCGAGCCTCCGCTGCGAGCCATCACACTCGGCTTCGCCGATCCGGCGCTGCACGGGGTCGCAGCATCCTTCCTGCAACTCACACAGCGTCTGTCTGCGACCTTCTTCGTCGCGCTCGCGACCGGTGTGTTGCTCGGTGCCGGGGACGGCATCACCCAGGACGGTCTGCGCTGGGCGATCATGATCTGCGCCGTCGCGTGCGTCGTCGCGCTGATCGCGGCGCTGCGGCCCTCGTTCCGCGGTCCGGATGTGTTACCGGCCGTGTCGGCGGGCCCCGGCGCGGCAGACGCCGACGGCGATACTGTCCCGGTGGGTTCCACGACCAACGAGTACGCCGCGTGGACGCCGATCCGCGTCGAATGGCACGACGATCGTGCCGCGGCGCTGCGGGCGGCGATGGACGTCGAGATCGGCGCCCGTTACGGCGACCTCGTCGCGTCGTACGACGCAGAGCTGCGCGCTCGGTACGATCGGGACTTCGCGCTGGATCCGCGCGATATCGTTGCGACGGTCCTCGTGTTGGATGCCGATGGCACCCCGCTCGGCCACGCCGCCCTCCGCCAACTCGGTAACGACCTCGAAGTCAAACGCGTGTTCGTCCAGCCCCACGGGCGCGGTCGCGGCGTCAGTGTCGCCCTCATGACCGAGCTCGAAAGCATCGCCGTGGAGCGCGGCGCTCCGCGACTGATCCTGCAGACCGGCGACCGCCAGCCCGAGGCGGTACGCCTGTACCAGAAGCTCGGGTACAGGCCGATCGAGCCCTTCCCGCCATACGCCGACTGGGACCTGTCGCTGTGCTTCGAAAAGGTGCTGTCGGCGTGAGCGCGCGCGCCGCGGAACAACCACATCACGTCACCTGGGTGCGCCGGACGGGGAATGCCTCGTCAGCACCGCGTCTATACGTCGAGGGAGAATCCAATCTTCAGCTCTGAGCCGGGAACACCGCCCACAGCCCAGTTCTCGATGGGCGGTTCGTTGAGGCGTTCCTCGTGGGCGCCGCCGTCTACATCCTCATCAACCTCACGGTGGCCGGCTTCGCCAAGTTCCTGGAGAGCCGCCTGGGCCGCAGCGTCCGGTGATCCCCAACAACACCTCGGCCTGGCTGCGCCGGTCCTGTGACGGCTACAGAATCCTGTTCGGGCGCACCAGGCCTGGGGCGCCCGAACAGGATCATGGCGCCGGTGGCGCGGTCAGCGCGGTCAGCGCGCTCCGGGCGCATGACTGCTTTACAGTTTCGCCGTATTGCGGAATACTGGGGACATGTCCAGCGCAGAGTTTCACGGGTATGTCGGTGTGCAGCGTCGCGGCCTGATTGCGTTGCCTACCGAACTGCGGCGCCGACTCCACCTCGACGAGCCCGGCGCCCAGCTGGAGATCACGGAGCGTCCAGATGGCGTCGTGGAACTGCGCCCGTCGCTGCCGGTTGCCGCAGACCAGGCATGGTTCTGGACCGAGCGCTGGCAGGAGCGCGAACGCGAGGTCGACGAGCATGTCAAGGCGGGTCGCGTCACCGTCCACGAGGACGGCGACGCCTTCCTCGACCACCTCGACACGCTGTGAAGTTCGAGACCACCCCAGCCTTCGACTCCGACGTTCGGAGGCTCCGGCCGGAGCACCTGGCAGAATTCCGTAAAGTCCTCCGCGAGAAGTTCGTCCCCGCCTGCGACGCGTTCGCCGCTGACCCGGCGACACCGTGGCCGGCCTCGCTGCGCGTGAAGTCGGTGCGCTCGGCACCAGGGATACTCGAAATGACCTGGTCCTTCGCGTCGCCTGACGGGCGCGCCACGTTCGAGCTCGCGAGCGTCGCGGGGGAATTGCGTGTGCGATGGCGACGGGTCGGCGACCACGCCGTGTTCAAGAACCCCTGATCTACGACTCGAGGTCGAGGCCGTATCGTGACGGATGCCGCGGCCACGGCATCTGTTGTCACGCGATCGCTCCTACGGGCACCTCGGCATCGGCGTCCACACCCGCCGACGCGGCGTCGAGCCCCCATACGTCCGCGATGAGCTCGTACGAGTGCTCCCGGTCGCGCGGGTCATAGGCGATCGTCGTCAGCAGAAGCTCGTCGGCGCCGGTGACACGCTGCAGCGTCTCCAACTGCTCTGCCACGCGTTCGGGAGAACCCGTGAAGCGGGTGTCGAGTCGGTCCTTCACGACCTCGGCGATCTCGGGCGCGAAGGGCGGGGCGAGGGCGTCGTCCGGCGCCGGGTAGGCGATGGCGCCCTGGCCGGCGCGGATGCTGTGCACCCACTCGGCGTATCCCCGCGACAGCCGTTCGGCGCTCGCCTCGTCGTCGGCAGCGAACACATCGACCGAGACGATCACGTGGGGCTCGGCGATGACGCCCGGCCGGAACGCGTCCCGATACGCAGCGACGGCGTCGAGGACGAATGCGGGAGCGACGTGGTAGTTCGCCCCGAAGGGAAGCCCGAGCCTCCCCGCAAGTGCGGCGCTGGGACCGGCGGTACTGCCGTGGATCCAGACCTGAATGTCCTGACCCTCAGCGGGAGTCGCATGCACCGTCACGCCTTCATCGGCGACGTACGGACCCGCGATGAAAGCGAGGATGTCGAGCACGTCCTGCTCGAACCTGTCGCTGTCACCTTCGGTGCGCCCGAGCAACCGCAATTGAGCGGCGAACCGCGCCGAATCGAAACTGATGGCGCGGGTGGCGGGCAGGACGAGCCCATCCACGACGCTGCCCTCACGCGCCGGCAAGACGGCGCCGGCACCGGTCGGACGCACCGCCCCCGAGCGCCCGATCCCCAGGTCGAAGCGACCGGGATGGAGGGCTGCGACCGTGCCGGCGGCTTCGGCGACCGGCAGCGGCGAGTAGTTGCCGATGATGGTCGCGGCCGTTCCGATGCGGATGCGCTCGGTGGCCGCCGCGATCGACGCCAGCAGCACGTGCGGCGCCGACCCTGAGATCCCGGGGTTGAGGTGGTGCTCGGCGAGCCAGTACCGGCTGTAGCCGAGCTCTTCGGCGCGACGGGCGAGCCGGATGCTGGTGCGCAGGCCGTCGGCGGGAGTCTGTCCCGCCGAGAACGGCGCGAGATCGAGAACGGAGAGGGGGACGTGGGACATGAGGACTCCAGACAGGTGGCGGTGATTAGGTGAAAGCGAACGGGAACGGCCGGGCCTGCACGTCGTGGCGTGCAGGCC
>NZ_JBASZT010000378.1:0-1580 GCF_049661145.1 Microbacterium sp.
CCCGACACGCGCCGTCGTGGCCCTCCCGCCGTTCGAGGAGTACTACATCTCCTACGCTGATCGCTCTGCGGCGTGCCCGCCCGAGCGGGCCGCGACCGTCGGGCCGGGCGTGAACGGCCTGGTGAAGCCGATCCTCCTCGCGGGCGGTGAGATCGTCGGGGTGTGGCGCCATTCGCTCGCGGCCGGCAAGCACCACCTCGAGCCCGAGTACGAGTTGCACATGGATGCCGTGGACCCGGCATCCGTCGACGCCGCCCTCGCCCGCTACGCGCGCTTCATCCGCGGCTGACCGCATCGACGGTTCAGGTGGCGCCTCCCGCGGATATCCCACTGCGATTCCCGCGGGAAACGCCACCTGAAGAACGAGAAGCTACGCGAACAGCTCCGCGCCGACGTACGAGCCCGCCGCAGCGCCGGGTGGAATCGCCCACACACCCGAGCCGACGTGCCGGATGTACTCGTTCATGAGGTCGGTCGACAGGGCGCGCTGCAGCGAGACGAACTGGTCGGGGGAGCGCTGGTACGACAGGAAGAACAGCCCTGCGTCCAGCCGTCCGAGTTCGTTGTTGCCGTCGACGTAGTTGTAGCCGCGGCGGAGGATGCGGTTGCCGTCGTTGAACTCAGGATGCGCGAGCCGCACGTGGCTGGCGGGGTCGATCGCGGGGGATGCGATGGCGCTCGCCGCCGTGAAGTCGGGTTCGGTCTGCTCGGTGCCGCCGGACAGCGGTGCACCCTCGGCCTTGTCGCGGCCGATGATCTGGTTCTGCTCGATCAGGCGCACACGGTCCCACGTCTCGATGAGCATCGCGATCTTGCGCGCCACGAGGTACGACCCTCCGGCAAGCCACGCCGGCTCGTCGGCATCCGCGACCCACACGAACTCGTCGAGGGCGGCCGTGTCGTCGGCGAGGATGTTCGCCGTCCCGTCCTTGAACCCGAAGAGGTTACGGGGTGTGGCCTGATCGGCGGTCGTCTTCGAGGTCTTGCCGAACCCGAGCTGCGACCACCTCAACCGCGCCCGGCCGAACGCGATGCGGCTGAGGTTGCGGACGGCGTGCACCGCGACCTGCGGATCGTCGGCGCACGCCTGAATGCACAGGTCACCGCCGGAGTGCTCCGGGACGAGGTCGTCGCCGAGGAACAGGGGCAGCTTCTGCAGCGCCGCGGGTCGCAGCGCCGCCAGCCCGTACCGATCCGCGCCGTCGTCCGCGGCGAAGAGCGTCGGCCCGAATCCGAACGTGATCGTCAGCCCGTTCGCGGCAAGGCCGAGCGCTTCGCCGGTATCGTCGGGCGGTGCCTCGGGCGAGCCGCCGACCGCGCCCGTCGCCGAGACGTCCAGTCCCTGGGTCATGCGCGACGCGGCATATGTCCAGTCCTGCAGCAACTCGATGAGGTCGTCGCGCGAGGTTCGCGCCATCATGTCGAAGGCTGCGAAGTGCAGGTGGTCCTGCACCGGCGTCGTGATACCCGCCTGATGAGCGCCGAAGAACTCGTAGACGGATGCCGCGGCATCCCCCGCCCGTGCTCGACCCACTGCGACGCCGGCCGCCGATCCCGCGCCCGCGCCGACCGCGAGCCCT
>NZ_JBASZT010000379.1:0-4390 GCF_049661145.1 Microbacterium sp.
CCCCCACCTTCGTCGTTTCAGCCGACGATGCGGCAGTGGGTCGTCAGAGCGCCGATTCCGTCGACGCCGACCGTGACGGTCGACCGGTCGCGCAGGAAGATCTGCGGGTCGCGTGAGTAGCCGGCGCCGCCCGGGCTTCCCGTGGAGATGAGCGTTCCAGGAAGCAGGGTCGCCGAGCGGGACAGGTGCGCGACGAGGGTCGCCACCGAGCGGATCATCTGCCCGGTCGAAGCATCCTGCACCGTCTGCCCGTCGACGATCGCCCAGATGTGCAGGTCTTGCGGGTCGGCGATCTCATCGGCCGTCACGACGAATGGACCGTTCGGCGTGAAGCCGTCGAACGACTTGCAGCGGGACCACTGCGCCTCGGAGAACTGGATATCGCGGGCCGTGATGTCGTTGACGACGGTGTAGCCCCACACGTGGTCGAGGGCGCGCGCCACGGTCACGTCCTTCGCGGGGCGTCCGATGATGACGCCGAGCTCCGCCTCGTAGTCGACCGACTCGCTGAGCGTACGCGGCCACGTCGTGGTGCGCTCGTGACCGGAGAGGGAGTTCGGCCACAGCACGAACACGGTCGGCGCGGTATCGGCTTTCAGGCCGAGTTCGCTGGAGTGCGCCGCGTAGTTCAATCCGATCGCGAGGACGACGGGTGGAGCGGGAACGGCCGGGCCGAACTCGAGATCCGTGAGCGGCACGCTCGGGGCATTCTCGGACGCCGCCCCAACCCGCGCGAGCAGCTCGTCTCCGCCTTCGATCAGCTGCTGCAGCGTGCGCGGCGCGCCTTCGAAGAGGCCGGCGACGGCCACGGCCCGCTCACCGTGGACCGCTGCCAGCTGCGGTTCATCCGTGGGGGGCAGCACGACATGGGCGAAACGCATCCGTCCAGGCTAATGCCCTCGGAACGGCCCCGTCTCGGAACGGCCGCCGTCGGACGCGCAGGTCCGCGGAACAGACTCAGCGCTCGGTGCCGCGGCGATGCCTGCGTGTCTCCCGAGCGCTGAGTTGGTCTGCCCCCATTGTCACCGGGAGTGGTCGGGCTCGTCAAGGGGGCTCGCGGCGGGGGTATGACCCCATACGGCGTGCTTGGATGGAGAGCATGACTGCAGAGCGCACCAAGCCCGAGTTCGACGCCCCCGAGGGCCCCGCCCCCGCCGACCTGGTCATCCGTGACCTCATTGTCGGCGACGGCCCCGAGGCGAAGCCCGGGGACACCGTCACCGTCCACTACGCCGGCGTGGAGTACGAATCCGGTGAGGAGTTCGACTCCTCTTGGGGTCGCGGTGAGTCGATCCAGTTCCCACTGCGCGGCCTCATCCAGGGCTGGCAGGACGGTATTCCCGGTATGAAGGTCGGCGGCCGCCGTGAACTGGTCATCCCGCCGCACCTCGCCTACGGACCCGCCGGCGGACACTTCCTTGGCGGCAAGACCCTGATCTTCATCATCGACCTGCTGAAGGTCGGCTGAGTTCACGGGATATTTACATTCGTGGGAATGGATATCCGCGAGGGGATGTTACCCCCCACAGGCCATCCCCCCACGATGTAAAGGACAACCATGACTGACACGACCACGACCGCTGCCATCGACATCCCCGGCTACAAGGCCGGCACTTGGGTGCTGGACCCCGCCCATAGCGAGGTCACGTTCTCCGTACGCCACATGATGATCTCCAAGGTGCGCGGCGTCTTCGGCCTCAAGAGCGCCACGATCGTCGCGCCCGAGAACCCGCTCGCCGCGGCGGTCACCGCTTCCGTGGACGTCGCCTCCGTGGACACGAAGGACGAGGGTCGCGACAACCACCTGCGCTCGGCCGACTTCTTCGACGCCGAGCAGTACCCGACGCTCGACTTCGTCTCGACCGGGGTGCGCTACGAGGGCGGCGACTTCCTCGTGGACGGCGACCTCACGATCCACGGCGTGACGAAGCCCGTCACCTTCACCGTCGAGTTCGGCGGATTCGGCACCGACCCGTGGGGCAACTACAAGGCCGGCGCGACGGCGACCGCCGTCGTCAACCGTGAGGACTTCGGCCTCACCTGGAACGCGGCGCTGGAGACCGGCGGTGTCCTCGTCGGCAAGGACGTCACCATCACGCTCGACCTGCAGGGCTCGCTTCAGGCCTGACAGTTCGTGCGACGTAGGGGGCGGATGCCGACGGCATCCGCCCCTGCCCCGTTTGAGGCCTGGGTTTTTCAGTAAGGGGGTACATTGGGGGTATGCCCAAGATCAGCATCTACGTTCCGGATGCGCTCTATGCCGAAGTGCGCGAGCGCGGCGTTGCCGTCTCAGCCGTGGCGCAGCAAGCGCTGGAGCAGGCGGTGCGGCGCGAGCGCAACGCCGCATGGCGTGCCGCGGCAGCCGCCCGAGCCCCACGGACGTCTCACGTGATCGACACGTCCGGGCTCCTTCGCGATGTGCGCGAGGAATTCGGCGAGTGATCGTCCTGGACGCGTCTGCGATCGTCGACGTGATCATCGATCAGCCGAACAAGACCACCCTGCTCGACTACTTCGATCGCGAGCTCGTCGCCCCGGCGCACCAGCCTGCCGAGGTGCTGTCGGCCATCGCGCGGTTGCGGCGCGCCGGCGAACTCAGCGACGCCATGGCACGTGACGCCGTCCGCGACGCCGCCGACCTGGTCCAGGAACTGGTCCCGCTCGATGGCGGGCTGCTCCGCAGAGCCCTCGAGCTCGACGGAAGGCTGCGCGTCGTAGACGCCCTCTACGTCGCCCTCGCCGAGCGGCTCGAGTGCCCGCTACTCACCTCCGATCACCGCCTGGCAGCGGCCGAACCGCCGTGCGAGATCGTCCTCGTCGGTGCCTGACACTGCTTCGCGTCCTACGGCACCGGGTTCTCGGCGTCGTACGCGCGGAAGGCCGGGTTGCGGCGTACGAGCATCGCAACCAGCCCCACGATGACGAAGCCGCCCAGTAACGGCGGGAACCAGAGCGAGGTGAAGGTCGCGAGAGTGCCGGCGTAGAGCGCGCCCAGGCGCGGGCCGCCGGCCACCACGACGATGAACACGCCCTGCAACCGGCCACGGATGCTGTCGGGAACGGCGGCCTGCATCATCGTCGATCGGTAGATCGCGCTGACGTTGTCGGTCGCGCCCGAGGCGGCCAGGGCGAGGCACCCGAGCGCGATCAGCGCGAGGTTCGGTGTGCTCTCGCCGACGCCGCCGTCGGCGAACAGCCCGACGGCGCCCATCACGAGCACGACGCCGAACAGGGCGATCGAGAGGCCGTAGCCCTGCACCGCCCGCTCGATGCCGCGACCGTGCCAGCGATACCTGCCGACCGGTCCGGAGAACAGGCTCGACAGGAACGCCCCCGCGGCGATCGACGCCGTGAGCGCTCCCGTCGTGATGGCGCCGCCGCCCAGGATCACGGTGCCGAGCGCGGGGAACAGCGCGATCGGCTGCCCGAAGGTCATCGCTGTGATGTCGAGCAGGTACTGCAGTCGGATGTTGGGCGCGCTGCGCAGGAAGGCGATGCCGTCGCGCAGCGACTCCAGCCCCGGCCGGACGATCTCGCCCTCGGGGCGGATGCTGGGGAGCGTCCACAGTCCGAGGAACAGCGACAGCATGAGGACGACGTCGATCGAGTACGTCCACGCGTAGCCCGTCAACGCGACGAGCACGCCGGCGAGCGCGGGGCCGCCCATCACCATGATGCCCATGGTGATGCCGCCCAGTGCCGACGCCGCCGGCAGCAACTCCCGGGGGAGCAGCCGCGGCGTGATCGCCGACCGCGCCGCCATCACGATCGAGTTCGCCGACGAATTGACGACCGAGAGCACGTAGAGCGACCAGACCGCCTCATTGCCCGACCAGGCGAGCCCCGCGAGCAGCAGGGTGGAGGCGAAGGTGACGGATGCCGCGACCAACGCCACGATGCGACGGTCGAACGCGTCTGCCAGCATCCCGCCGTAGAGTCCCGCCAGCACCATCGGAACGAGTCCGGCGACGGCGATCATCGACACGGCGAAGGTCGATCCGGTCAGCTCGAACATGTGCAGCATGACCGCGACGATCGTCAGCTGCCCGCCGAGGCCCGCGAGGGTGGAGCCGATCCACAGCCGTGCGAACGCGGGGCTGGCGCGGAACGGGCGCAGATCGATGAAGCTTTCGCGGGACAGCCGAGGCACCGTTCGAGCCTATGGCCTGGTAGACTCTTCAGGTTGCCGTTGGATCGGCCGCGGATAAAGAGAGCCCACGTATCAGGCGTCGGGCGCCGCGCAACGAGGAGAGAGGGGATCACCCTATGGCACTGGAAGCAGACGTCAAGAAGGCGATCATCGAAGAGTACGCGACGCACCCCGGTGACACCGGATCCCCCGAGGTGCAGGTCGCGATGCTGACGCAGCGCATCAAGGACCTCACCGAGC
>NZ_JBASZT010000380.1:0-4998 GCF_049661145.1 Microbacterium sp.
CCGCCCCCACTCCGTCGCCCCCCGACTCCCCCACCACCCACGCCGACCCGACGCAAACGGCCGCTTCCGCGCCGCCCGAGCGGCACTCCGCGTCGGCTGGACGCAGCGGACAGCGTGACGGGGAGCGGGCGGAGCAGCCGCGCGAGGCGAGGATCCACCCGCAGCCCGCACCCAGACCCGCCACCACGCCGGTCTGGCCCGTGCCCTCACGAACGCAGCGCCGGCCCGAGTCCTGACGGCAGGGAACGGCGCGCGAACGACCGGGGAAGTAGGGTGGCACGGTGAATCAGTTCTGGGAATTCGCGGGCAGCTTCTGGTGGCTCGTCTTTCCCCTCGCCGGGATGGTCGGCGGCGCCATCCGGGGCATCGATCGCGCGCTCGACCGACGCCATAAGCGCCGCCTCGAAGTCATGGCGGCGAAGGCACAGCTGCGCGCGGCGCGCGCGGCGCCCACGGTGACCGCCGCGACGGAACCCAAGACCATCACCCGTCCTGCCGCGATCCCGCACCAGCTCGAGCGGCTGTTCGAGACCCACGATGCGGTCACGGCGCGGTGGCTGGAGTATGAGCTCGACGTCGCCCGCATGATCGCCTTCCCCACGATGAGCGACGGACGTCAGCCGCTGACGGCCGCCTTCCTGCGCGCCAAGAAGGTCGCCGACCGGCTGCGCCCGCACTCCGCCGACGCGCGTCTGTCGCCCGAGCGGGTCACGGAGTACCGCGACGCGGTCACCGACTACGAAGTAGCGTTCGATCTCGCGGAACGCGAGGCCCGCCGCGTGCGCGACTCGCAGTTCAGCGAGGTCGAGCGCAAACGGCTCGCGACGGCGCAGCAGTTGCTGACGGTCGCGCTCGACGAATCCGCCACTCCCGCCGAGCGGCAGCTCGCCTATCGCCGCGTCCGCGAAGAGGTCGACGGCCTGCTGGCGCTGTCGGACGAGGCCGTCGAAGTCCTCGAGAAGAAGGTCGCGCTGCAACTGGATGCCGGGGGCAGCACGTCCACGGCATCCCGCGAGGACGACGGGCAACGCCCCTGAAGAACTGACCCGCGTCGCGAACTCCGTTTCGACTCGGTCGGCTTCGCCTCCCTCGCTCAACGAGCGGGGTAGGGGTTGACGTGCGCGCGGTTCTATGGTTCATTAGTCATGTAAGTAACCGATGGACCGGGACCAGCATCGAGGAGGCCGCGTGATCGAAGAGGGCAGGGCGCTGTTTCTGCAGATCGCAGGCAGCGTCGAGGAGTCGATCATCGACGGCTCCCTCACGGAAGGCACACGCGCGCCCTCGACCAACGAGCTCGCCGCCTTCTACCGCATCAACCCGGCGACCGCCGCGAAAGGGATCAGCATGCTCGTCGACAAGGGAGTGCTCGTCAAACGCCGCGGCATCGGCATGTTCGTGGCCACCGGCGCCCGCGATCAGCTCCTCGCGGAGCGGCGCGCCGCATTCGCCGACCGCTTCATCTCCCCCCTGCTGGCCGAGGCCGGCACGCTCCGCCTGAGCGCCGACGACCTCATCCACCTCATCCGTCTCACTCAGGAACGCACCGAAGGGAACCGTTCATGACCGCCGTCATCGAGGTAAACCACCTCACCAAGCGCTACCGCGAAACGCTCGCACTCGACGATGTCTCGTTCGCGATCGAAGAGAACGCCATCTACGGGCTGCTCGGCCGCAACGGAGCCGGCAAGACCACCATCATGTCGATCCTCACCGCGCAGAACTTCGCCACCTCGGGCGATGTCCGCGTGTTCGGCGAGAACCCCTACGAGAACGCCCACGTGCTCGGACGGCTGTGCTTCGTCCGCGAAAGCCAGCGCTACCCCGACGACGCGACCGCCTCGCACGCGTTGCGCATGGCGAGCCTGTTCTTCCCGAAGTGGGATCAGACCTTCGCCGACGAGCTGATCGCGGACTTCCAGCTGCCGCTGAAGCGCCCCATCAAGAAGCTCTCACGCGGGCAGCTCTCCGCCGTCGGCGTCATCATCGGCCTCGCCTCGCGCGCGGAGATCACGTTCTTCGACGAGCCGTATCTCGGACTGGATGCCGTGGCTCGCCAGATCTTCTACGACCGCCTGCTGGAGGACTACGCGGAGCATCCGCGCACCATCATCCTGTCCAGCCACCTGATCGACGAGGTTGCGAACCTGCTCGAACGGGTGCTCGTCGTCGACGGCGGCCGCATTCTGCTCGACGACGACACCGAGTCGCTGCGCGACCGGGCCACCGCCGTCGTCGGGCCGACCGCCGCAGTCGACGCCTTCGCCGCCGGGCGCGAGGTGCTGCACCGCGAGAGCCTCGGAAACGTGTCGCAGGTCACGGTCCTCGGCACCCTCCCGCCGGACGAGCGTACCCGGCTCGCCGCCGCGGGCCTGGAACTCACGCCGGTCTCGCTGCAGCAGCTCATCGTCCGGCTCACTCAGCACGCCACCCCAAACACTGGGGCCAAGAACGGAGTCCTCGCATGAACCGCACCCTCAACGTCATCCGGATGCAGTTGGTGAACCGTCAGACGTTCGTCTGGCTTCCCCTGATCATCCTCGGCGGATCTCTCGTCATCACACTGCTGATCTACGCGATCCTGAGCAGTTCCGGTCTCGACGGGCCCAAGTACGGTGGTGGCGCCCAAGCGCCCCTGTGGTACTTCCTCGCCGTCGGGGTCTACTCGCTCACTCTCTCGTTCCCGTTCTCGCAGGCGATGAGCGTGACCCGCCGCGAGTTCTGGGCCGGGACGCTCCTGACCGCGGTGCTCACGTCGATCATCCTCGGCATCGTCTTCCTGCTCGGGGGTCTGCTCGAACAGGCGACCGACGGCTTCGGGCTGAACGGTTACTTCTTCTACCTGCCGTGGATCTGGGAGCACGGGCCGCTCGCGGCGGGCGCCTTCTTCGCGATCGTCACGATGCTGTTCTTCGTCACCGGGTTCGCCACCGCGACGGTCTACAAGCGATTCGGCCCCCTCGGGCTGACGGTCGCGCTCGTCGGGCTTGCGCTGCTGCTGGTCGGCATCCTGTTCGTGATCGCGCGCACCAACGCCTGGGTGAGGGTGTTCACCTGGGTCGTCGAGCAGGGAGCGCTGAGCCTGGCGCTGTGGAGCCTGATCGTCACGGCCGTCCTCGCCGCGGCGACCTACGGGCTGCTGCGCCGCACGACCGCGTAGCGATCGGGGCGACACCTTCAGCGCTCGTCGGCGGCGGCTTCGTGGTGGCGGATGACCTCCGCCACCACGAAGTTGAACCACTTCTCGGCGAACTCGGGATCGAGATCGGCATCGTGGGCGAGGGAGCGGAGCCTCGCGAGCTGCTGCTCCTCACGGAGTGGATCGGATGCCGGCATCCCGTGCTCGGCCTTGAGCACTCCCACCTGCTTCGTACAGCGAAACCGCTCCGCCAGCATGAAGATCAGGGCCGCGTCGATGTTGTCGATGCTCGCGCGAAGACTGCGCAGCTGGGCGATGGCGTCGGTCATGATTCCTCCGCTGCCGACACTACCGGCTCGACCGACTCGCCCCGTCCGGGTGACGCGTCGCGGCGGGATGCCGCCGCTCACCCTAGAGTGTGAGCATGACCGAGGGATTCCGCCGCTCCGCCGCGCGCCGCACGAAGAAGGCAGCGCCCGCCCCGGCATCCGCCCCCGCCGCCGCCTCCACCCCGGCGACGACCATCGCGGGAGCGCCTCCCGTGATCGAGGCGCCGCTCGAGCGCACGACCTGGACCTTCCTCAACCGCCCCTTCGGCCTCGGATTCCTGGTCACCCTTGGTGGGCTCGTGGCGATCGGCCTCGGCGCGGCCGTGACGAGTCTCGCGACCATCTGGATCTATGTCGCCTTCGCGTTGTTCGCCGCCCTCGGCCTCGATCCGGTGGTACGGCGACTGGAGCGCCACGGGATGTCGCGGGCGTGGGGCATCGTCATCGTGTACGCCGTGTTCACGGTCGTGCTCGTCGGCGTCCTCTGGTTGATCCTCCCGACGGTGGTGCGCCAGATCGCCCAGTTCATCCGCGACCTCCCCACCATGATCACCGACTTCCAGGGGACGGAGCTGTACCTGTGGACCCGCGACCAGTTCGGGGATCAGGTCCCGGTCATGCTCGGAGAGATCCAGAAGTTCCTCACCGACCCCGGCAACATCGCGACGATCGGCGGCGGGGTGCTCCAGGTGGGCGTCGGCATCGCGACGACGATCTCCGGCCTCATCATCATCACCGTGCTGAGCCTGTACTTCCTCGCCTCACTCGAGCAGATGAAGCAGGCCTTCTACCTGCTCGCGCCGGCACGCAACCGGCCGTTCGTCGCGGAGATGACCGAAGAGATCACCGGCTCCGTCGGTGCCTACCTCGGGGGCATGGTCGTCCTCGCGTTCTTCAATTCGGTCGTGACGTTCCTGCTGTACGCCGTTCTGCAGTTGCCGTTCCCGTTGCTGATGGCCGTCGTCGCGTTCTGCCTCACGATCATCCCGCTCGTCGGTACGGTCATCTTCTGGATCGTCGGCACGCTGGTCGCGCTGTTCGCCAGCCCGATCGCCGCTTTGGTGTTCGGTGCGCTCTACCTGCTCTACATGCAGATCGAGGCATATGTGCTGACGCCGAAGGTGATGAACAGGGCGATCGCCGTCCCCGGGTCGCTCGTCGTGATCGGGGCGATGGTCGGAGGAACCCTGATGGGCCTGCTCGGAGCGCTCGTGGCGATCCCGGTCACCGCCTCGATCCTGCTGATCATCAAGAAGGTCTTCATCCCCCGCCAGAACGCGAAGGTCTAGCCCGGCGAGGACGCCCCCGCCCCCGTGCGTTGAGCGAGGCGCGCCAGCGCCGAGTCGAAACGCGGTAACACACTCAGCGGGTCGCACCTGGTCGTCATCCGCGCCTCAGAACGACCATTCGCGACCCGCCCACCCGCGCGCGCGCGACGTTTCGACTCGACCCTACGGACCTCGCTCAACGCACGGGCAAGCCCACCCGCGCACCACGACTGGGTCCCCGTCCGTGCGCGCCGCACCCCGG
>NZ_JBASZT010000381.1:0-10779 GCF_049661145.1 Microbacterium sp.
CCGCAGCGCCGCGAGAGTCGTCAAGCCCGGCGCACTGGGGTGGTTCGGGCGCCTGCCCACCGGCGGGGTGGGAGCCACGTGGGCCCGCTCTCTCACGGGCTGGCTGCGCGACCCCCGCTATCTGAGGCAGCTCATCGTCGTGCCGATCTTTCCCGTGCTGTTCGCGTTCACCGGCGGTACGCAGGGTTTCATGTTCGCGGCATCCGCCGTGTTCGTCGCCTTCATCCTGTGCATCGCCGGGTACACCGACGTCTCGTACGACGGCACGGCGTTCGCAGCCGCGCTGTCGGCTCCGATCCGCGGTCGGGACGACCGGCTCGGACGGGTGTTCGGAGCGGCGTGCGTCGGTGTGCCGCTGACCGTGCTCGTCGCGGTCGTCACGAGCGCGATCGCCGGCCTGCCCGGGCAGTTGCCGGCGATCCTCGGCGCGGCACTCGGCCTGTTGCTGGCCGGATACGGCGTCACCGCCGTCTCGTCGGCGCTCATCGTCACGCCGGTCCCCGCCGCCGGCGACAGCCCGTTCAAGACGGCGCCCGGTCAGACGTTCGTGAGCGGACTGATGGTGTTTCTCGTGCTCGGGGCGTGCGTCCTCGTCAGCATCCCCTCGATCGGGCTTACAATCTCCGCGCTCGTCACCGGTTCCGCGATGCTGGGCTGGCTCTCGCTGCTGGTCGCGATGGCGGTCGGCGTCGGCGCGATCGTCCTCGGGATCCACCTCGGCGGACGCACGCTCGAGCGCACCGGGCCCGACCTCCTCATGCGGATCAAGGCGTTCCCGACGACATGACCGACGTCCTGATCCTCGGCGGCACGGGGTGGCTCGGTGCGCGCATCGCAGAGCGCTGGATGGATGCCGGAGCCGCCGTGACGTGCCTCGCTCGCGGCGGCCGCGACGCACCCTACGGCGCGCGGCTCGTCGTCGCCGACCGTGAGGACGATGGTGCATACGACGCGGTGCGGGACCGGCAGTGGGACGAGCTCGTCGACATCTCCTCGCGCGCCGATCATGTGCGCGCCGCGGTCGCCGCGTTGCGGCCGGTCGCACGCCACATCACTTACGTGTCGAGCGTGTCCGTGTATGCCGCGAACGACATACCGGATGCCGACGAGTCGGCCGAGCTGGCGGCCGCTGCCGAACCCGGCGATCCCTACGACTACGCGCGCGAGAAGTCTGCTGCTGAGGCCGCCGTTCGCGGCGCATTCGCCCACCGCGGGGCGATTGTGCGTCCGGGGTTGATCGTGGCTCCCGGCGATCCGACCGACCGCTTCGGGTACTGGCCGTCGCGCTTCGCGCTCGCCGCCGACGGGCCGGTTCTTGTGCCGGACGACCCGGACGGGCGGGTGCAGGTGATCGACGTGGATGACCTCGCGGCGGCCGTCGTCGCCCTTGGTGGCGAGTGGTTCACCGGTGCGGTCAACGCGGTCGGCGACTCGCTGCCGCTCGCTGCCGTCCTCGCCCAGGCGCGCGCCGTCGCAGGACACACCGGCGACGTCGTCGCGGCCCCGCCGGAGTGGCTCGAGGTACAGGGCGTGTCGTACTGGGCGGGACCGCGCTCCCTGCCGCTGTGGCTGCCCGACGGCCTGCCCGGTTTCGCGACACGGTCGAACGCCGCATACCGCCTGCTCGGCGGCCGGCTGCGCCCGCTGCGAGAGACACTGCAGCGCGTTCTCGAAGACGAGCGCGCCCGCGGGCTGGACCGGCCGCGAGAGTCGGGTCTCACCCGCGAAGAAGAGCTTGCTCTCATCGCCGCGCTGCGCGCGGACGGAGCTGCCGGCCCCGCGCGCCGGTGATCGCGGCATCCGCCCGGCCCGCCACTGCCGCTGCCGCCCGGCATCACCGAGGCAGGAAAAGTCACGGAGACAGGACGTGTTGACGTTCACACGTCCTGTTTTGCTGAGATCTCCTGTCTCCATGAGGAGCAAGGGAGGTGAGGGGAGGCGGCGGCGGATGCCGGGGCGCGCGTTCGTGACCGCGGCGTCCCGTCCCGTCGATTTGCGGTTCGCGAAGCCCGCGCGATATCGTCGCGGCATGTCTTCGGCCGCGATCACCGTCTCGACGGTGCTCCGCGCGCGCCGACGTCTGGCCGGCCGCCGACTCTAGGCGACCCTGCAAGCTCCCCGCGGACGCGCCGCGAACCGGGTCGAGCCGTGGGCGTCGCCGATTCCGAGCCCACCGTTCCCAGATCTAAGGTTGAACAATGACCTACTCGGTCGCCGTCTCCGGCGCCTCCGGCTATGCGGGCGGGGAGATCCTGCGGCTGCTCGCCGCCCACCCCGACATCGAGATCCGCACCGTCACCGCCCACTCCAACGCTGGCGACCCGCTCATCGACCACCAGCCGCACCTGCGGTCGCTGCAACATCTCACGCTGCAGCCGACGACCCCCGAGGTACTCGCCGGCCACGACATCGTGTTCCTCGCGCTGCCGCACGGCCAGTCCGGTCAGTACACCGAGGCGCTCGCGGAGGTTCCGCTCGTCATCGACGCCGGCGCCGACCACCGACTCACCTCGCAGGACGCCTGGGACGCCTTCTACGGCGGCACCTTCCACGAGCCGTGGACCTACGGCGTCCCCGAGCTCGTCACCGCCGCCGGCAAGCAGCGGGCCGCCCTCGTCGGAGCGACCCGCATCGCCGCGCCCGGCTGCAACGCGTCGACGGTGGCGCTGAGTCTCGCGCCCGGAGTCGCGGCGGGAGTCATCGATCCGTCGGACATCGTCAGCGTGCTGGCCGTCGGGCCGTCGGGCGCCGGCAAGAGCCTCAAGACGAACCTGCTGGCCGCCGAGATCCTCGGCACCGCGAATCCATATGCCGTCGGCGGCACGCATCGTCACATCCCCGAGATCCGGCAGGCGCTCGTCGGCGCCGGCGCGGCAGGCGACGTCCGCATCTCGTTCACCCCGGTCATCGTGCCGATGGCCCGCGGCATCCTCGCCACCTCCACAGCCCCCATCGCGGTGGGTGCCACGGATGCCGACATCCGTGGCGCGTGGGAGCGGGCATACGCCGACGAGCCCTTCGTGCAACTGCTCCCCGAGGGGCGCTTCCCGCGCACGGCCGACGTCCTCGGCGCGAACACGGCCCTGCTGGGACTCGCGATCGACCGGGCCGCAGGTCGCGTCGTCGTGGTCGCCGCCGTCGACAACCTCGTCAAGGGGACGGCGGGCGCCGCCGTCCAATCCATGAACCTCGCCCTCGGCCTCCCCGAGACCACGGGCCTGACCGTGAACGGAGTCGCCCCGTGAGCGTCACCCCGCCCCCCGCCCCCGCCGCCCCCGATGCAGCGCAGCTCGATGCCGCGCAGCCGGCAGACCAGGGCGTCACCGCCCCGGCAGGCTTCGAGGCGGCGGGCGTCGCCGTCGGCCTCAAGTCCACCGGCAAGCCCGACGTCGCCGTCGTCGTCAACCGCGGCCCGCTCAAGGTCGCTGCCGCCGTCTTCACCTCCAACCGCGCGAAGGCCAATCCGATCCTGTGGTCGCAGCAGGTCATCGCCGACGGCGTCGCCGAGGCCATCGTGCTGAACTCCGGGGGAGCGAACTGCTTCACCGGCAGCTTCGGCTTCCAGACCACGCACCAGACGGCCGAGCGGGCGGCGGAACTGCTCGGCGTCGGCCCCGGCGACATCCTCGTCTGCTCGACGGGCCTGATCGGCAGCGGCGACGAGACGTTTCGCGCCAAGGTGCTCGACGGCACGGCGCAGGCCATCGCGGCGCTGAGCCCCGACAGCGGCCCCGACGCCGCCCACGCCATCATGACGACCGACACCGTCGCCAAGACCGTCACCATCCACGGCGACGGCTGGACCATCGGCGCGATGGCCAAGGGCGCCGGCATGCTCGCGCCGGGCCTCGCCACGATGCTCGTCGTCATCACCACCGACGCCGTGCTGACCGCCGCGCAGGCGGACGCGCACCTGCGCGCGGCGACCCGCGTCAGCTTCGACCGGCTGGACTCGGACGGCTGCATGTCGACCAACGACCAGGTGACGCTGCTGGTCAGCGGCGCCTCCGGCGTCACCCCCGACGCCGCCGCGTTCGGCGCCGCGCTCACCGAGGTCTGCACCGCCCTCGCGGTCAAGCTCCAGGGCGACGCGGAAGGCGCCAGCCACGACATCACGATCGAGGTCGTGAACGCGGCATCCGAGGACGATGCCGTCGAGGTCGGTCGCTCGGTCGCCCGCAACAACCTCTTCAAGGCCGCGATCTTCGGCAATGACCCGAACTGGGGCCGTGTGCTCGCCGCCATCGGCACGACGCACGCGGCCTTCGACCCCTACGAGGTCGACGTCACCTTCAACGGCGTCCGGCTGTGCTCCGCCGGAGCCCCCGACCGCCCGCGCGAAGAGGTCGACCTCACGCCGCGCGCCACGAGCGTCGTCATCGACCTCAAGGCGGGGGATGCCGCGGCCACGATCTTCACGAACGACCTGACGCACGACTACGTCCACGAGAACAGCGCGTACTCCTCGTGAACCGGCCGATCCAGCACACGACGCCCGAGCAGGCGGCCGAGAAGGCCGCCGTGCTCATCGAGTCGCTGCCGTGGCTGCAGCGGTTCCGCGACCAGATCATCGTCGTCAAGTACGGCGGCAACGCGATGGTCTCAGAAGAGCTCCAGGACGCATTCGCGCAGGACATCGCCTACCTCCGCTTCGTCGGCGTCAAGCCGGTCGTCGTGCACGGCGGCGGGCCGCAGATCTCGCGGATGCTCGACCGGTTGTCGATCCCGAGCGAGTTCAAGGGCGGCTACCGCGTCACCTCGACCGAGGCGATCGACGTCGTCCGCATGGTGCTCACCGGCCAGATCAACCCGCAGCTGGTCGGCCGCATCAACGCGTTCGGCCCGTTCGCGACCGGCTTGTCGGGCGAAGACGCGGGGCTGTTCCGCGGCCGACGCCGTGGCGTCGTCGTCGACGGCGCGGAGCATGACCTCGGGCACGTCGGCGACGTCGTCGAGGTCGATCCGCAGCCCGTGCTCGACCAGCTCGCGGCGGACCGCATCCCGGTCGTCTCCTCGATCGCGCCGGACCTCGACCGCCCGGGACATTCGCTCAACGTCAACGCGGATGCCGCGGCATCCGCCCTCGCCGTCGCGCTGGGCGCGACCAAGCTCGTCGTGCTCACCGACGTGCCCGGGCTCTACGCCGACTGGCCGAACCGCGACTCGCTCGTCTCGCATCTGACGGCGAGCGAGCTGCGCGACATGCTGCCGAGCCTGGAATCAGGGATGATCCCGAAGATGCAGGCGTGCCTCGACGCGGTCGACGGCGGCGTCGACACGGCGGCGATCATCGACGGCCGCCAGCCCCACTCGGTGCTGGTGGAGATCTTCACGGAACAGGGAATCGGAACAGAGGTGGTGGCCGGATGAACCCCGGAACCGCGGCGGACGCCGCAGCAGACGAAGACATCGCGAAGTCCTGGCAGGATGCCGCGGCGCGCGACCTTGTGCACAACACGGCCGCGCGCGGCGCGCTGTTCGTCCGCGGCGAGGGCTCTTCGCTGTGGGATGCCGACGGCATCCGCTACCTCGACTTTCTCGCCGGGATCGCCGTGACCTCGCTCGGTCACGCGCACCCGGTATTCGTCGAAGCGGTCGCGCACCAGGCGGCGACGCTCGCGCAGGTGTCGAACTACTTCGCGACCCCGCCGCAGCTGGCGCTCGCCGCCCTGCTCAAGCGGCTCGCCGGCACTGGCCCGACAGGACGCGTCTACTTCGGCAACTCCGGCGCCGAGGCGAACGAGGCGGCGTTCAAGCTCGCCCGGCTGCACGGGCGGGATGCCGACGGCGTCGACACCCGACCCCGCATCCTGGCGCTGCAGGACGGGTTCCACGGGCGCACGATGGGCACGCTCGCCCTCACCGGCAAGCCGTACATGCAGGCGCCGTTCCTGCCGATGGTGCCGGGCGTCGAGTACCTCGACTCGACCGTCGAGGCGCTGGAGCAGGCCATGGACGACCGTGTCGCGGCGCTATTCCTCGAGCCCATCAAGGGCGAGGCGGGAGTCATTCCGCTGCCCGAAGGGTTCCTGGCCGCGGCACGCGAGATCACGGCCCGGCACGGTGCGCTGCTGATCGTCGACGAGATCCAGACCGGCGCGGGACGCACCGGCGCGTGGTTCGCGTTCCAGCACGAGGGCATCACACCCGACGCGATCACCGTCGCGAAGGGCATCGGCGGGGGGTTCCCCATCGGAGCCCTCATCACGTTCGGTGCCGCGAGCGAGCTGTTCTATCCGGGCACGCACGGCTCGACCTTCGGCGGCAACGCGCTCGCGACGGCGACCGCGGTGGCCGTCCTCGGCGAGATCGAGCGCGCCGGGCTCGTCGAGAACGCCGCCTTCCGCGGGGCGCAGTTGCGCGAGGCGATCGAGGCGATCGGGTCGCCCTTGATCGACGGATGCCGCGGTCAAGGCCTCCTCATCGGCGTGGGCCTGCGGCATCCCCTCGCCGGCACCGTCGTCGCGGCGGCGCACCAGCACGGACTGGTCATCAACGCCGCGAACGACTCGACCGTGCGGCTCGCCCCGGCGCTCACGATCGGCGACGTCGAGATCGACGAGTTCATCGACCTGTTCACCCGCGCGCTGCGCACCGTCGAGGACGCGCTCGTGCTCGATGCTCCTGGAGAGGAATCGGCATGACCCGTCATCTGCTGCGCGACGACGACCTGAGCCCCGCCGAGCAGTCCGAGATCCTCGATCTCGCCGTCTCGCTGAAGAAGGATCGCTGGAAGCTCAAGCCTCTCGACGGCCCGCAGACGGTCGCCGTGATCTTCGACAAGAGTTCGACGCGCACGCGCGTCTCGTTCGCCGTCGGCATCGCCGACCTCGGCGGCTCCCCGCTGATAATCTCGACCGCCAACAGCCAGCTCGGCGGCAAGGAGACCCCCTCCGACACGGCTCGCGTGCTGGAGCGCCAGGTCGCGGCGATCGTCTGGCGCACGTACGCGCAGGCGGGGCTGGAGGAGATGGCGCGCGGCACCACGGTGCCGGTCGTCAACGCCCTGAGCGACGACTTCCACCCGTGTCAGCTGCTGGCCGACCTGCTCACGATCCGTGAGCACAAGGGCGAACTCAAGGGCATGACGCTGTCGTTCTTCGGCGACGGCACCTCCAACATGGGGCACTCGTACGTTCTCGCGTGCGTGACGGCGGGGATGCACGTGCGTGTCGCGTCGCCGGAGGCGTACGCACCGCGCGACGACGTCGTCGCCGATGCCGACCGCATCGCGGCAGCCACCGGCGGCTCGGTGACGCTGTACACCGACCCCGACGAGGCCGCTGCCGGCGCCGATGTCATCGTGACCGACACGTGGGTGTCGATGGGCAAAGAGGAGGAGAAGATCCAGCGCGTCCACGACCTCGGGCGCTACAAGGTGACGCAGGAGACGATGTCGCTCGCGAAGCCGGACGCGATCTTCATCCACTGCCTCCCGGCCGATCGCGGCTACGAGGTGGATGCCGAGGTCATCGACGGCCCGCAGAGCGTCGTCTGGGACGAGGCGGAGAATCGGCTCCACGCCCAGAAGGCGCTGCTGGTCTGGCTGCTGCGGCAGCCGTAGTGGAAGCCGGTCGTTGAGCGAGCGAGCGCAGCGAGCGCGTCGAAACGCCGCAACCTCGCTCGATGCCCCGGGCCGCATTCAGGGCATCGACCTCGCCCGCGGACTTGCCGTCTTCGGCATGTTCGCCGCGCACCTGCTGACGATCGAACCCTTCGACCTCGCCCGGCCCGAGACCTGGATCGATATCGCGAACGGCCGTTCCTCGATCCTGTTCGCGACCCTCGCCGGGGTGTCGATCGCCCTGATGACGGGTGGACCGCATCCGATCGGGGGACGGACGCTCAGCGTCGCGCGGCGACGACTGGTCGTGCGGGCGGTGCTGGTGTGGCTGATCGGACTGCTGCTGATCGCGACGGGCGTGCCCGTCTACGTCATCCTGCCCGCCTACGCCGTGCTCTTCCTCATCGCACTGCCACTCCTGCGTCTGCGCGCCCGCAGCCTGTGGATCTTCGCCGCCGTGATCGGGCTGGGGATGCCGTGGGTCCTGCCCCGGCTCGACGCGTTGCCTCTATGGCAGACGCCCACGGGCGGCGATCTGTCGCGCCTGCTGGGCTGGCACTATCCGTTCGTGCTGTGGGCGGCGTTCCTCATCGCAGGACTTGCCGCGGGCCGCTCGGGCGTGGGTGAGCGGCGCACCGCGTGGTGGCTGGTCGGGGGCGGTGTCGGGGCGACGATCGCGGCGACTGCGGCATCCGCTCCTCCGCTGCTCGGGAACCTCGATCCAGATGGGTATCTCGGTCGCGTGCTGGCGGACGAGGCGCACTCCGGCGGTCTGCTCGAGGTCGCCGGGTCCGGCGGGGGAGCGCTCGCGACGGTCGGGGCGTGCGTGCTGATCTGCCGGACGCGCGCGACCGGCGTGGTGCTGCCGCTGCGCGCGGTCGGTTCGATGCCGCTTACCGCATATGTCGGTCAGATCGTGGCATGGGCCGCGATCGCCGCCACCGTGCTCGGCGACACCGGCGACCTGTTCGGGTTCCGGGCGCTGGATCCGTTCTGGCCGTTCGTGCTCGTGACGTTGGCGTTCTGCACGGCCTGGGCATTGGTGTTCGGGCGCGGCCCCCTGGAGCGCCTGCTCGCCGCCATCGCGCGGCGGCTCGCGCCGCACTGAGTCACCTGGCGCCATCGTTCGGAGGCGCCGAATTGCTGATGCTCCGACATCCGACCCACCGATCGACGCCTCCGAACCGAAGCAGGGATGCCGCAGTCACCACTGCTGCGCGACGAGCCGCGCGCCGCGCCATCGCTAGGCTGGTGCGGTGAGCGACACCACGCACGACGGCACCAACGAGGGCGCGCTGTGGGGCGCCCGCTTCGCCTCTGGGCCCTCGCCCGAACTCGCCGCGCTGAGCCGTTCGACCCAGTTCGACTGGGTGCTCGCCCCGTACGACATCGCGGGCTCGCACGCCCATGCCGCCGCTCTCGCGGCCGCCGGCTACCTCAACGCCGACGAGGAGCAGCGCATGCACGCGGGCCTCGACGCCCTCGCGGCGGCCATCGCGGACGGCACGCTCACCGCTCACCCCGCCGACGAAGACGTACACGGCGCCCTCGAGGCCGCGCTCATCGCTGAGGTCGGGGCCGACCTCGGCGGCCGGCTCCGCGCGGGCCGCAGCCGCAACGACCAGATCGCTACCCTCGTTCGGCTCTATCTCCTCGACCATTCCCGCGTCATCGCTCGAGACATCCTGCGGGTGATCGACGCGATCGTCGCGCAGGCCGAGGCGCACCCGGCATCCATCATGCCCGGCCGTACCCACCTGCAGCACGCGCAGCCGATCCTGCTCGCACATCATCTGCAGGCGCACGCGTGGCCGCTCGTGCGCGACCTGGAGCGCCTGCGGGACTGGTCCGTGCGCGCCTCGGTGTCGCCGTACGGCGGCGGTGCGCTCGCCGGCGCCACCCTCGGCCTCGATCCGCAACTGGTCGCCGACCGGCTGGGGCTCGCGCGACCTGCCGAGAACTCGCTCGATGGCACGAGCGCCCGCGATGTCGTGGCGGAGTTCGCGTTCATCGCCGCGATGATCGCCGTCGACGTCTCGCGTTTCGCCGAGGACATCATCATCTGGAACACGCGCGAGTTCGGCTTCGTGACCCTCGACGACAGCTACTCGACCGGGTCGAGCATCATGCCGCAGAAGAAGAACCCCGACATCGCGGAGCTGGCCCGCGGCAAGGCCGGACGCCTGATCGGCAACCTCTCGGGCCTGCTCGCGACACTCAAGGCGTTGCCGCTCGCGTACAATCGCGACCTGCAGGAAGACAAGGAGCCCGTCTTCGACTCCGTCACGACGCTCGAGGTCGTCCTTCCGGCGTTCGCCGGCATGGTCGCGACGCTACGCTTCGACACCGACCGGATGGCGCAGCTTGCCCCGGCGGGGTTCTCGCTCGCGACCGATGTCGCGGAGTGGCTCGTCAAGCAGGGGGTGCCTTTCCGCGAGGCCCACGAGATCTCGGGTTCCTTGGTGCGCGCGTGCGAAGAGCAGGGCATCGGGCTCGAGGATGCCGACGATGCGCTCCTCGGCGAGGTATCTGCGCAGCTGACGCCTGCGGTGCGGGACGTGCTCACGATCGAGGGCTCGGTCGCCAGTCGCACGGGTGCTGGCGGCACCGCGCCGGTGCGGGTCGCGGAGCAGCGGGCCGAGCTCATCGTCCGCGCGCAGGTGGCGGCCCGTGCCCTGGGCAGCGACTGACACAGTGCAGAGGCAACTGACGCAGTGCAGAAAAGGGTCCGTCCCGCGGTCGATCGCGATCGTCGATCCTCTCGTTTCGATAAGCATAAGAGTGATACACTCTGAAATATTAGGAAAGTCTTGATCTTTTTCGAACATCAGTGAGACCCTGATGGCATGGTCGCCGTCATCATCGCCGACATCGTCGGATCCAAGCAGATCCCGGACCGTCCGTCGGCCCAGCGCACCCTCGAGGCGGCGCTCGCCGAGGTCGCCGAAGAGACCCCGACGGCGCAGCGCGAGCTGCTCCCGACGGTGGGCGACGAACTGCAGGGGATCTATCCCGATCTGTCCACCGCGATCGCCACGACGCTCCTCGTGCAGCTCGCTGTCCCCGTGGGGATAGAACTGCGATTCGGCATCGGCGTCGGCGAGATCCACGACATCCCCTCGGTGACCGGCCCGCTATCGGAGGGCGAGGCCTGGTGGGCGGCGCGCGCCGCCATCGAGCGGGTCGAGCGCCTGTCGCGGCGCGCGGCACCGAGC
>NZ_JBASZT010000382.1:0-20827 GCF_049661145.1 Microbacterium sp.
CACCCTGAAGGTGCTCCTCGATCTCGACGATTCGTTCCCTTAGCAAGAACAATTCTTCCAGATCAGGAGCACTTTCAACGTCTACGACACCACCTCAACGACCCTCAACGATGAAAGCCCGAGGTTAGTGGTGAATAGAGAGAGTGCCAGCAGACGCCGCAAAGTGCGACACCCTCGACACCCTGAGCCGTTCTGCCGCGGAATCACGCGGAAATACAGGGTGTCGATGGGGGTGTCGCTCCTCCCAAAGTGCGACACCCCTGCGACACCCCCTCGCCGTCTAACCGAGCACCGTCGCCGCCGTTAGCGCCCGAGAACCGCCCCAGGGTGTCGATGGGGTGTCGCAGGGGTGTCGCTCTTTTTCAGAGTGCGACACCCCCTCTTCCGCCTAATGCCCGCTCGCGCACCCCGTTAGTCAGCCGGTCTGCGAGCATGACTCCATGACGCCGCAACTCCTGCGCCCAGAGACGTGGGACGGTCGACCCTCCTGGGATGACGGCTGGCAGATGGACCCGGACGCCGAGACGCTGCGCGGGGTGCTGTGGTGTCGACACGGGCTCATCGAGGCGCACAATCGCGCCGTGCGTGCCCGCTCGATCGCCTTCGACCACTGGTCGGCCGCAGTCGAGGCGGTGTGGTGGGCGGTCGCGCTCGACGACGTGCTGCACTCGCTTCACGACGGGCGGTATTCAGACGCTCGCGCAGCTCACCGCGACGGCGAGACGGTTGTGGGCCTGCGGTGGCTACGTCATCAGCACGCGCACCGCATCGTCGTGACCGGGCATGGTGGCCCGAAGCGCGACTTCTTCGGCCCGAACGGCGGCCCCCCGTTCTACATCAGCCCGAGCAATCGGTGGATGGAGCGAGCCAATATCCCGTCGAACGGACGCCGGCCGGATCACGTCACCGAGGCCGCCTACGACGCCCGCGTAGCTCGGCACCCGCTGGAGAGCCCCATCGAGGAGTCGATCAAGTGGTTCGACGCCATCCTGACCGCCGCAGGTATCGACCCGATCCAGGAAATTGCGGGCGACGATCCGACCGTCCTCTGACTCACGTTGGGGAGTCCGCGCGCCGTAGACGGATTGTCTCGGAGAGCTCCTGGCGCTTCATCGTCAGCCGCTCCTTCTCGCGACGTGCAGCGGCAGGAGTACCCGGTAGGCCGTCGAATCGGTCGTAGCCGGCCATACCGGGCTGCCAGATGTCGACGATCGCCGACGCCGGGACGTCTGAGGTGACGTAGCCCTCGGCGACCTGCGATAGCTCCGATTCCGGCGCGTTCAACATGCGGGCGCGCAATGCATTCGTCAGACTCGCGCGGAAGCCGTCAGGAATCGCGTCGTATGCGAGATCGACCACGAGGATCGTTGGCCGACCGATGTGGATAGGGGAGTCGGCGTCCCAATAGATGCCCTCGCCACCCCACGTGCCGAGGAGCCGGTCGAAGCCTCTCTGAGCCTCGGGTGATGAGAACAGTTCGTGACCTACGCAGAGGTACGCCTTGCCCAGCCGTTGAGGTGTGCGCGCGATCGTCACCTCGCTCTGCGCGAGGGATCGAGCGGCATATTCCTCGCTGATCGCGCCGACGCGAACTGCCTCGCCGAGCCTGTCTCTCACCAACTCGCGAGACAGGCAACGAAGCCCACTCCTGCGTACGTGCGCGACCTCGTGCGGCAGCAGCCGTGTCGCGTGGTAGGCGCGGAACATGCGTCCCCGAAGTAGGTCGGCTATATCGCTACCACCTTCCGGTCGCCGAAGAGCCCTTTCGAGGCCATCGGGCCATGTTGACCAATCTGCGAGATCAACGAACACGCGCTCGATGTCGCTGCTCATGCCTCCGATGCCTTCCGCGGTCGTCCCCGCCGTGCCGGCGGGAGATTGGCGCCAGGGAGTGCTCGGGCGTACTTGATCCAGTCGTCTGCTGTCCGCAGCGACACCGCCCACCGCTGAGCGAAGAAGCCCCGCACCGACACCCCGTCAGCGGTCGCTCGACGGATGACGCGCAGCAGGGTCTCGTCATCCGGGCGCACGGAGTTCGGTCGTGGTCGGGGAGAGCGCACCGAGCCGACCGAGAGCACGTCTCCGGACTCCAGGAAGGTCATGGCCGCCATCGCCAGCCACACGCGGCTCACCGGCTCCTCATCGGGCGCGATGGCGCCCTCCAGCGCGCGCTCGGAGTAGTACAGCAGCCCCGTTCGCCCTTCGACGTCGACCGGCACGACCTCGTACTCGATCGTCGACACCGGGGTGAGCTGCACGCGCACGCTGTCGTGCGCCTCCTCGCCGAGCATCACCGAGCTCCGCATCAGACTGAGCGGCGGTTGCCCTGCGAGCTGCGGATCCGGGAATGGAATTGTCATGGGCATGACCGTAATTTATCGCTTGGATTTACGGTACACAAGTAGCACGCTGGACGCATGACCCTCACCGCAACTACCCCGCGTCGGACGGTGCGCCTTGCCGATCTGCGCACGCTTCCCCCGCTGGTCACGCTTCCCGTCGCGGGTCGGCTGTTCGGCTTTGCGCGAGCGACGTCCTACGACCTGCATGCCGCGGGGGAGTTCCCCGTCCACGTGATGAAGATCGGTCAGCGCTTCTTCGTCCGCACCGCCGACCTCGCCCGCTCGCTGGGCATCGACCCCGCCGCACTCCTCGACGACCCGGCGCCGGCCGCCGACGAGACGCCCGCGACTGACTGACACGCCCCGCCACAGGTTGCCGCTCTACCCGATCCCGCGAGGTCGCCGCCACCGGCCAAGCCCCAGCAGGAAGCAACCCCATGTCGAACGCAACGACACGGGGCGCCCGGCCCGATAGCCGAACGCCCCGCAAGTTCCCGATCCAGGTCGAGAATATCCCACTGACCGGCCATTCCTCCACCCTGACGCGCACCCTCCCGAATGATCCGCACGTCGTGGCTTGCCCGAGCTGCGGTGCGCGCCGGATGGAGCCCTGCACCTGGAAGCGCCGGCCACGCGGGCTCACCGTCCATGCCCGTCGATCGGCCCTCTGGCTCCGCACCGTCGAGCGCGAGAACGCCCTGGCGCGATGGGTCGAGTTCCCCGACGACAACACACCCGAAGCCCTCGCCGAGCGTCGTGCCGAGATGTGGCGACGGTGGTGCCACGAGGTCGACCTGACCGAGACGCTGCTGCGGATGCACCGCCTCGACCGTGCCGTGCTCGACCTCACCTCCTGCCCCGAGGTCGAGCGGTGACCGCCGAGGCTCGGCGCGCACGTCCTCGGCCCACCATGCCGCGGCGTCGCGAGCGCCCCCGTTCGCGGTCCCACCTGCTCCACCGTCTCTGCAATCTGGAGGCAGCCGTCGCCGCCCTTCGTGCCGCTCTCGACGCGAGGGGGCGCTCATGAACGCCCCAAAGCCGTTCCGGAAGGCCGTGCGGGTCTACCCCGAGGAGCGCTCATTCGTTGCCGAGGGACTCGTGCCGCTCCCTCGTGGCAAGAAGTCACCGCCACTCGCTGGCCGTACCGGCTACGTCGGCGAGACGAGCCTCGACCTCGCCGAAACGGATGCTCTCGCGCACCCGAGCGGCAACGTCGGGTTTCGCGTCCCGTCGTGGCTCGTCGGATTCGACATCGACGGCGCCGACCACTCCGCGGGCAAGAACGGCCCCGACGCGATCGACGCGATGGCACGACGCCTGGGCGCCCTCCCGCTGACCGCCTACTCGACCCGGCACGGTGCGACGTCGCCGACCCGCATCGCCTTCTACGAGATCCCCGACGGCGCGCGCCTGAGTGAGCGCGCCCTCGAATCGGTCGAGCTCATCCAGCACCACCACCGCTTCGCCGTCGTCTGGCCCTCGCGCCTCCGCGACGGCTCGCGGTACCGCTGGTATGACGGGCAGGGCGACCGCATCACGGCACCGCTGCGTGAGGACATCGCCGAGCTGCCCGATGCCTGGCTCGACGCGCTGCGCACCGAGGCCGTACGCAGGCCTGCGCAACACGTGCCGGCCGATGATGTCGCCGCGTGGCTCGATCGCCTACCCGACGGTGAGCCCTCGCCGCTCCTGCGCGCCGAGATGACCGCCGTGCCGGTCTGCGAGGTCGGCAACACGCACCTGCTCGCACAGGTCGGCCTCGCCGCGCGAGCGTGCATCGGGCGCCGTGGCGGTCGAGCCGCGTTCGAGATGTTCGTCGAGCACCTGCGCGGGCCGTACGTCGAGAAGTACAACGCGCGGAAGTTCGAAGCCGACATGGAGCGCGTTCTCGCTCGGGTGATCGGCGACATGCGCGCCGAGGGGGTGACGGCGCTGTGAAGGAAGACCCGATCGTCGCCGCCCGTCGCGTGCTCGATGAGACATTCGAGTTGTTCACGACCCCCGCAGGCGAGCCGTTCGTCGTCCCCAGGCGTGGCGGCCGCGCCGTCATGCTGACGCCGAAGGGCGAAGGGAAAGCCCTCGGCGTGCTGCGGCTCGCCGCCGAGGGCTACTCGCCCCGCATCCCGCGCTCGGCGCTCGTCGAGGCGCTCACCTGGGCCTTCGACCTCGCCCCGCAGGCTGCTCCCTCGGCCGACCTGCATCTGCGCGCCGTTCGCACACGGCCCGACCGCATCGTTATCGACCTCGGCGAGCTGCACTCGCAGCGCTGCATCGTCGTCACCCCGAAGGGGTGGAAGGTCCGCGACACGCCGCCCAAGGGCGTGCATTTCCGGCTGAGCCGCGCCAGCAGGCCGCTCCCTGAGCCGCAGGGTGGCGACGGTGGGAAGACGATGCGGACGCTGCTTGGATGGGGCAAGCGGGATGCGCGGTGGCTGGTAGTCCGCGGCTGGCTCGCCGCCGCGAGCTTCAGCGACATCGCCAGACCGCTGCTCTTCCCTCACGGACGAGCCGGGAGCGGCAAGACGACGCGCGCTCTCGCCATCGCCTCCGTCTTCGACCCTCGTGACGAGCTGGGTGGTGCCCTCGGCAAGGATGAGCGCGACGCGCTGGTCGCCGCGGGAGCCCGCTTCGTCGTCGCGTGGGACAACGTTACGAGCGTCAGCGTCGAGACGAGCAACTTCATCTGCCGGCTCGTCACGGGCGGCACCGACGAGCGCCGGTCCTTGTTCACCGACGAGGACATGTACGTCCGCAGCATCCGGCGAACGGGGCTCATCACCGGCCTGTCGATCCCGCTTCTCGAACCCGACGCGCTGGAGCGCATCCTGCCGATCCACTGCGAGGCGATCCGAGCTGCCGATCGCGTCAGCGAGGCGGGCCTGCGCGGGGAGTTCGCCGCGGCGCACCCGGTGATCCTCGGCGCCGTCCTCGACGACGTCGTGCACGTCCTGCGACATCTGCCGAAGGTGCGCGAGATGACACGGGAGCGGCCGCGACAGGCCGACTACAGCGACGTGCTGCGCGCGCTCGACCCGGCGATCGACGGCGCATTCCAGGAGCTGACGACGGATCTCGTGCGCGAGGTCGCCGAGTCCGACCCGTTCGTGCAGGCCGTCGTCGGGTGGCTACGTGCCGCTCAATCGGCCGGTCGTCTGCCTCTGACCATGGCGCCCGCTGAAGCGCTCGTCGCCATCCGTGCAAGCTTGCCGCCTGGTGGGCGCGCGGACACATGGCTCCCGAAGACGCCCGCGGGGCTTAGCACGATGCTCACGAAGAACGCCGGGCCGCTCGCGGCATGTGGTTTCAGCGTCAGCCGCAAGGTGCGTCGCGGTCAGAAGCTCGACGTCTATGCCCCACTACCCATCGAGAGGAACCGCTCATGACATCACGTGCCCGCACCACCTCGACATCCGACCTCGCCCTCATGCTCGACGTCGAGCAGCGGCGCGCGGCCGAACGCGAGAAGGCCCACCACCGCGGCTTCGTCGTTCAGGAGCCACCCGCAGCTCTGACGATCGCTCGCCTGCGCGCATCGCAGCTCGTCCCGGTCGCCCTGACCGCTGCCTGCGATGAGCATGACGCGAGCGTCGGCGCTCCATGCTTCCGAACCGCGCGGGGTGTGTGCGGCGCTTGGCTCGCGCGCGCGAGGGCGGTGACGACGTGAGCGCCCGCAGACGAGGGCGACGCAGCGCGCGGCCTCAACGGTGGGTGCACGGCGCCGATGCGGCACTGCGGGTGTCATGCGATGCACACAAGGCCAGCGTCGGCGAGCCATGCCGGCGGTCGCCGCGGCTCGTTTGCGTGCCCCGCGTCCAGCGCGCTTTGCACGAGCTCGCGGTGGATCTAGACGCGCTCAGAGCGCTCATCGGCGAGGCCGACCGTAACGACGGCGCGAGCGACAAGGAAACGAGATGAGCACGCCGACTGACCTCTTCGCGCCGATGCGGCTCCTCGCGTTCGCGAGAGATCGCGCCCTGAGTGGAGGGCGCGAGGTCGACGATCTCCGCGCTCTCTTCAGGGAGCCCGGCCCGTACCGGCCCGACCATCTCGCGATCGTTCTGTCGCGCACGTGGGCGTCGATGACGCGACATGTTCCGCCGCTGACGATCGCTGCCCGCAGTGACTGGCTCGGCTGGTGGCGTTACGTCGACTTCGTGTGGAACGGATTCCGCGTGCCAAGCGCCAGACCCACGACGCCGCTCAGGCTCTACCGCGCCGCGGCCGACGGATACGTCGATGGCCTCTCGTGGACGACGACGCCTGACCGGGCGCGTCGTTACATCGGCTACTGGGGGCGGAACGGCGCCGGCCAACGTCTGTACACCGCCGAGATCCGGCCCGAGTGGATGCACGCGCATTTCCAGGAACTCGTCATGTGGACGGGCGGCCCTGAGTTCATCTGCGATGTGCCGCTGAGCGCGATCGAACCGTACGAGGAGGTCTGACCATGCCCCGCCCCCAGTCCCGCCCGACCATGATCGCCGCATCGAGCGACGTCACTCGCGCACAGACCGCAATGCGTCGCGCCGCCGAGCCGCAACCACCCGTCGCCCCGGAGCCCCGCCGCGCATTCCGCCCGCTCCGCGTCGTCAGCTCCGTCCAGCGCACGAACGCGACCGCCGACGCTCCAGCACCCCCGCCGTCCGTTCCAACGCGGGAGACGGGCGTACAGCGCGCCGACAGTCCGCGCGTCACCGTGAACGACCAACCGATCACCGACCCGGCTGCCGCTCGACGGCTGCTCCGCTTCTGACCCCACCCTGAGGAGAACACCATGACCATCACCACGCCCCCCGAGTCGGCACTCGCCGTCGGCGTCACCGTCACCTTGACCGGAGAGGAGTTCGCCTGCGCGGCGTGCGGTGTCGTGACCGATGCTGCACATGTCGAGTCGGTGACCGTCAACACGTTCAGTCGCGACGGCCGTCTCGCCGAGCAGCATGTCGCTCGTTTCGGCCGGTGCGCCGGGTGCCGCGAACGACGTCAGCGCGCCGAGACGCTCGCTCATCGATATCCGAGCCTCGCTGCTGCTCAGGGCGCACGGCAGGTCGCGCTCGACCGTTTCGACGCCGTGCTGGCTGTCGGAGAGATGCTCGGGGCACCCGTGCGAGTCGATGACGCGGCCACCGGCTTCGTCTCGGCCGTCGCGTCGGCGAAGGAACTCTCGGCACTTCTGCAGCACGCCCTCGTGCCTGCGATGTCGCTCGCCTACAGTCGTCAGCCCGAGGGGCGTGAGGGCACCGCGAACGCCGCCCCGTGGGGTCACGTCACTCCCGAGCATCGAAGTGAAGCACGGCGCGCACTCGCGGCGTGGCTGAAGGCTCGCGTCGACAAGCCGCGATTCATCCCGGTGCCGACCGACAGCGACATCCTCGGCTGCGCGGCCTGCGGCGTCGGGAGCGTTGCAGCGCTGGCCTCCGAGTCAGCAGAGGCCTGGCACTCCCTCGACCTCGACCCGCGTGCGTTCGGCGGGCGGCGTCAGGCTGAACGGCTCTGGGTACACGTGTGCCCGCGCTGCACGTCAGCGATCGAGACACATGGGGTGGGTGTGACGGCGCTGGAGGCCGCGCTCTTCGCCCATCTCGGCATCCGCGTCGTCCCCGGCAGCGTCGAGGCCCGCGTGACCGGTTTCGCAGCTCTTCCGCTCGGTACCCCCGCGAACGACACGCCGTGGGGGCACATCGACACCGCCGCGCTGAAGCGCGACCTCGCCTCGATGGGGGCAGGAGCATGACGAGCGCGGACCGGTCCGGGACGCCGGCGAACGGGACGCGTCCGCCGTTCCCGAAGGGCAACGCCATGACGGTCAAGTCGGGCGCGCGTTCTCCGCGCGTCTATGGCCGTCTCGCACGACAGCTTGCAGCCGGGCTCGTCGAGGATCGCAAAGACCTCGGCGATTACCCCGAGGCGGTCGCTGCGTGGGCGACTGCCGAGGCGCAGGTTGCCCTCCTCCGTCGGCACCTGGAACAGGTCGGCACGATCGATCCCGAGACGATGGAACCGCGCGCGGCGTCGTTGCACTGGCTGAAGCACTTCGAGAAGCTCGCTGCCGAGGCGCGGGCGACGCTGGGACTCGACCCGCGCAGCGAGGCCGCCCTCGCGAAAGAGCGCGCCGCCGCCCAGACGCTCATGGTCGACCTGCACGCCATCGCCGAGAGAGGGGCGGCTGCAATCGCGGCGCGTGAGGCGGCCGGAATCGTCGAGCTGGACACGCCGGGCGACGTGCTGCGCGAAGTCCTCGACGCAGCGCCGCCCGCGATCGAATCCCGCCTGGAGCCCCAGTCATGAACGCCATCCACCCGCTCGCTCTCCTCTCGGCATTCGTTCTCGAAGAGGGGCGCACCTGGGGGGAGGTCGCCGAGGATTTCCAGCGGAAGGACGCCGCGGCGATCATCGACCGCGACGGCCCCCGCAGGCACAACCTCCTGCGCGGCCGCGGCATGTCGAAGACGACCGACATCGCCGGTGTCGCCCTGGCACTGCTGCTCACTCAGGCGCCCGCTCGCTCGCGCTCGTACATCTACGCTGCCGACGCCGATCAGGCTGCTCTCTTCATGGACGCTCTCGCCGGGATGGTCGGGCGCACGCCGGGGCTGCCGGGCGCGGTCGAGGTTGGCGCGCGGACTGTCACCGTGCGCCGTGGCGGCGCGAGCCTGAGCGTCGAGACGTCGGACGGCGCGTCAGCGTTCGGTCTTCGGCCGTGGCTGATCATCGTCGACGAGCTCGGCATCTGGCCATCGACCGCGAACATGCGCCGGCTATGGTCGGCGATCGTCTCGGCGCTGCCGAAGGTGCCGGGCTCCCGCCTGATCGTCATCGGCACGGCGGGCTCACCGAACGGGCTCGGGGCGAAGGTCTGGCACGAGGCCGAGACGTCTGAAGAGTGGCGGGCATCTCGCAACCCCGGCCCGTCGCCATGGTGGACGCCGGGCGAGATCGCCGCGACACTGCGCTCGCTCACCGCGGCCGAGTACCGCCGTCTCATCCTCTGCGAATGGGCTGAGGGTGACGATGCGCTGACGTCCCCCGAGGACGTGGCCGCTGCGATCCGTAGCAAGCCGCTCGTCCTGCCGCCGTACCCCGGCACGGCTTACTTCGCCGCCCTCGACCTCGGCACCCGCCGCGACCTGTCGGCGTTCGTCATCGGCCACAGCGAGCAGCGTCAGGGCGGACGAGTGACGGTCGTCGACCGTCTGACGTACTGGCGACCTGGAGCGGGGAAAGCGGGCCGCGTCGACCTGTCAGAGGTCGAGGAGACGGTGAAGCGCCTCGCCCGCGAATACCGCGTCGGCGCCGTGCTCTATGACCGCCACCAAGCCGAGGGGCTCACACAGGGGCTCGACCGCGCCGGCGTCACCGTCGAAGAGTTCGTCTTCTCAGCGGCCAGCGTGAACACCCTCGCGCGGTCGCTCTTCATCGCTCTGCGTGACCGGGCGCTGGAGATGCCGGAAGACTCCGAGCTGGTCGAGCAGTTCGTCGCGACACACATCGTCGAGACGAATACCGGCGTGAAGCTATCGAACCCGGTCGGCGCCCACGACGACATCCCGACGGTCATCGGGATGCTGCACCTCAAGCTCGTCGAGCGAGGTGACACCGGCCGCGCTGCACTCACGGTGCCTCGGTCAGGTACGCCGATCAAGCGGACAACGCAGGGGCCGGATCGTCGCGAGGTGTCTCGTTCAGCCGCGTTGCGCGGTCTAGCTCGCGACGCTGCGTCGCTCCCGATCGGGGCGCTGGGACGACGGATGGGGCGCTAGTGGTGGCCCGGCGTGGAGAAGGGGCGCTGACGGCCGCCGAGCGCGCGCGCTTGGTGCGCGAGTCGATCGCCGCGACAGGAGTCGAGCCCGACGAGGCCACGCTCGCGGCGGTGGCAGCGCAGGTCGATGCCGCCGTGGTGATCACGCAGTGGCGTCGTCGTGAGCGCGTCTTCACGCGCCGCGACGACGCCGGCACGCTGGTATTCGACTGGTCGACACGGAGTCGTCGTTTCCACCCAGCGATCGGCTACGGGGATCGAGCGTGAGCGCGTGCTGACCTGGGGGCGCAGCGCAGCGGGTTTGCTCGTCGCGGACCGCGGACGAGTCCTCCTGCAGCACCGCGCGGCGTGGGTGCAGCACGGTGGAACGTGGTCGATCCCGGGCGGCGCACTCGCTACCGGCGAGACTGCGGTCGACGCGGCGCTGCGTGAGGCTCGCGAGGAGTCGGGACTCACCCCTGACGACGTGCGGCTGACAGGCGCCGAGCATGTCGCAGGGCCCGTCCCCGGCTGGACGTACACGACGGTCGTCGCGAGGCTGCGAAAGCGCGCGCGGTCGCTCGGCACGCCGCCCGCCAGCGCGGAAGCGACGCGGCACGAGTGGGTGCCGTTGGGCGACGTCGGGGGTCGGAATCTGCACCCCGGCTTCGCGGCGTCCTGGCCCGAGGTGCGACGCCTCGTGGACGAGCGACGTCGGCCCCCGCGAGTGCTGTTCGTGTGCTCGGGCAACATCTGCCGATCACCGCTCGCTGAGCTGCTGCTGCGCCGGATGGCGCGCGAGAGCGGCGTGGCAGTGGAGGTCGCGTCGGCTGGCGTCGCCGCGCACGTTGGCGAACCGATGGATGACGGGGCAGCGGCATGCGCGGCGCGGCATGGCCTCGACGGATCAGCGCACGTCGCGAGACAGTTCACGGCTGCGGACGCCGCCCGGTACGACCTCCTCGTCGCGCTGTCACCGGCTGTCGCGCAGAGCATCGAGCGGACCGCTCCAGGTGCGAACGTGCAGGCGCATTGGGTACTCAACCCGTGGCGGATGCCGGCGTGGGGGCACGAACGCGCCTACGAGGAGATCCGCGTCGCCTGCGCCGAGGTTCTAACGAGCCTGCAGAACGTCCCTTAGCTGAGTCACGCATCCCTTAAAGCATCGCTTCCAGTACGCTTACAGCATCATCCCGCCACGGAGGAGACAACATGACGACCGACAAAGTTCGCGAGAACGCCGTCCGACGAGCTGCTGAGCGGCAAGGGCTCACGCTGAGTCGGTCGCGACGGCGCGACCCTCGGTCGCTCGGCTACGGCACGTACGGCCTGCGCGACGCCGAGACGGGCACTTTCGTTCTTGCTGACGAGCGCACCGGCTACGGCTTCACGCTCGATCAGATCGAGGCCTACCTCGACGGGGAGCGGCCGTGAGCGCGCCGAAGCCGAGGCCCGGTGTCTTCCAGCGGCACACCCGCACCTGCTCGCGGCCGTCGCGCGGCTGCGCGTGCCCGTGGTCGTTCAGCTTCGAGGTCAACCGAGGCGGCAGCGCAAGCAGGTGAGCCAGGCGGGCTTCTCGTCGCAGCGTGCCGCCATCGCCGCCCGTGACGAGGCGCGCGAAGCGGCGAAGATCGGTCCCATCGTCGACCGCCGCCAGACTGTCGGGGGAGCGCTCGACTCGTGGCTCGACCGCAAGGTGCGCGACGGGAAGCTGCGCGCCTCGACCGAGCGCTCGTACCGGCAGCACCTCGACAGCTACCTGAAGCCGATCCTCGGTGGCGTCAAGCTCGCGGAACTGACAGCCGACCACCTGGAGCACCTGCTCGACGAGGTGCGGAAGATGCGGCCTGACATGACCGCCGCGACACTCTCGCGGATCTACGCCACCGCACGCAGCTTCGCGCGCACGCAGTACAAGCGGGGCCGCATCCCGCAAGATCCGACGGCGCGGATGGACGGTGTCACGGTGGCACGGCCGCGCGTGAAGGTGTGGCAGCCCGAGGAGGCGGGGCGCTTCCTGGCGTGGCTCGATGCGCGGGGCGAGGCGCTTGCTCCAGTCGTACAACTTGCCATGTTCACCGGACTGCGGCGCGGGGAGTTGGCGGGACTGACGTGGCTCGACGTCGACCTCGACCGCGCGCGTCTCGTGGTGCGCCAACAGGTCGTGCTCGTCGGGGCGAAGCTCATCACGCAGGCGCCGAAGACCTCGGCCGGTGAGCACCGCATGGTCGACCTCGACGCCGACACGATCGCCATGCTGCGTCGCCACGCCGAAGGACAGGATGTCGAGCGCCGTCGTCTCGGGGATGCGTGGACCGAGACGGGCGCCGTCTTCACCGCCGCGGACGGCACGCCGCTCTCTCCCGAACGTCTGACCCGCGGGCTGCCCGCGCTCATCGCTCGGTACAACGCAGAGCAGCGGGTCGCTCGCCTCGACGACGCGCAGCTCGCCGCCCTCGCCGAGGAGTTGAAGCCGCGTCGATCCGCCGAGCTCGCACAGCACAAGACGCCCGCGCTTTCAGCCGTCGTTCGCCGAGCCGTTAACGACGCCGACTATCGCGCTAACCTCGCCGCCGATGCGACGTTAGGGGGCACGCCGCTAACGGTTGTGAAGTTCCACGCTTTGCGTCACCTGCAGGCATCGCTCATGCTCGCGGCTGGCGTCCCGATGGCGGTTGTATCGAAGCGGCTCGGCCACTCCTCGGTGGCGATCACGAGCGACACGTACAGCCACCTATTAGATGGCGTCGGGGCTCAGGCGGCGAGCGCTGCGGCGGCCCTTATTCCGCGCCAATCCGTGCCGATCTCCACGCAGAACCCACGCAACGGTGCCGACTGAGCCACAGTCGCACGCGAGAGCCCCGGCAGATTCACCGTCTGACCGGGGCTTTTTCGCGTGGGCCCCGTGGGGCTCGAACCCACGACCCGCGGATTAAAAGTCCGATGCTCTACCGACTGAGCTAGAGGCCCGTGACCGCCAGCTTACCGGCGCCGGTAGCCTTGACGGGTGAGTGACGACCCGCGCGAATACCACCGTCCGGTGCAGCGCCCCGCCGACACCTTCGACCGCCGATTCGGATCGACCGATCCGGCGGAAGTGTCGCGGGCGGCACACGCGACGGCATCCGCGCTCATCACGCGCGTGCGCGAGGAGCCGACGGACGACGTGCTCGATCGACTCGTCTCGTTCACCGATGCGCACGGCATCGACACGATCGCGGAACTGTGGTCGCACGCGTCGGCGCTCTCGCTCCCCGGCGCGCTCTGGCGCCTGTACCTGCTGCAGCTCATGGTGCGCGACGACCCGCGGACTGCCGCGCTGCTGTACGAACGCGGGCGGGCCGTGCGCAACACCGTGGACGATGTCGTCGCCGGCGCCCCGACCCCCGCGGGGCCGGAGGAACTGGGAGCACTCGTGGACGAGATACTGCGTGGCGTATTCGCCGGCGACTTCGCGGTGGCGCTCGACCGTGCGGCATCCTTCTGCCGCGTGGAGGCCGCCGGCGCGCTCGATCTCGCCGACGACCACGACCGTACCGAGCCCGACCGAGCCGCAGCCTTCACGGCGCGTGCGTTGCGCCTGGACACCTACGCCGGCGACTTGACGGCCTGCGCGGGCCTCTGGCGCCGGGAGATGCTGACCTGATGTGGTTGCCGTGATCTCGCGCATTGAGGCGTGAGGTTCGGACGATGCTTCCGTGATCTCGATACACCGCGCCTTCGGCGCGGCACTCGATCACCGGTGGGGTGGCGCGGCACTCGATCACCGGTGGGGTCGGCGCGGCACTCGATCACCGGTGGGGTGGCGCGGGTACTTGAGCACCACGCGGGCACCCGCTGGGCAAGAAAGTGCCGGGCCGCAGAACGCCTCTCGGCGCGTGGCCGCTCGCAGCGGCGAAAGATGGAGCCCGGGGTTACTGCGGCCCGGCTGCTCAAGTGTAACGTGCGACACCGCCACCGGCATTCCCGCGACGAGACGCTATCCACGCGGCGGCCTAGGCTCGGAGCATGGCACTGCACTTCGCGCTGATGATCGACCCGGTGGCAGACGGCGATGCGGGCGACGACTTCGCGGGTACCTTCACCTCCGTCGACCCCGCCGCTCCGGCCCTGACGGTCGGCGAGCTCAGCACGCAGCGCGGCGACGGCATCTTCGAGTCGATCGGCGTCGTCGACGGCCATCCGCAGGAGGTCACCGCGCACCTCGACCGCCTCGCCCACTCCGCACGGTTGTGCGACCTGCCGCAGCCGAACCTGCGGCAGTGGCGCCAGGCGGTCGGCCGAGCCGCGACGCAGTGCGGACCGGGGGAGTCCGTCATCAAGCTCATCCTCAGTCGCGGCATCGAGCATGGGCCGACACCGACCGCGTGGGTCACGGCGGCCACCGCCGCCGACAACACCACTGCGCGCACCCGCGGCATCCACGTCGTCACGCTCGATCGCGGCTACGCGCTGGACGCTCCCGTCCGCGCGCCGTGGCTGCTGCTCGGAGCGAAGACGCTGTCGTACGCCGTCAACATGGCGGCGCTGCGCGAGGCCCGCCGCCGCGGCGCCGACGACGCAGTGTTCACGACGAGCGACGGGTTCGTGCTCGAAGCTCCCACCGCCTCGCTCATCCTCCGCCGCGGCGATTCCTTCGTCACGCCCGCGCCGAACGCCGGCATCCTCCGCGGCACTACCCAGTTGAGCCTGTTCGAGCACCTCGCCGCCGCGGGCTTCGCGACCGCCTACGAGAGCGTCCCGGCATCCGCCCTGCCTGTCGCGGATGCCGCGTGGCTCGTCTCGAGCGTCCGCCTTGCGGCGCCGATCGTCGCCGTCGACGGTACGGCGCTTGCGCACGACGTCGAACTCACGGCGTCGATGAACGCCTATCTGCTGAGCCCCCGCGACTGAGCCAGGTGACGGCCGCGCGGATCGCGTGCGCGCAGCTCACCCGAAGCGGCCGGAGACGTAGTCCTCCGTGGCCTGCACGGACGGCGCCGTGAAGATCGTGTTGGTCTCGTCGTACTCGATGAGCTTCCCCGGCTTGCCGGTGCCGGCGATGTTGAAGAACGCCGTCTTGTCGCTCACACGCGAGGCCTGCTGCATGTTGTGCGTCACGATGACGATCGTGTAGTCCGCCTTGAGCTCCTGGATGAGCTCCTCGATCGCGAAGGTCGAGATCGGGTCGAGCGCGGAGCACGGCTCGTCCATGAGGAGGACATCGGGGGAGACGGCGATCGCCCGAGCGATGCACAGGCGCTGCTGCTGCCCGCCGGAGAGGCCCGAGCCGGGCTTGTCGAGCCGGTCCTTGACCTCGTTCCACAGGTTCGCGCCCTGCAGTGACTTCTCGACGAGGGCGTCCGCGTCGCTCTTGGAGATGCGCTTGTTGTTGAGCTTGACGCCCGCCAGCACGTTCTCCTTGATCGACATCGTGGGGAAGGGGTTGGGGCGCTGGAACACCATGCCGACGTGTCGGCGCACGAGCACCGGGTCGACGCCCGGGCCATACAGGTCGTCGCCGTCGACCAGTACCTTGCCCTTCACGTGTGCACCTGGGATCACTTCGTGCATGCGGTTGAGGGTTCGCAGGAAGGTGGACTTCCCGCATCCGGAGGGGCCGATGAAGGCGGTGACGGCCCGGGGCTCGATCTCCATGGAGACGCCCTCCACGGCCAGGAAGTCACCGTAGTAGACGTTCAGGTTCTCGACTTCGATGCGCTTGGACACGAGTGGCTTATTCCTTGCTTGACGGGGCTCAGCGAGCCTTCGGCGCGAAGATCTTCGCGACGATGCGGGCAATGAGGTTGAAGATGACGACGAGGATGACGAGCAGCAGCGCTGCACCCCAGGCCTGGGCCTGGGAGGCATCGATGTCCTGACCCGGGAAGCTGTACGCGGTATACGCCATGACCGGGAGGGTCTGCATCGGGTCCTGGAACGGGTTGGCGTTGAAGTTGTCGGTGAAGCTGGCAGCGATGAAGATCGGAGCCGTCTCGCCGACGACGCGGGCCACGGCCAGCACGATACCGGTGATGATACCGCTCGCGGCGGTGCGCAGCACGACCTTGATGATCGTCGTCGAACGGGGCACGCCGAGTGCGAAGGATGCTTCGCGCAGGTCCGCCGGTACGAGGCGCAGCATCTCCTCGGTCGAGCGGATCACGATCGGGATCATCAGCACGCACAACGCGATCGAGGCGGAGAACCCGCTGAACGCCTTCGGCCCGACGATGAGTGCGAACAGCGAGAAGGCGAACAGACCGGCGACGATGGACGGGATGCCGGTCATCACGTCCACGAGGAAGGTGATCGTCCGGCGCAGCGGGTTCTTCGGTTGCGCGTACTCGACCAGGTACACCGCGGCGAGCACGCCGATCGGCACCGAGATGAGGGCCGCGATGCCCGTGATGATCAGCGTGCCGACGATCGCCTGCAGGGCCCCGGGGGTCGCGACGACCTCGAGAGTCTCCGCATCGAACGCCGAGCCGCCCACCTGTGTGATGAAGTCCAGGCTGAGGACACCCATGCCCTTTGACACCACGGTCCACAGGGTGGAGATCAGGGGAGCGACTGCCAGGACGAACGCGGCCGTGACGAGTCCACGGATCACGCGGTCGGTGGCCTTGCGGCGGTTCTCCGCGATGCTCGACGCGACGCCAATGGCGACGAGGTAGAGCAGGGCGCTGAAGATGAGCCAGGTGGCGACGTTGAAGGCGGAGAGGACGAGCTGGATGCCGGCGACCACGACGAGCGCAGCGACGAGCAGCATCGGCTCGATCCGGCGCGGCAACTGGCCGCTGGTGAGCGAGAGGCCGGCGGGTGCCTGCGACGCGGCTGCGGGGGTTGTGGTGGCGGTGCTCACGAGCGCTTCCCCTTCTTGCGGCGACCCTTGGCCCCGGGGCCGGTCGCGCCAATGATGTAGCGGGCGAGCATGTTGACCCCGAGCGACACGACGAACAGCATGAGGCCCGTGCCGATGAGCGCGGAGCGCTGCAGGTCGGTCGCGATCGGGAAGTTCAGCGCGATGTTCGCCGCGATGGTCTGGGAGTTGTAGCCGTCGGTCAGCACGAGCACCGAGTAGATCAGGCTCGGTGAGACGATCAGGGCAATAGCCATCGTCTCGCCGAGAGCACGACCGAGGCCGAGCAGCGTCGCCGACACCATGCCGCTGCGGGCATAGGGAATCACGGCCAGTCGCACCATCTCCCAGCGGGTGGCGCCGAGGGCGAGGGCGGCTTCCTCGTGCAGGCCCGGGGTCTGCAGGAAGATCTCACGGGTAATCGAGGTGACGATCGGCAGGATCATCACGGCGAGCACGACGCCTCCAGCGAGCATCGTCGAACCCGTGCTTGAGACGGGCCCCTCGAACAGGGGGATCCATCCCAGGTACTGGTTGAGGAACTGACCCAGCGGCAGCAGGAGGGGCCGCATCACTATGATTCCCCACAGACCGAAGACGATCGACGGCACCGCGGCGAGCAGATCGATAATGTAACCGAGGGCACCGGCGAGCCGCCGGGGTGCGTAGTGCGAGATGAACAGCGCGATGCCGATGGCCACGGGAGTTCCGAGCACCATCGCGATCAGCGCCGCCCAGATGCTTCCCCACAGAAGCGGTCCGACGTAGTCCCAGAAGTTCGCCCAGCTGTTGTTCTGGTAACCGGCGAGGTCGCCTTCGGACCAGTTCGCGGTGATGGCCGGCAGCCCCTTGAGGATCAGGAAGATCGCCACCCCGGCCAGGATGATCATGATCGAGACGGCGGCGGTGGTCGACAGTCCCAGAAAGACGGAGTCGCCGGCACGGCGCTTGCCGACGATGTTCGAGGTGGGCTTCGAGGGGGCGACGGCGAGGTCAGCCACGGGGACTCTCCTGGTCGAGCGTTGTCATGATCACTCCTCGGGTTGGTGCGGGCGGAAGGAAGCTCTGCGCAGTGGTGCTCAGCGGGAGCCTCGGAGACCGAGGCCCCTGCTCAGCCCTGGCCCGATCCGTAAGGAGCGCGGATCGGGCCAGGGTGGCAGAGTGACTACTTGATGGCGGCCAGCGTCTCGGCGGCGTCGGCGAGCACCGAGTCCGGCAGTGGGGCCGAGCCGGCGTTCTTCGCGGCGACCGACTGACCGAGCGTGCTCGTCACGAAGCCGAGGTACGACTTCACGAGCTCGGCCTGAGTGGTGTCCTGGAACGTCGTGCAGGTGATCGCATACGACACCAGCGGGATCGGGTAGGTCTCGGTGGTCAGCTTGCTGTAGTCGAACGTCTTCGAGAGGTCACCGGCGACGCCGTTGGAGGCGTCGACCGCTGCGGCCTCGAAGGTCGCCGTAACGGCCTCGGGGCTGTACGGGATGGCGGTGCCATCCTGGACGACCGCCGCGGCGTCGAGGTCGCCGATGGCCGAGTGGTCGGCGTAGCCGATGGTGCCGGTGCCGGCCTTGACGGCGTCGACGACTCCCGAGCCGCCCTTCTGCTTGGACACGTTGCCCTCGACCGGCCAGTCCTTGCCCGCTGGGAACGCCCACACCGACGACTGCGTCGCGGCGAGGTAGTTGGTGAAGTTCTGCGTCGTACCCGAGCCGTCGGAGCGCGCGACCGTCGTGATGGTCCCTGCCGGCAACTCCGTGCCGTTGTCGGCGGTGATGGCCGGGTCGGACCAGTCCGTGATCTGCAGGCTGAAGATCTTCGCGATCGTCTCACCGCTCAGGCTGAGCTCGGTGACGCCGGGGATGTTGAAGATGATGGCGACGCCGTCGAGGTAGACAGGGATGTTGACGCCACCCTCGGTGCACAGGGCCTCGGACTCGGTGGTCTGGTCGGCCGTCAGTGGCGCGTCAGAACCGGCGAAGTCGTAGGCGCCGCTGAGGAAGTTGGTCACGCCGCCGCCGGAGCCCTGCGACTTGTCGTAGTTGATGGTCACGCTCTTGGCGGTGGCGTTGTAGGCGGTCGTCCACGCGGTCTGCGCGTTCGACTGCGCGCTCGAGCCTCCGGCGGTGATGGTGCCGCTCAGGGCGGGGTCGATGGTGAACTCGACGTCCGAAGAGGTGGGGGACTCGCTGGTGGTCGATTCCGGCGTGCTGGTCGACGCACACCCTGCGAGCGCAAGGGTGGTGACAGCGGCGACTGCGCCCAGCTGGGCGAGACGTGTGAGCTTCACGGGTGTTCCTATCGGGTTGTCATGTGAAAGGCGGCCCTGGTGCAGGGCTCGCGATGACGCTAGACACCGACTCTTACGGGAGGACGCTGTCTCGGTGAACGACAGGTGAACGGTGCCTCTGAATAGGGAGCGTGATCGCGCCGGTCTTCCGCTCCGGTTCACCTCCGCTCGATATTCTGTGCGGCATGTCGAAGATCACCACGGCCACCTTCCCGCAGGCGATTCTCGACCGATCCGCCGCCGCCTCTGCTCCGCGCACGCTCATCGACATCCTCCGTGAGACCACCGCCCGCCAGCCGGAGGCCTCCGCGATCGACGATGGGTCGGGCGCCCTCAGCTACCGTGAGCTGATGGCGCGTGTGGGCGCGACGGCGGCGCGACTGCATGACGCCGGTGTCCGGCGGGGCGACCGTGTCGGCGTGCGCATGCCCTCGGGATCGAAGGAGCTCTACATCGCGATCCTCGGCGTTCTCGCCGCGGGTGCGGCGTATGTTCCCGTCGATGCCGACGATCCCGACGAGCGTGCCCGGCTCGTCTTCGGAGAGGCGGCAGTGCGCGGCGTCGTCACGGGCGCGGGGGAGTACTCGGCCGTCCGGGCCGGAGAACCCGGCACCGATGCCGCCCCCGCGCGTCCCGTCGGAACGGCGGTGCTGTTCGCGGGCGACTCACCGCATCCGTCGACGCACGCCATCGTCGCCGTGCCACCGCCCGGCGTCGGCGACGACGCCTGGATCATCTTCACGTCCGGTTCGACGGGGGTGCCCAAGGGTGTCGCCGTCACGCACCGGTCCGCCGCCGCGTTCGTTGATGCCGAGGCGGCACTGTTTCTGCAGGGCGCTCCGCTGGGGCCGGAGGACCGGGTGCTCGCGGGACTGTCTGTCGCCTTCGATGCGTCGTGCGAGGAGATGTGGCTCGCGTGGCGGCACGGTGCGTGCCTCGTGCCCGCGCCGCGCGCCCTCGTGCGCTCCGGTGAGGACCTCGCGCCGTGGCTCGTGCGCCAGGGGATCACCGTCGTCTCCACCGTCCCGACGCTCGCGGCGATGTGGCCGGTCGACGCGATCGAGAACGTGCGGCTGCTGATCTTCGGCGGCGAGGCCTGCCCACCGGAGCTGGCGGTGCGGCTGAGTGCGGAGGGCCGCGAGGTCTGGAACACGTACGGCCCCACAGAGGCCACCGTCGTCGCGTGCGCCGCACCCCTCGACGGCGAGGGCCCGGTGCGGATCGGTCTGCCGCTGGATGGCTGGCAGCTGGCGGTCGTCGGCCGCGAGGGACAACCGGTCGGCGAGGGGGAGGTGGGGGAACTCATCATCGGCGGCGTGGGTCTCGCGCGATATCTCGACCCCGCGAAGGATGCCGAGAAGTACGCGCCGCTGCCCACGCTCGGCTGGCCGCGCGCCTATCGCTCCGGCGACCTCGTCCGGTTCGAACGGGAAGGTCTCGTGTTCCAGGGCCGTGCCGACGACCAGGTCAAAGTCGGCGGGCGCCGCATCGAGCTCGGCGAGGTCGAGAACGCGCTGCAGGACCTTCCCGGGGTGACCGCGACTGCGGCAGCGGTGCGCACGACCGAGGCCGGGGTCCCCATGCTGGTGGGGTACGTCGCTGCTCCCGCCGACTTCGAC